>JBNLGO010000170.1:0-7268 GCA_050306095.1 Cyclobacteriaceae bacterium
TGCAGGATCAAAACATAGATATGTGTTCAGCAGCTTTTCCGGTTAGCTGCCTGGGTTATCAAAGAATGTGATAAAGGTTCCTGCTCATTGGTATTAATTGCTAACTTTGCCATCCGATAAAAAAATAAAGCATGAAAGAAGCAATCATTAAAACAAACAAGGGGGAGATGAAGGTAGAGTTTTTTGAGGATGATGCCCCAAACACAGTTGAAAATTTTACAAAATTAGCCAAGAGTGGATTTTACGATAACCTTACCTGGCACAGGGTAATTCCGAACTTTGTCATTCAGGGAGGATGCCCAAAAGGTGATGGCACGGGTGGCCCTGGTTATCACATTGATTGTGAGCTCGATGGAGACAATCAATATCATGATAGAGGTGTGCTGTCCATGGCTCATGCCGGCAGGAATACCGGAGGATCGCAGTTTTTTGTATGTCACAGCAGGGATAATACCTCGCACCTGGACAGGCATCACACAGTTTTTGGAAAAGTGGTTGAAGGCTTGGATGTTTTGGATGCCATCCGTCAAGGAGACTCTATCGATACCATTGAGGTAATTGAATCTTAAAATATATTTAGAAATGAAATTTTGAGACTGTTCCAGAGGGACAGTCTCTTTTTGTTTTGTTTGATCAGAAATGTGGAGGAAAATTAAATGGTATCGTTATCACTTCAGAAATCTAAATTACATTACTCAGTTTCTGAATCTACCCAGGGGGAATCAGTTTCAGCATTGTTTAGCAGCTTTTCAAGCTCATTTTTAGTTTTTAGTTGCTCATTATCCAAAACCATGATTGGTTTCAATTCATCAATATCATTTCTATAATTGTAAAGGTCCCCACCCTGGTATAATTTATAATTATTATCCAGGGCGAATCGATTTCTGTTTCTGCTGGTATTACCCCATTGCGGATCATAATGGATTAATGTTGCATTTTTAATTTCAGATGGATCCCCCTTCAAAACACTATAAAAACTCTTCCCATCAATTTGTTCATTAGAGATATCTATTCCAGCTATATCAGCCAGTGTGGGATAAAAATCATTAAAATCAATGATATCATTAAAAACAAAAGGCTTTTTTACCGTTCTCGGCCAGCTAGCGATCATGGGGACATGGATGCCTCGTTGTGTGGTGTAGGATTTTCCTCCAGGATAAGGTCCGTTGGTGGTATGAGTGATAATATGTGTGTCAGTTCCATTGTCTGCAGTGAATATGAGAAGGGTGTTTCCCTCAAGTTCCAGGTCTATTAGTTTTTGTTGGATTTTTCCTACAATTTTATCTGTGTAGGCCATCATATCCTTAAAATGCGCCGTGTCCTTTGCATACCTGTTTTCATGATTTTGCCACTCTGGTGAATCAGGAGTAGGGACAAAGGGTTCATGAACCAATACCATCGGATAATAGATGAAAAATGGTTTTTCAGCATTATTTTCTATGAATTTGCATACAAAATCTGAGAATATATCAGGTCCATATTCATCTCCCAGGTCAGTCAGCTGTATACCATTTTTATAAATAAGTGGATCAGCATATCGTTCTCCATCTTTTCTCGGCCGGTTTAATTGCCAAAGGCAATATTCATCAAATCCAAAATGATTTGGTCTGTTTACATCTTCAAAACCGGGTCTTTCAAAAGAAATGCCATTAAGCTGCCATTTTCCACTGATGCAGGTTGTATATCCGGCTTCCTTCATCAGATTTCCAAAAGTCTTTTGATTTGGATTTAAATAACCGAAGTACTCGTAGTTGCGATAATTTTGTTTTCCGGTAATAATCTTGACCCTGGAAGGCGTGCACAATGGTTGAGAAAAAGTATTATTAAATCGAATTCCAGTTTGTCCTAATCGGTCTAGGTTTGGTGTCTGATAATCACTTGCTCCATTAATTGCAAGGCATTCATATCCCATATCATCTGCCATGATCAGGATGATATTAGGTCTTGAAGGTTCAGATTTACACGAGAGAAGAAAGATTATTAATGCTAATCCAATCAGTGGTCTCATAAAACACAATATGATTATTGTTCTAAGATATCAAACTGAAGATTAAAAAGTAGAGTATTATATAGAAAATGGGATAGGCAAATATTGAATATCCAAATCGCATAGTACCATAGAAGTGTGGATCTTTAGTTGTCTTTTTAACAAGAAGATCCATTAGTTTTCTTGGAATAAATCCAATTATTTTCCAGAGTAAGCGCCAAATAAATCCTAACGACCTTACGATTAAATTGCCTTTCTCAGGGACTTCATTCAATGATTTTCCTGATTCGATAGCTGATACCAAATTTCGATCCGCTTTGAGCTGCTGAACAAGGTTGTTTTTAAAAACTCTCTTTTCCTGATATCGTTGGTATTTGGTTTCGTAATCTTCACCTTCGATATTCACAACAAGAGATTTCATTCTTTTGTGCAAGTCAGTAATTAATTGTTCAATGCCCCTATTTTTATCCTGCAGGTAAGCATCTTTATAGTTAGTCACTTCTATCGGTTCTCCAAAAGAGATGAGCGTTCTGCCTTCTGGCAAGAAATGCGATTCATACTGGATGCCAACTGGGATAACCTTTGAGTTCAAGTTGAAGTCAGAACTTTCTTCGGCCATAAAAGCAATTCTGGCAACACCTTTTTTTAGTGGTCTTACTTTATATTTCAAGCTGTGGCTTCCTTCGGGAAATATACCTACTACACCACCATTCTGAAGAATTTCGTTTGCAGAGGCAAAAGTTGCCTCATTCCTTTTGATACTATCATAGCCGTCCCTAATCCTGTAAATAGGTAACATCTTAAGCCCACGTAAAAATTTGTCGATAAATTTATTGTTAAACACGTCAGCTCGAGTGAGGAAATGAGGATTTCGTCGGGTGACTACACTCAGAAGTAAAGCATCAAGTAAAGCATTTTGATGATTAATAGCATATATGAGAGGTCCTTTAGCAGGTATGTTTTTGCGACCAACTACACGCAGTTTCCTGAAATACAAATAGCTTGCTAAATAAACATAAAGCTTTAATGGGTAATAATATAGATTTCCAAGTGTGACTATCATTTTACCAAAGCAGGGCTTGATGATTTATAGGCAAAGTATTGTGAAATAATAAAACCAGAAATGATATGCCAAATGCCCCACCATGCAGCTATTAGGGCCATACTACCAAGTCCATTGAAGAATGTAAAAATGATAACAAGTCCCAGGCTTGAATTTTGGATGCCAGTTTCTATAGTAATTGACCTTGTGTCTGTTGGATTGTTTTGCATTATCTTGCTGAAAAAATATCCGATACTTAATGCCAGCGCATTATGAAGGAGCACAAGGATAATTATGTAATGATAGTACTTAAGAAACAGTCCATAATTATTTGCGAATGCTACTACAATAAATGCTACCAAAATAGCAAACGATAAATAGCGGATTGGCTTATCAATTTTTTGTGTTAGTTTCGGAAATCTGGATCTGACAAAGATTCCTAGTATTAGAGGTACAATGATTGTATAAAAAACCAACTCTACCATCTTGAGAAAGTTGATATTTACTTTTTTTAGTATTGGTGATGTGTTTTCCAGCAAACCTCCCCAAAACTCGATATTCATCGGTGTAAAAACCACGGCCAGTAAAGACGCTGCTGCTGTCAGGCTAATGGATAATGCCACATTACCCTTACTGAGTGCTGAGAAGAAATTTGAAACGTTTCCTCCTGGACATGCAGCGACTAGTATCATGCCCAAAGCCAAACCTGGTAATGGATTCAATAGCCAGACTAACACAAATGTGAAAAATGGCAGAAGAAAAAATTGTGATATGATTCCGGTTAACGTAGGTTTTGGATTTCTGAAGAGTGTCAAAAAACTGCTTTTCGTCAAACCTAAAGCAACACCAAACATGATAAGTCCAATAGCCAGATTTATCCCGATTGTGGTGTCTGAATTCCAATTCAACTTCACACTATCCAGCACATCAGTATTCATAATTAATCAATTTTATCTCGCAATATAATATTTTATTGGATTGTTTAATGAGGATTGATATTGCTATATAATCATATCTGCACCTTTTTCTTTGCATTTTTCATAAAACACATTTACAGTTTTGACATATTTTAAGGAATTTAACAAGTCCGGTTTTATTTATGAATAATGGTCTAAACCCGTTTTCTTTATTTTGAATAGTATAGATTGTAATTATTATTTTCGGTATAATTTAACTTATCTTCTAGTTTTAGCGAGAAGACAAATTAAAACAACATAGAATGACTGAAAAAAGAAAAAGAGTTACCGGGATCGGTGGTATTTTTTTTAAAACTAAGGATCCTAATAGTACTAAGGCCTGGTATGAAAAGCATTTAGGATTCAACACTGACCAATACGGCACCTGTTTTGAGTGGCGTTTACCTGACAATGAAAACAAAAAAGGATTCAGTCAGTGGAGTCCGATGAAGAACAGTACCGAATATTTTGAGCCTTCCGAAAAGGAGTTTATGATCAACTACCGTGTGGAGAACCTGGAATGGTTGGTTGATCAATTAAAAAAAGAAGGAGTAGAGGTGCTCGACGAAATTGAATCTTACAATTATGGAAAATTTGTTCATATAATGGATCTGGATGGAAATAAGATTGAATTGTGGGAGCCTATTGACGAGGAGTTTGAGAAAGGTGTTATTGGCAGAACAAAATAGGTATTCCGATTTATCGAAAGAATTACCTCATTTATCGTAAATTCAAAAATTCCAATTTTATAAAGATTAAATTCAATTTTAATAAAAGTTTAATTATTGTATTTTCGCCAACAATTAGCTGCTGACCAATGACAGATGCCTTCACTAGTATTCTCATAATCCTGATTGGTTCATTCGCTGGAGGGGTAATAGCGGGTTTTGTAATTATTCAAATCATAAAAAGGAATTTCTTCAAGCCAAAGCTATATTTTAAGAATATCCAGATTCTACCAAGTAAAGGTGATATTGAAGGAGATCAATTTACGTGGGGAGGTTTGGTTTTTACCGGTGAGTTGCACAATGACTCTGACTATTGGGCATATAATGTCCGGATAGATGATATTTATGCCGAATTCCTGCCCAAGACCACTACTAAAATAGTTCACAAAATACCTTTGAGGTTGGCAACGGATCTTCCAAGATCAGAAAACCTAATATATTTTCAGAGTAATACTCAACTGGTAAATATTAAGCCAGGAGAGCATATCGCTACTTCAATCAGGATACTGACCAAAAAGAGTGTTTCGCTAAATGATTACAAGCAGCTGATTAAAGAATTGAGGATGATCCAGATCAAAACAAAGGTAATCTATGAGAATTCTGCTGGATTTACTTCAAATACACTATTCTGGCTCGACTTCCAGCATACCAGATTTATTAATTTCTTTGGACGAAAACATACTGATAATCAAATCTGGAAGCGCAACAAACCGGATGCTAAAACTTCTATAAAGATCAAAAGCAAGATTATTGAAATTGAGACAGAACCATTTTAATTCAATTTCATCCTCTTAAAAAAATAATTTTGCAACCATACTTACCCTCACTCATTCAAGGCGGATACATTTTATAAAAGCTTTTCCAGGATTACTGAGACGGTCACAAGTATGCCAATAAAGTATCCAGAGTAATTTCAAGAATTGTTTTAGCAGTAAGTATTTATCACTGTTTTTTTTAAAATGGTTTAATTGAAATAGCTATTCGTAAGAAAAATTGATTCCAATAATTGAACAAATCTGCTGGTTTTGTGAACTTCTAGACATTTATAGCACTTGGTAAATTTTGCAAAAAACAATAAAATGTTTTTTAAGAATTGCGAAAAATAAGTATTTGTAGATTTAATCCTTACCAATTTAAGCAAATATCACCATTTTTTGATTTCTTAAAATACCAGTTTTGCATAATTTTCCAATTCTTGAAAGTTGGCTGAAAAGTCAATTAGTGAACTTCCGTTATGTAAATTAATTTAGTAGATAAATCAGGTTAGAAGCTATGGTAAATGTTAAGCTAATTGCTTGGATAATTACCAGGATATTAACTTTATTCTATTTAGCCTTTGTTTTATTAACATAAGGCTTAATAAAGATTAACCATTCAACCATCCTCCATGAATTAAGGAGTTAGTCAGCACTGGCTACTCCTTTTTTATTGGACTAAATTTTAGACAAAAAAAAGCTGCCTTGGAAGCCAAAGCAGCTATAAATCCACTTATCTTTATTTGTAGAGAAGCCTATATAACAGTTCCAAGAGCTAACAGCGAACTACTTATTTTTAGGCCTTTTTGATCCGTATTATTCTTATTTATTTTGAAATTCAGTTTTGAACCAACCAACTCGAAACTTATTGAAGCACCTTCACTAACCAGGTCTTCCTCTGTTACAACCAGAATCTGATGACCGTTCAATTCATCAATAAGAGCGGTGGTTTTGCTTTTATTAGCCTTCGGAATATAAACTATTTGACAAGCCTTTGCTTCGTCTGTAGTCGTGATTTGTTTAATGTCGAAGGATTTTCCTCCAATATTCTTGTTGTTAAAATTCTGGATGAATTCTTTGTGTACATTGCTATTGTTATAAACTCCAATAACAAACTCATTACCCACATTCTCCCATTTTATATTTTTAACAAAGTTATATACAAACAATGAGTGGAGTTTGTAGAGATTTGTCTGAGCTTTTACGGGGCTATGACTCAAAATTGTGAAAGCCATGGCCCCAACAGTCATGATTAATGCAATCCGTTTCATACTAGTTATCCTCCATTTAATACTTAAAAATCAGTTTTAGCTTATTTGTCTATTTATGGTTTAATTAGTGTGAGGCATTAAAGGTGACCAAAGAAAACTTTCGATTAACTCTTGATTTTAACACATGTAAGGATTTTGAGTTAGATGTAATTTTTTCAATGATCAGCGTTTGATATCCGACTTGATTTGTTACTTTAGGTTCCAATAGCTAAGCATAAATTTTTTTTAGAAGGGGAGTTTCTCCTTTTGATCCTAAATTCAAAATTTCATGAAAAAGAAGATTTTTATTGGTGTTGGTATATTCATTCTGATCAGTGTGATTGGGATGTTTTATCTAAACTACCGAAATAGAACATTAAGCCCTCCAGGTTTAGCCGAGTATAATAAAAACGGATTGAAAATAGAAATCAAGTACAGCAAACCCTCAGTACGTAAGAGATTGATATTTGGAAAAGCGGATGAAGGTGCACTTCAGACATATGGTAAGTATTGGAGATTAGGGGCAAATGAAGCTACCGAAATCACATTT
>JBNLGO010000171.1:0-7141 GCA_050306095.1 Cyclobacteriaceae bacterium
GCCAAAGAAAAAACATCCTTCTATGCAGAAGGAAATAATGTGGGGAAAGGAGCTGATGCAAGCGATCGGGTAGAGTGGTCACATCAATTATCCAAAAAACAAATAGCTAAATATACCGAAGCTAAAATATTATGCTCACCTTTAGATAATCCTTCCAAAGAGAAGTGGTACGAATTATCAAAACCTTGATTCAATGAAATTAGAACATGTAGCTATAAATGTAGCGGACCCTTTATCAATGACAGATTGGTATGTAAAGAACTTAGGAATGACAATTGTTAAGGCAATGGATAAAGCTCCGTTTACTCATTTTTTGGCGGATGATTCAGGTAATGTGATGATTGAAATTTATAATAATCCGTCAGACCAGGTGCCAGACTATGGCAACATGCATCCCTTATTGCTTCACCTTGCTTTTGTTTCTGATGACCCTGATACAGATAGGTCCAGATTAGAAAATGTAGGAGCTACCTTTGTAGAAGAAGTTCGACCAAAAGAAGGAGCTCACCTTGTCATGATGCGAGATCCCTGGGGACTAGCCGTGCAACTTTGCAAGCGTGGAAAGTCGATGCTTAAAGGTTGAGGTTTCAACGCATCATTCCAATGTGTAAAGTGTTTGCTCAATAAACAATGATTGATAAAAAGGAAGACTATAAATCCCACCTTCTCACAACTGGTTTCTTTTTTGTTTCATCCAAAACTTGTAATTGTTAGATGTGTTTTGTTTTTTAGGTTTTTTATATAACTGTTGCATATGGTAACAAATAAAATCCTGGAAGATATCTTAATCTTGTTACTTAAGCTTAACCTAACTTTAAAACCAAGCAATCTAATATGATCACTAATCTTAGCTGGAAAAAAAATATTTTTTCAAGTACTTATTCCATTTATTCAAATGGCGATTTGGTTGGAAAAATGAAGGATAAAACATTTTCTAACACCGCTGAAGGTATTCTGTTTGGCAAAAAAATTAATTTTAATACTAAGGGCTTTTTTGGGCAATCCTCAGTGATAGTTGATGAAGATGAAAACAAGATAATTGGTAAAATCACCTATAACAATTGGAAGACAAAAGCGACATTACAAATTCCTAAAAAATTGCTGAAATTTGAATACGATAATATATGGAATACGAGATGTAGCATTTTTGATTCCAGTGGACTGATGATTAAATATTCTATTTCTTCCAATAAGGGAACAATCAGTGCAAATACGGAAGATGCCTCGATAATATTAGGCGGATTGTTCATCACAAACTATTATCGACAAAAATATATAGCCGTCATCATTGCTACACAAATTCCTATTTGGGCTGCCATTTTAAATTAATTCATTTATAAAAGCAGAAGATATTTGAATCAGAAACACTTTGTCAATTTTATTTTTCACAACAATAATTGATGATTTGTATCTCTTTAAATTAATTAAAAGCATTTGTGTAATCCTGACTATTCCATTTCCTGAATAGAGTTTGTTATTGTTCTTAACAATTGAAACCTGAAACATTTTTAAATCTATTTTAGGGATTCGTGACCTATTTATCCCTTTTCGACAAAAAAGAATCACAATCCTAAAAATGATTAACCCAGGAGACGATTCAATGTCGAGCATTTGAAAAAATAGAATTATGAAAGTGAAGGGAAAAGTTATTATAGTAACTGGGGCAAGCAGTGGAATGGGGCGTGAGCTGACCATTCAATTGGTAAGAAAAGGGGCAAAGGTGATAATGGTTGACATAAATGAAACGGGACTAGAGGAAACCGTCGAAATTGCCGGAAGCTTTCATGTTACTTCACATGTGTTAAATATAGCCGACCTTGAGTGTGTCCAAAAATTTGCAGATGCTGTCATTGAGCAATATGGAGCGATAGATGGTATTATCAACAATGCCGGCATAATTCAGCCTTTTGCCGATGTTAAAAACCTGGATTACAACACCATCGACCAAATTATAAGTGTCAATTTTTTTGGGACTCTCTATATGACCAAATCGTTTTTATTGCATCTATTGGAGCGACCAGAAGCTCACATTGCTAATGTGTCTGGTATGGGAGGTTTCATTCCATTCCCTGGTCAGACCATGTATAGCGCATCAAAAGCAGCGGTAAAGATTTTTACAGAAGGGTTGTATTCTGAACTAAAGAACACTAATGTGGGTGTGACCGTTATTCACCCGGGAGTTATAAATACAAACATCATGTCGAATTCAAGGGCAGATACTACAAAATCCTCCACATCGGATTCGGTTTTAATACATAAACCCCTATCCGTTGAAAAGGCAGCTTCTATGATGATTGAAGGAATCGAAGCCAATAAATTCCGGGTGTTGGTAGGAAATGATGCCAATGTCCTTGATACCTTATACCGACTTAATCCACGGATGGCTGTCAATAAAATGGTCAAAAAGATGGGGAGTATGAAGCATTGAAGTAAGTGAGATAAATTTGTTTATGCATTTTATTATCGTTTTCATCCAACAATGATAACCCTACATTTGGATACTTATATCGCAGATTTGGATACATAATTTTAGGAACTGATCATGAATTTTGTAACGGATTCAAACTAAAGCACATGAAAATAGTCGTTACAGGTTCGTTAGGAAACATCGGAAAGCCACTTGCACAAAGATTGATCAAACAAGGTCATTCGGTCACGGTAATAAGCAGCAATCTAGAAAGACAAAAGGAGATTGAAACTTTGGGAGCGAAGCCGGCAATAGGTAAGATGCAGGATGTCAATTTTCTATCAGCTACTTTCAAGGATGCAGATGTTGTGTATTGCATGGAAACGAATAGTATGGCTGATTTTTTCAATCCGGATATGGATATCATTGCACATTATGCTCAGATTGGTAAAAATTACAAGTAAGCTATCGAGCAATCGGGTGTGAAAAAGGTGGTACATTTGAGTAGCATTGGAGCACATACTAATCAGGGCAATGGCATTTTGAGATTCCATTATGAAGTAGAGCAAATCCTGAATCAACTGCCTGCAGATGTCTCCATTAAATTTATGCGTCCGGTAGGTTTTTACACTAACCTATTTCGGTCAATGTAGACTATCAAAGATCAAGGTGTGATCGTTTCTAATTTTAGCGGTGATCAGAAAGAGCCAAGGGTGTCGCCAATCGATAATGCGGATGCTATTGCGGAAGAATCATCCGCTATATTGCCAGTGAAGAGGTGTCACCTAATGAAATTGCCTACGACCTGGGATTTGAATTTCCCCAATCATTCAGTAAACTTTTTAAGAAGAAAGTAGCCCAATCACCCATCGAATTCCGGCAGTCATTTAATTGATTTGTTAATTTTAAACACGTTTATATATTTTCCTGGTAATTAAGAAAGTTTGTTAGTAGCCTAATAAGTTAAGAATGTAATCATTGAAAATTTAATGGGATAGGAAGTTGTAGATAAACAAAATTCGTATAATTGGCAGTGATTTTTTTTGATCCAATTTTTCAACCAATATTAATTTAAAAACATGAATCCAATCATTTTCATAAGTGCATTATTAGTGTATTTTTCTTTTCCAGCCAATTCCAACTATCAAACGAACGACTGTACACAAGATACTGCGTTTAAACTTTTTGACCAGAAAATAAAACAAGTCAAAGTCTATAATGATGATAAGACTGCAGAGTTTGCTCAGAAAATTGAATACTATAAAAATCTACTTTACAATGGTCCTATAGAAGACCAGCTGGAAAAACAAAATATAGAGAGCAAGTTAATAGGCATTTCTAGTGATTTTTATGCTTCCACAGTTGAAAGAAAAAATAAACTTGTCATGGAAATATTTGATGTAATCGAATCGATGGATTCCACTTCTTCAAATCCTGAAAATTGTGCTAAATTCCAAAAGGTTGAACAAAACTTGAATCAAGTCCATCAAATATTAAGAGAAGAATGGGGGAAGGTAATGGCTACTATTGAAAGTAAAATCGCAGAAAAATCAAAACAAGTGTCAAATGAAAAGGCTGTCGTCAAAGATTTTAGTTCTAGACGTCCAGAATTCCTTGTTGGATTATGGATTGATGTAGTAGATAAAGAGCAAAATCTGTTATTAAGTAAAGATGGGAATGCGAAAGATCAAGATTATACTTCAAAATCATTTCATAATTCCAGGTATTGGTTTATTAGAGATAGTGAATTATGTATGAGCATGGTGAATGATACTACATCACAATTATGCATGCCTTTTAAACTTTCGAATGACACACTGAATTATAAGTTTTTTGGAGAATGGAGCTATTATGTTAAAAAAAAGGGTAAATAAACCAATTACGAAGGAGTAATATAGAATTGATGTTGATAACCCCTTCTCGTTGATTGACATAACGTGTGATCAAGACAGCTAACATTCTGATTAAGCTTCAAGTATTTTGAGATTAAAAAATTATAAATTTCCATACATTTGTTGTATATACAAGTTTAAACTAGACGATTTAATATGATTAGTAAAAGCCATTTTTTTACACTAGCCATTGTTTCTACGCTAGTCCTTTTTATTTATTCATGCAAAAATGACAAGAATCAAACAATAGAAGAAAGCAGCACATTGCCAGTGCCGACGAAAGAAGAGGTGATTACCCGGGGAGAATATCTTGTCAATATTATGGGGTGCAATGATTGTCATTCGCCAAAAAGGGTAGGAGCAAACGGTCCTGAGATTATACCGGAATTAATGTTGTCGGGGTATCCTTCAGACCGCCCCATAATTGATTTTGATAGCGAATTAATTAAAGATGGTTTTGCGATGTTTTACCCTGATCTAACAGCTGCTGCCGGACCATGGGGTATTTCTTTTGCCGCTAATTTAACACCAGATAATACGGGTTTGGCAAATTGGACTGAAGAACAATTTAAAAAGGCCATTACACAAGGAAAATTTAAAGGCTTGGATAACAGTCGCATGCTGCTACCTCCTATGCCATGGATTAATTATGCTAATATGACAAATGAAGATATTCACGCAGTTTTCACCTATTTAAAAAGCATAAAGCCAGTAGAAAATAGTGTTCCACAGCCGATTAGTCCAGCTGATATGTAGAAGGGAAAATATATTAAATGAAATATGTGAGGCGTTGCAGCATAATTTAATTGCAGCAGCGCCTTTTATATATTCGTTAGTTGATTAAGTCGTAATAATGAAAAGGCTTTCAAAATCAACCTTAGAAAGCCTGAAAATCGTTAACTTTGGTAAAACGAAACAATTATGGGAGCAGCTCAAATCAAACAAGAGCTTCATCATTTCATAGAGGATGCAGACACAAGACTTTTAAAAATGCTTTATGCCTTGGCCAAAGAATACACTAGTGAAGATTACAATTTACCAGGGGAACCTATGAGTAAAGAAACACTTAAACGTAGGATTCAAGCTTCAAAGTCAAGGATCAATGCAGGACAGTTTACTACCCAGGAAGACCTTGAAAAGGAAATGAAGGAATGGTAAAAAAGAAGGCTAAGATTGTCTGGGATGATGAAGCCAAAAGATCATTGCGAAATATTTTCAATTATGTTAAAAGTCGGGAATCGGTTGATGTAGCCAAAAAAGTCAGGGATGAAATTGTTTCTCAGGCGAGGACATTAAATGACTTTCCCGAAAAATTTGAACAGGAACACAACCTTAAAGATGAACCAGGTAATTTTCGTTACAAAGTGATCTGGAGTTATAAATTAATTTACGAAGTAACAAAAGAGGTAATTTATATCCTTGATATTTTTCACACCAGCAGGGATCCTTCAAATATTAAAAAGAAAAAATAAACATTCGTTTTTCTAATTGTATGTTGATCATTCCCCAATATTCAGGACAGGGTTAGTTCCTTTTTAAGTTCTACAATAGTGATTAATATTTCTTTCATTAACAATAAAACCCAAAAATGATCTGCTCATCAGGCGGCTTGTTTTTGGGAGATTCGATAAAGCTCACAGGGTCTCTGATCCTCGATACTTGTATGCCTTCTTTCCATGTTGTAGTAGTTGAAGTATTCTGCGATGAGTAGATATAGATCGGTTCCATCTTTGGGTGGATTGAGGTACAGTTTTTCATACTTCACACTTCTCCATAACCGCTCTATGAAGGCATTGTCAATAGCTCTGCCTTTGCCATCCATACTTAGTTTAATTCCTTGACCTAAGACGAAGTTGGCGAAGACCTCTGAGGTAAACTGTGAGCCTTGGTCTGTATTGATAATTTCGGGTTTGCCATGCGTTTCTATGGCTTCTTCCAAACAGCCTCTACACCATTCAGCATCCATTGAGTTGGATACTGACCAGTTAACCACATATCTACTGTACAGATCGATAATAGCTGTCAAATACATAAATCCCTTTTTCATGGGAATGTAAGTAATGTCCATTGCCCAGACTTGATTAGGCCGCTCCACGGTCAGGTTACGAAGCAGATAAGGGTAGACTTTGTGGGCTTTGTGCCGTCTGGAAGTATGTTTCCCTGGCATCACCGCTTGCAACCCCATCACTTGATAGTAGAGCCTTTCTACTCGGTTCTTACTCACCTGCATCCCTTTGTCTTTGGTCAGCCAGGTGTGCATCCTTCCCGCTCCTTTGAACGGGTGGTGCAGATAATGCTCGTCCATCATGCGCATTAGCTTTAAGTTCAATTCAGATTCCCCTTTAGGCTTATAATAAATTCCTGAACGGTGTAGCGACAGCAGTTCGCACTGCTTTGACATACTCAATTGACCCTTGCTTATCATTGATCGCCGTTCAGGCAATGGTCTTACCGCAAGGCGTCTTTTAAAAAATCATTTTCCACTTTTAACTGACCGATAGCCTTGAGCAACTGATCTTTTTCATCTTCGGCTTGTGATTTTTTGTTCTTGCCTTTCTTCTCGAAAACAGCATCTGCATTAGCTAGAAACTCTCTTTTCCACATGTTGATCTGTTGTGGCGCTAGTTCAAATTTTTGGGCCAGCTCTGCCACAGTGGATTGCTCTTTGATGGCTTCTAATACCACCTTTGTCTTGAATTTGGATGTGTACTTTTTGCGTGTCATATCAGTAAATTTAATGTTCATTTTTTGAACTTAACTTACTGTCCCATTTTTTGGGGTATGATCATGTATTGGTATTTAAAATTTTAATCATCAGCGACATAGCCAATTAATTGTACAC
>JBNLGO010000172.1:0-7135 GCA_050306095.1 Cyclobacteriaceae bacterium
GTATAAATTGGCTCCGGATTTATAAGCATCTTCGGCATGCTGGGGTACAGATAGCTCATAGCAAATGGCAAGGTGAATGCGATTGTTTTTATCTCCTAATATACCAGGCGAATGATGACCGCTTTTGAAAAATGGAAGCTCATCATCATGTAAATATTTTTTAGTATAAAGACTTTTATTTTGATGTGGGCGATATAGTATCAGGCCAATGAAAATGTCTGTTTTCTCTTTGATGGGTGCGCCAATTCCGATGGTAATATTTAGATCATCACTAATTGTCTGGAAATCTGCCAGGGAAGAATCATCCAAACCAAGCGCCAAGGTTTTGGCTAGCTCGGGCTCATATCCGGTGAGAGAAAGTTCGGGAAATACGATCATGTCAGCGCTGGATTTTGCAGCTTCCTGAATGAATAATTTATGCAGTTTGGCATTAGCAGAAATGTTCCCTTTTGTCGGATGGATTTGGGCAAGAGCTATTTTCATTTTGATTAATTACTTGCTGTCAATTTCTTGTTTTAGTCATTAGCAATTCAAGGTGTAATTTATCTTTATTTTAAATAATTTGAATAAAAACTTCGGAAGATAAATTCCCATATTTAATGATGGGTGGAAGAAGCATTATTAGTTTCAAATGAAAAAGGGTAGGAGGGCTAGGTGTTCAATATTTAGTATTGATGTTAAAGCTAAAATCAAAAGGGGTTAAGGTAGAATTTTGTAATAGGTAAACCCATTTAGCGAATGATAAATATAGGCTGCTGAATAACAGAAATTGATAAATGATGACGCAACTATACATTAAGATTGGTGCTTTTCTCCTTCTGGGAAGAATTTTGATGTTTTTCATTTTTCATGCGTAAAAATACCGATATTATTCTGTAAAGGCCCTTTTTTAATTTTTCAATATATGCTTACATCAGTTAAATGTTAACTTTCGATAAGCTTTCTTATATGGTTATTAGCCTTTAAGTTAAATGCTTCTAATTTATTAAATAGTTTAATGACGGGATTTGATAGCCTAAAACTAATTTCTAATTTCGCAGCTGACGAAAATTAACCCATGAATAAGAACGTATTAATAATCACCGGGGGGAGCAAAGGAATCGGGAATGCATTGGTGAAAACCTATTTGAAAAATGATTTTGATGTACACTCTATCGCCCGGACCAGGGATGAAAATCTAACGCATGATGCACTATTTCAATATCCATATGACCTGGAAAATATCCCCCAACTTCAGAACCTGATGTCAAAAATAATCGAGCGATATGAAGGGAGGGAAATTGAAAAAATTACCTTGATAAACAATGCTGCAACGCTCGGAAAAATCGGGCCGATAGAAACGATATCGACAAGTAATTTACAAGAAACCGTAGAGCTAAATGTGACCGTTCCGATGATACTTTGTGGTCAGTTAATTGTCCATTGTCAAGACTGGTCCGGAGTGAAAACGGTGATCAATATTTCTTCAGGTGCGGCACAAAAACCGTATCATGGTTGGGTGCCCTATTGCACTACAAAAGCAGCCATCGAAATGCTCACGAAAGGGGTGGCGAAAGAACAAATCGATAAGGAGTTTCCCGTCCGATCGATAGGGATTGTGCCGGGTGTGGTAGAGACTGGAATGCAGGAAGAAATCAGGAAAGTAAGCGAGCAGGATTTTAAATCGGTACAACGATTTATAGACTTAAAAGAAAAAGGAATGTTGTCCGATCCGCAGGTGATTGCCGAAAAAATTCTATCAGTAGATTTTGATATGAATGTTGAGAATGGAAGCATCGTAAGTGTGCGAGAAAATTGACATAATGGTAAAACCAGAGGGATTGATTTTTGATTTGGATGGCACCCTCTGGGATGCGGTACCTACCTATACCAAGGCCTGGAACCTGGTACTTCAGAAGCATCAGATAGAACGAGTTCTTCATCCTGAAAACCTCTATCCGCTCATGGGCTTGCAAGCGGAGCAGTACCTCAAAGAAGTGCTTCCGGATATCAATTCTGAAAGTCGTATTAATCTGTATGATGAGGTGATCCAAAAGCAGTATGAAATCATCTCAAGTGAAGGAGGGCGATTATTTCCATATGTGCAGGAAGGCTTGGAAATATTGTCATTGCAATACAAAATAATCATCCTGAGTAATTGCCCACGATACATAATTCACCATTTCCTGGTGTGGTCTAAGCTGTCATCTTTGATCGCAGATCATCTTAGCTATGGAGAAAGTCCACAGTCAAAAGCTGACAATATGAAACTGCTGATGGTGAGGAATAACCTAAACTCAGCGGTCTATATTGGTGATACAAATTCTGATGGTATCCAGGCCCGACAGGCAGGTTTACCATTTATATTTGTTTCGTATGGATTTGGAAATTCAACCTTGTACGATCATAAGTTTGATCGTTTTCAGGAGCTTGTTGAGTGGTTTGTTTGAAAAATTATTATCAAAAAATCACGACAATTTTTCGCAGGCCAATCCAATGTGGGGAAAGAACAAGCAACCAGGAGAAAGAAGCGTTGCCAATGGTTGAAGACCTTGGCAATTGATAATTTTGGGCATTGGGCATTTCAAAAGTGGGACTTCATCCGCTCACTGTCCGTGTGGATGCCTTGAGGGAAGTGATAGGATGTATATTAGTTGGAACAAAGAACAGGGAGAATGGAGCAAGGAATCTCGATATTATACACCGTCATTCAGAGACCTAAAATTTTGGTTGCAAAATTCACAAAATTGGATGACGAAATAGAAGGATCGTACTTCATCCGCTCACTGCCCGTGTGCCTGCCTTGTGCGCAGTGATCGGCTGAATAATGAGAGAAAGAAATTTCCTATTAGCCAACCCTAATAAATATTGTCATTGAAAAACATACGTCATTAGCAGTATACGCAGCGAAACGAAGCATCTCGTAATCTTTGGACGTCATATAGAAAGAAGTAAAGTGAGATGAAGGACCTCATTAACCCATTAACACTTCAACCCATCAACCATCCCTAAAAAACTATTCAAAAAAAAAGTGCGTCAATAAAAATGATTTTTGTAATATAGCCAGCTGAAAGTAACACATTAAACACACAGCTTTTATACATAGTTAGTTCATACACACACAACTAATTTTTAACTAAACCAATAACTATGGCAAATCTCAGGATTTATATTGAAGTAATAAAAGAAAAAGGTGATTACAAGCTTAAACTCTCAGATAGTGATGGCAATGAGGGAATCAATACCCTTACCTCCAAAGCGAAGCCAGGAGCGAAAGTAAAATGGGAGCCCAAACGACACGCTGAAATTAAACTCAAAAAAATCTCCAAAATAGGACCGAAAGATGGCAGTGATGACATTTTCGGTAAATCCCTAAAATCGGTTGGAAGAAACTGGAGAGGAGTAGTAAAAAAAGATGCTGCAGGGAAACAAGAAGAGTATTTTATCCATTATTATGTGAAGGGGGAAAAAGAAGAGCAGATATGTGATCCATATATTCGGGTAAAACCAGAGCCGTGATTTGATAATAATTTATAAGGCCTTGAATAAATTATACTTGAAAGTATCGAGTTTGATTATTTGCTTATTTTTGATATCCTATTCAATTAATTACAGTATTGCCCAGGAAAATGATCAAGTACTAAATTATAACAAGTATTTTAATTTAGCAGATTCAATTTCTAATCCTACCCTATCTCTGAAATATGCTGAAAGGGCCTTAGAAATAGCAAAGGAATTAAATGATCAACGTAAAATTGGTGTGTCCTATTTTCTGATTGGTAATTCATATAGTCTTTTGGGTGATTTATCACAAGCTTTAAATTTTCATTTAAAAGCGACAACTGTTTTTAAAAAATTACATGATGATAGTAACCTTGCTTTATTATATAATTCTATAGCTACTGATTATGCCTTAATCAATAATTATAGGCTATCTTCTTCTTATATTAAAAAAGCTATTTCGATAAATAAAGTATTAGGTGATGAATTTGATTTAGCAGGTGACTACAATAATTTAGGAGAAACTTATAGACATTTACATTATTTTGATAGTGCTTTAATCTATTTTAATAGTTCATTAAATATTTATAATCAATCTGAATCAAAATTAGGTGTTGCTTATACATTAGGCAACATCGGCCTTGTCCACGCCGAACTAGATCAATACGACTCTGCCGAGTACTATATTCATCAAGCCACGGAAATCTTGGAAGAACTAGGAGATCGTTATCCTATTGCTGTATATCAAACGTATATGGCAGATATATACCAAGATAAACAGGATTGGGATCGGGCTTTGGAGTATGCGCATAATAGCTTACAAATTGCGAAGGAAGAGGGGTTGAAAGAACAAATACGGGATGCCAGTCTGAAGCTTTCAGAAATATATCACGATACGGAGGAATTTGAAAAAGCGTATGATTACCAGTCGCAATACATCGCCTATCGTGATAGCATTAATAATGAGGATGTGATCCGCAAAATGGCGGATCTTCGTACGGAATATGAAGTTTCCAAAAAGCAGGCGGAAGTAGATCTTCTGGAGCAAAAGCGTGAAAATGAAAAATGGGTACTGTTTAGCCTTCTTTCTGTATTGGGTTTTATCAGTGTGGTGGCCTTTTTTACTTTTCGAAATAACCTAGCTCGAAAGCGAACCAACATGCTACTCAGTGCACAAAAATCGCGCATTGAATCTCAAAATGATAAGCTGGAAGGATTGGTTAAAATGAAGGACAAATTCTTTGGTATCATCTCTCATGATTTACGGGGACCTGTTAATTCGCTTAATGGGATAACCCAATTGTTAAAGCACTATGTCGCCACAAAAAATAGTGATGAGCTTACCCAGCTTACTATCCTCATGGACAAGTCTGTTGACAGCTTGTCAACATTGCTGGATAACTTATTGAGCTGGGCGTTATCACAGCAAGGAGCATTGCCCTATGACCCTAAGAAAATTTCCGTAGATCTGCTGATTAAAAATGTGGTGGATGTATTTAAAAATGCCGCCAGGGCCAAGTCGATAGAAGTGGGAACTGAAATAGAAGAAGGGTTAGAATTGTTTGTTGATGAAGATAGTGTGAATGCCCTATTGAGAAATGTGTTGAACAATGCGATAAAATTCACCCCTGAAAAAGGAACTATAAAGATAACGGCTAAGAAAGAAAAAAGTAATGCAGTCATATCCATCGCCGATAACGGGTTTGGAATGAATGACTACCAGCTTCGCAACCTATTTAAAGTCAATAAAAAGAAAGTTAACAAAGGCACAGGAGGCGAAAAAGGTTCCGGACTGGGAATGCTCCTCTGCAAAGAAATAGTTAAACTCAACAAAGGGAAAATTGATGCAGAAAGTGCGGAAGGAAAAGGAACTTCTGTTGTTGTAGAATTACCAATGGGTGATAAATAAGGGAATCACTTCCTGATACTAAATTCAATCTGAGTACCCTTTCCTTCAGTGGAATCAAGCTTGATTTTTCCATTCATTAATTCCACCATTTTATTTACGATAGCCAATCCCATGCCTGTTCCTTTTTGATTGTTTCGGTCTTTTACCCCCAAAGTAGTGAAGGGTTTGAATATCTCTTTTTGCTGGTCTTTTGGGATGCCTCGCCCATCATCAGAAACCGTAAAAACATAATACCATTTCCGTTCCTGAAAGGAGACTTTTATTTCCCCACCATCCTTGTCATTATATTTAATCGCATTGTTAATTAAATTTGAAAAGATTTGCTGCAGGGCGATTTTATGCGTTTTAATTTTAATTGGATCTTTATCGTATTGGATGTGAAATCCTCTCGGTATATCTATAAAGTCTGTAATCTCATGTAATAAATCAGGAAGGGTGAATTCTTCCTTTTGTTCAGACAATAGATTGGAAGATTTTGAGTAATTCAAAATTCCCGAAACCAGGTTTTCCATTGTCTCTGTTTTTGAGATAAGCAGCCGGAGCATTTCTGTCACATCCTCACTGGTATTGGGTTGTAATACCTTATCCAATAATAGAGATAACTGACGGATACTTTTCAAGGGTGCCTTGAGATCATGACTTGCGGCATAGGCAAATCGACTCAGAAGGTCATTGGTTTTGGTAAGTTCCTCTGTCAGCTCCTTAAGCTGGAGGTTTTTTTTCTGCAATTCAAAAAGTGATACAATCTGCCTCGCCAATCCTTTTAAGGCATCCACTTGTTCTTGGGTGATTTTTTTGGGTTTATGGTCAATGATACAAAGCGTTCCAAGGGCATGTCCTTCCGGAGTAACCAAAGGTGCTCCCGCGTAAAAAATAAATTGCGAGGATCCTATAACTAATGGGTTGTCAGCAAAGCGTTCATCCTTTCTTGCATCTGGTATAATCATAATTTCTTCCGGCTTATGTATAGCATGGGCGCAGAAGGAAACTTCACGGGAGGTTTCCGTATCGGATATACCATGATTGGATTTAAACCATTGTCGATTCTGATCTACAAGACTAATAAGGGAAATGGGAGTGTTGCAAATAGAAGAAGCGATGTTAGTTAAGTCATCATATTGTTTTTCAGGAATGCTGTCTAATATTTTATAATCATATAGTGCCTTTAACCTCTCTTCCTCGTTCTTTGTCTTATCAGGCTTTTTCATAAAAATATATAATGGTTTAATGATATTTCATGACTATTAAATATAGCATTTTTATGACCATATACTAGTCCCATATCATAAGTAAATCTTTTTATACGTCGCTTATCCCCTTTAAAAAGCGATCCCATTTAATGTTCTGGAAATAGTTTTTATCGGGGTTGTCATCAACTGACCAATAAATAAAAAGTGGCTTACCAACCATATGGTCTTCCGGAACAAATCCCCAATACCTGGAGTCTTCCGAATTATGCCGGTTGTCACCCATCATAAAATAATAATCCTGTTGGAAGGTATATTGTTTTAGTAATTGTCCATTTTTATACAGTTGGCTATTTTGATAGCTAATGTCTTCCTGTCTTTCATACCGGAGAATGACATCTTTATACCTTTCCACATTTTCGTCATTAAGAGCAATTGTTTCTCCTTTTTTAGGTATATAAAGCGGGCCATAATTATCCATGTTCCATTCACTATGTACATCAGCAAACATATTTCCGGTAGATGTCCCTTTTTCATAGTTGATCTTTTGGATGGAATT
>JBNLGO010000173.1:0-7134 GCA_050306095.1 Cyclobacteriaceae bacterium
CGATATTTGAACCTATGGCTGAACCAGTCACAACAATCGGCGCCTCCAAACCAACTGAACCACCCAAGCCTACAGTAATAGCACTAGTGATCATTCTGGAATACATCTTTCCGCGCATGATAATGCTTGACTTCTGTGAAATAGCAAATAGAATATCTGTGATACCGTGCCCTAGCTTTTCTTTCCAGTAGTAGCGGGTGATCATCACGGTTATAAAGATTCCTAACAGTGGATAGAAGTAAATAAGATATTTATTTATTTCATGATGCTCACTGTTCAATAGGTAATGTTGAATTGTATGTACCGTTTCTTTCAGAACCACCGCTGCCAAACCAGCTAATCCACCAATCACTGCGCTGAGCATCAAAGTAAAGTTGCGGTTTTTGATATGTTTGATCCTCCAGATTAAAAAATTCAGCAGGATTTGATTAATTTTCATGCCACAAAATTAGGATATAATAATCCGTATAATACAACTTTTCTTCAGGATATCTACCTGAATGATATTTACACAAAAATAGCATGAATAACAGAATAACTGACCTTTTTAAAATTAAATATCCAATAATCCAGGCCGGCATGGTTTGGTGTAGCGGCTGGAAGCTTGCCTCTACCGTAAGTGAGGCAGGTGGCCTTGGTTTGATTGGTGCCGGATCCATGTATCCCCAAGTTCTAGATGAGCACATCAAAAAGTGCAAATCCGCCACATCAAAACCATTTGGCGTAAATGTACCACTGATGTATCCGCAAGTTGAGGAGATTATGGAGATTATAATAAGCAATGAAGTTCCTGTAGTTTTTACATCTGCTGGGAATCCCAAAGCCTGGACTAAAAGACTTCAGGATGAGGGTATTAAGGTCGCCCACGTCGTATCAAGTGTGAAATTTGCCAGGAAATGTGAAGAGGCTGGCGTCGATGCGGTTGTTGCTGAAGGATTTGAAGCAGGTGGACACAATGGACGTGAGGAAACTACGACATTTTGTTTAATACCCCTGGTAGCAGAGGCTATTTCAGTTCCATTAATCGCTGCAGGTGGTATAGGCAACGGTAAAGGCATGCTGGCTGCAATGGCACTGGGTGCAGATGGCGTTCAGGTAGGAAGTGCATTTGCAGCAACAATTGAGTCTTCAGCACATGAAAATTTTAAAAACCTGATTGTAAATGCAGACGAGGGAAGTACTGAATTGATGATGAAACAGCTCACACCGGTAAGATTATTAAAAAACAAATTCTATGACGAGGTGAAGGAGGCAGAGCTTGCCTGTGCTTCCAACGAGGATTTGCGCAATCTTTTGGGAAAGGGAAGAGCAAAAAAGGGAATGTTTGAGGGCGATCTTGATGAAGGCGAACTGGAAATAGGTCAGATAGCTGCCTCAATCAAGAATATCGTGTCTGCCAGGGAAGTCATTGAAAATATGTGGAATGAATTTGTTAATGAAGGCAAAAGGTTAAAAGAAATGATAGATCTTGCTTGATTTCTGGTATAACCTTGTGGAAAAAATGGCGTTTTAGAAAGAAAAGTAAATAATTGAACAATTCACAAATTAACTGACAACCATGAATAGAAACTCCTTGTTGTTTGTTCCCGACATCACAGGATTCACGGAATTTGTCAACAAAACTGAAATTGAGCACAGCCAGCACATTATTTCAGAATTGCTGGAAAAGATCATCGATAGCAATGATTTGAATATGGAGGTTTCAGAAGTAGAAGGTGATGCAGTGCTATTCTACAAACAAGATCAGC
This sequence comes from Cyclobacteriaceae bacterium, assembly GCA_050306095.1. Lineage (GTDB taxonomy): Bacteria > Bacteroidota > Bacteroidia > Cytophagales > Cyclobacteriaceae > CAJXNP01. The sequence continues at coordinate 1,749 of JBNLGO010000173.1, forward strand.
TTCCCACAGCCGATGACATTTACAGGCAGGCGAAAAAAATGTTTCTTGACTTTCACGCGCATTTGAGGTTATATGAAAGTCAACGAATTTGCCAGTGTGGTGCTTGTAGCACAGCTTCCAACCTTTCATTGAAGTTCGTTGTTCATGCTGCCCCAATAGGTTTTACCAACATTAAGAATCATAAAAAGCCGTTTGGTGCCGATGTTGTATTGCTCCATAAGTTGTTGAAAAATGATATCTCTGATAGAGAATACATACTATTTACAGATCAGTTTTTAAATGATTCAGATTTCAGCTCGCCGAGCCTCAATGATAAATTACACGTTGGTCAGCAAGCATATACTGAGGTTGGAAATGTGAAGTATAAATATCTTTCACTTAGAGATTTATACAGTGAGGTTGCTGATCCTCCCCCAGTAAAATTACCAGAAAAGATGAAAGATCCGGTAGTTGCCGAACATGTGTTTGATCTTCCTTTGATGGAAGTTTACGAATACCTATCAGACTTTGAATTGAAACAAATCTGGAACGAGGGTGTTACAGAGTTTAAATATGAAAAAGGTAAAATAAACCGCATTGGTACCAAGCACATTTGTGTTTTTGAAAAAGGCAAGGCACAGTTTGAAAGCATAACAAATGATTTTGGCAGAGGAAATCTTGTATATGGAGAGAAATTACTTAACTTTCCTTTAGCAAAAGATTTGGCAGTTTATTTTATTCTGACGCCAATTAACGACAGAACCAATATAAGGATAGAAACACATTACAAGCCCTTACCTGTCTTTGGTTGGATTTTTAAGCCAATTATTAACATGAATATTAAGAAAATAAATCAGAATTTTATAAATTCTTTTTCGAAATTGAAAAGGAAAGAAATCACTGAAGAATCAGCGCCTATACTTGGGTGAAATTTTTTTTGAATCCTAAAACCAAATTTTATACAATATGAAAAGATATATCTCTAGAATTATAAGTACGGCTGTAGCAATGCTGTTTTTAGTGTCTCTGTCAGTTGCTCAGGAAAGTCCACCTGCAAAAGCAGAAAACACTGTAGATGGAGTAAAAATTACCATCAACTATCATTCACCAAAGGTAAAAGAGCGAACCATATGGGGTGGATTGGTACCTTACGACAAAGTATGGCGTACTGGTGCAAATAATGCCACGACCATTGAGGTAAGTGAGGATGTTAAAATTGGCAAAAACAAATTGCCAAAAGGTAAATATGCACTTTTTACCATACCAAAGATTGGAGATACATGGACGGTAATCATCAATAAGGAAGCCGACCAGTGGGGTGCATATAATTACAAGGAAAGTGAAGATCTGTTTCGGTTTGATGTTACTACCGAACGAACACTTGAAAATAGTGAATCCATGAAATTTGATGTTCAAAGTGATGGAACGGTAGTTTTCAACTGGGAATACAAATCATTTAAATTCAAAATAGAAAAGTAATTCAAATAAAAATATTTTTGTTGCGTTAGTTAGGGCAGGACATCAATTTGTCCTGCTTTTTATTTGAAAACGTGAAGAAGCCATGAAGCAAGGATTATTTTTTTCATTTCTGGTTTTAGTAGGATTGAGTTCATGCCAAAAACCAGAAAGTCCTCAGTTCAAATATCTTGATAATGTTGTTGTAGAGCTGGAAAGTTTATCATCAGCAAACCTTCATGCTGAAGCGGTATTACACAATCCTAACAAAAATACCATCACTATAAAAAGTGCCGATATAGATATCATTGTTGATGAAAAAGTGATTGCTGTTTTGGAGCAGGATTTTGACATTAAAGCAAACGGTGAACAGGACTTCACCATACCTCTTGATGTTAAGATTAAACTTAAAGACCTTAACCTGAATACTATAGGTACAGCTCTTGGTCTGATTGGAGAAAGCGGTCAGGAAATTCACTACCTTGGCAAAATAAAAGTCAAGGCTTATGGAGTCCCTTTTTCAGTAAAAGTAGACTACAAGGATAATATCAACCTGAAGATTTAGAGTAGGGATTTTACATTTTCGGGTGGCCTTCCCAAAACTGCTTTTTTCCCATCGATAACGATTGGCCTTTCAATCAATTTTGGATTTTCAACCATCACCTTAATCCATTGATCATCTGTTAACGTTTTTCCTTTAAAGTTTTCCTTGAATATCGCTTCATTTTTTCTGAGTAATTGCTCTGGGGAAATGCCCAATAAACTAATGATCTCTTTCAGTTCATTTTCACTTGGTGTATCGTTTAGGTATTCAATGATCTCAACTTCTTTACCGGATTGATTTATGATTTCAAGAGTTTCACGGCTTTTCCTGCATCTTGGATTGTGATAAATCTTCATAATTTGCTTCTTTATTTACAACAAAGTTAATGGTCCCGCCAATTCCTATCAATACTATTAAAGAGAGTTACTGCGTTGTTAATGAATAAAATTAATATTCTTTTATCTTTATATTTCGTCAAAACCTAATTTCATGTCAGTGATCAAAACTGCATTTCGATTATCTTATCTGTTAACCCTGTTTTTATTGTTAGTAAGTTGTGAGGAAGAGAGGCCCTTCAGGGTTGTTGTGGGCAAACCAGTTGTTGTTGAGAGTAGAGATCTGAAACCACCAATAAAACCAGAACTAAAATTCAAATTCAGCAACCTGGATTTATATCAGAGCATGGAGGAACTGAATCTTGAACAGTTCAAAAGATATGGGACTTTTTACACCAGAGACTTCACGATATTTCACGTCAATAACCTGGATTTGCTTGAAGATAATATCTATATCGTAGAGATCTACCTTTATTTTATCGATGGTACTTTACATAAAATCCAGGCACATACCACTAAGAATATGTCTGATTTTTTCCTAAGCAAGTATGGTGGAGCAACGCTTGTTTTAAGGGATCGTTTTAATAAAGAGCTGGTAAAAAATGAAGGGGCCATTTTCAAGAAAAGAAACAACTATCACATCAATGAACACCTGAATAATTACAAGCTCAAATGGAAAATGGTTGATCGTGTATTGTCATATCAGGTTGATGAAAGTTCGCAAAAAAACTTTGAGGTGATTGAGGAGCTGGTAGATATCGATAACCAAAAAGATATTAAAATTAAACCCAAATATGTGTTTACAATAGAAAGTAAAAGCTATCAACAACTTTTATCAAGAGTGAAAATGGAAGAATTATTAGTGAGAAATTAAAGGAATTCATCCATTTTCAATTGCTCCAATCCAATTCTGTAGATATTGCCCATACCATTATTTAATCCATTGGAATCCTTTATAAAATCTTCAATGGTTAAGAAAATAGTGTTTTCATCAATAGTTCGATCACTGGTGAAATAAAAGTTGCCTCTTGGATAATCAATAAAAGGGCAATAATCCAGCTTGCTGGAATTGATTAAGGGCCCCATGTTTCTGGCCATAGACCAATATCCATTTTCATCCTTAGTACTGAAATACAAATCTCCACCTCCCAACTCATATGGTCGTCCATAGGAACCAAAAATGATCAGGTCTTCATCAGGATTAATATAGGCATTAAACTCATACGCTTCAGAATTGACTCCTGTATCAAGCGGCTTTGGAGCCTGATACATTCCATCTTTCAGCTCGCTGAAAAAAATGTCTTCTTTACCCACGCCATCACTCCTTGTGGTCGTAAAGTAAAGATTGCTGGTACTTCCCATTGACGGATAAAATTCATCTGAATCTGTATTGATCAATTCACTAAGTGGTTTTGGATTTTGCCATATATCTCCACCTTTTTCTGAAATCCAAATATTGTAATCGTTTCTGGTTGTATCACTAAATATTGGCCGATTGGAAACAAAAAGCAGTTTCTGACCATCGGGGGAAAAGAAAGGTTCAATATCTTCGTGCTGACCCGAAAAACTCAATATCCGCTTTTCACCCCAGATCCCGGTAGTTCTTTTTATTGACACAAGGCACCGCTTTGTTTGCTTATAATTACTGAGTGTGAAAATGATTTCATCTCCTTCCGGAGAGATTGCAATGTCACGCTCATACATTCCTGTAGAAATAAAATCCGGTCCAAAAACTTCAACTTTTTCTGGGCAATCCTCAAGCTTAACATGATCCTTCGGCCCTGGTTTACAGCTGAGAATCAATTGAATAATACCAATGAAGATTATTTGCATGGGAATTTTCATATCGTATACTGATATTCTTTTGAACAAACTAAAGTTAATTATTAATCTGGTACCACCTTACAAACCGATACGCATTACACCCATCTTTCTCATTTCCAGGATTTCCTATTTCGTAAAACAGAGCAACCAACAGTTTGATATAGATGAGTAAAAAAATTATTCTCCTGGCAATATTTTCGGTTTTGTCAACAGTCTTAATAGTGCAGCAGGTATGTCATTGTGAAAGAATAGTTCAATTTTCCAAACACCCAGAAAGAATCATTGATTACTTAGAAATATCTGATCTTGACTATCGAGAAACAGTTACAAATGAGAATGTAGAAGAAATCCTGGAGGCTACATACTTCTATTGCAAGGGCGATCATGGGTACCTCTATATAAAACTCGATGATAAAGAAAAATTATATAAAGATGTCCCTTTGGATGTCTGGTTTGAATTCAAGTTTCATGAGACGATGGATAGTTTTTATAGATCAGAAATTACATATAACTTTTTAACTGTATAGTGATTTTCAAAATATCCCCCGGATTGGGGGATAAATGTTTTGCTTTTAAATTTTTGAAAAAAACCATTCACTTCGAACATGTGGAAAAATCTGTTCAGTTAAGTTCGAAAGTTGTATCAATACCGAACATTGATTGCAGATATTTTTCACCTATTTTTATATAAATGTTTGATATTTAGAAGTTTATTTTTTTTGGCACAACCTTCGTAAAGTTTAGGGTATGAATCAATTAGTATAATATCACCCTAAAATCAATATCATGAAGTTCAAAACAATTAAAAAAATTCTTATTGCTGCGATGACTTTTGTAGTCATCACAGGTGGATTGTCTTATGCAAAAGTTGACGACAGGACCACGGAGAAGACTCGTGAAGCTGTAGAAAATGCAAGCCCACATGATTGGTACACATTAGCAGTAAGCGCTGAAAAATGCTTTAAGAAACATGTGAATTTAAAACAAGCATCGGAATGGTTGGATCAATCAATCGCGATAGCAGAAACTCCATTCAATCTGGAGCTGAAAGGAGATTATTATATCGATAATCAATTACCGGACAAAGCGCTTGAATTTTACGTGCGCGCTATGAATGTGATGAAGGAAAAAGATGGCGAAGCAGATGTCACCCAGATTCAAAAGAAGATTTCAAAAATTATAAATATCGGCGGATAGGATTAATAAATTAATCTGGTAAACGGGGATCTCAAAAGGGATTCCCGTTTTT
>JBNLGO010000174.1:0-7060 GCA_050306095.1 Cyclobacteriaceae bacterium
GGATGTTTTGGAATGAACGTTTCAAATCATGAGAAAAAAAATTACAAACCTGCTAATATCTTATCCACCACGTGTAAAAGATCTTGCTTTGAATTCGTCAACATAGATGTTAACTGAAGGCCTTGAAGACTGGTAAACAAATAGAGTGCGGTTGACTTAACATCAAGGTCTTTTTTAAAATCCCCTGTTTCTATTCCCTTGGATAGTATATCTTCAAATAGTTGGGTCATATCTTCCATATTAGAGTTAAGAAAGGCCGCTACTTCATCATCTCTATTGGCTAGTTCTGCCACGCTGTTGGTCAAAAAACAACCTTTTAAGTTCGTTTTCTCTAAAATAGAATTAGCAGTGGATTCAAAAAAATGGTGCAAGGATTCTTTAGGTGATCTACTTAACAAGCAATTAACAATATTGCTATGATTAACTCCTTTGTAATATTTTAAACATGCCAGAAAAAGCTGATACTTATCGCCAAAGCTATTGTAGAGACTTGATCGATTTAGCCCGGATGCTTCTACGATTTCCTGCATAGAAGTAGCGCTATATCCCTTATCCCAGAAAAGTCGAGTCACTTTCTGAAGCACTTCCAACCGATCAAATGTTTCTACCTTAGGCATATCATTATGGAACGAATGTTCTAAATTAATGGTTTGTTTAAAATTATACAATACAAATTAAATCGCATTTTTAATGTGCTCTAATTAATACAAGGCGAGCTCATGCATTATTTTTTTCATCCTCACCGCAAGTTATTTCTTTCTATTTCATCTAAGTAGAAAATCAAAATTTTTAAAAGATGAAAAGAAGAATTGTATTAGGACTAATGGCATTATTATTTGTTTCTATTTCCACCTTTGCACAGAGAGGTCCCAGGGGTGATAGGAATTTTGACAACAGGAATGGCAGAGGCCTGATTGAAAAATTGGACTTAACAGAAGATCAGCAATCAAAAATCGAAAAACTTCGGGTAGGTCATTTTAAAGCAACCCAGGACCTTCGGGATCAACTCAATGAAAAAGAGGTGAAATTGAAATCGTTAATGAATGATGATGATGTGGACAACAAGGGAATTGAAAAGCTTGTCAATGAAATTAGTGACATCAAAAAAAGCTTGATGCTAGCCAGGGTAAATCATCAAATCGAAGTACGAGCACTGTTAAATGACGAACAAAAAGCTAAATTTGATATGATGGCCCATAATCGGGGTGGTCGCAGACAAATGCGCAGATTTTAGCAGTAAGTGAATATCGGTTATTCCATAGAAGAAATCATTGATCAATACCAGGACAGGGTGTATAATACCTGTCTTGGATTTTTGAAAAATGAAGAAGAAGCGGAGGATATTGCCCAGGAAGTATTTATCAAGGTATTTAAAAATTTAGATGGATTTAAAGGGAAATCTACCCTCAGTACATGGATTTATCGAATAGCAGTAAATCAATGCCTGGAAGCACTGCGAAAAACAAAACATATACGAAAATATGCGGAGGTATCAGCATCAGAATATTCCACTGTTGCAATTTCGGATTCATCGGGTTTTTATCATCCGGGTGTAGCGTTAGAAAATAAAGAACGGGCAAATATTTTATTCAATGCCATTGCTCAGTTACCTGAACAGCAAAAAGTGGCTTTTACGCTACACAAAGTGGAAGGGTTATCATATGAAGAAATAAGTAAAATCATGGAAAAAAGCCTTTCTTCGGTAGAGTCGTTAATGCACCGGGCCAAGGTAAATTTGCAAACTACTTTAGGAGAATACTATGGAAAAAAATGAAATAGATAAAACATTAACTAGCCTGGACGATATGAATAGAGCTTCCGCTCCTGCAAGATTTAAGGAGCAGTTAATGCATCGAATTCAAAATACGCCCAAGAAAAAAGTTCCCTGGTATTTCCAATTGAAATATGGGGTTGCCGCCATGCTCGCCTTGCTGCTGCTCAATGGTTATATACTTTTTTTAAGCAATTTTATAACAGACCAGGAAGAAATAACCGCTGAAACATTAGCCGAAGAGTGGTATGTGGAATCAGATATAATAGAGTACGAATATGAAATCGAATAAAATATTATCCATTGCTGTAATATCACTTATCATTATCAATATTATTTTGATAAGTTTCATTTGGTTTAATCGTCCTGTGAGAAGAGGCGGAAGAAATCCACGTGCTTTTCACCAGCAGATGCTTTCTCGGCAACTCGGTTTCACCAGCGAACAGGAAACCTTATTTCGTTCGATGATCCAGGATTTCCGACCGAATAAAATAGCTATTGAGGAAAAAATATTCCAAAATAAAAGATTATTGCATGAGAGCATTTTTGATTCTTCCATTGATGCTGATTCACTTTTAAGCGTAATCAGTCGATTAGAAAAAGAACGTGAAAGTGAAATATTACAACATCAGCGAAGCATCTATAATATCTGCAATGAGCATCAAAAGGAGAAATTTAAACAACTCACCCGGCAAACTATCCAATTTAGAAGAAGGGAAAGAGGAAGGGGTAGAAGAGGGATGTAAATATTTTTTTAAAGTAATATGTACTGAAAATTATGAGTAATAGTAAATCAACAAGTAAAATGATGCGTGTATTACACCGCTATATTGGTTTTTTTCTGGCAGGAATTATGGCTGTTTATGCAATTAGTGGTATTATATTAATTTTTAGAACTACAGATTTTTTAAAACAAGACAAACAAGTTCAACGTGTTATTGAACCCAATTTAAATAATGAACAGCTAGGAAGAAACCTGCGATTGAGAGATGTGAAAGTTGAAAAAACCGATGGGGATATGGTTTATTTTAATGTAGGGACTTATAATAAGAAAACCGGCGAAGCAAATTATACCGTCAAAGAATTGCCCATGGTTTTAGACAAACTCACGCATTTACATAAGGCCACTACCAATGAGCCACTATTTTTTCTGAATATTTTGTTTGGACTATGCCTGTTATTTTTTGTGATTTCATCGTTTTGGATGTTCATGCCCAGCACCAAAGTATTTAAAAAAGGCTTGTATTTTACTTTTGGTGGTATCGCATTAGTATTGATCATGTTATTTATTTAATCATTTAAAACCATCTTATTTTTCATCAGATAAATAATAAGATGGTTTCCATGAATTTTGTTTGCAGACATTCCTATCTCCAATTCAAAAGTTTTCATTTCAATATTTGTGCTTTAATGCGTATTATACGGTACCAAAACCGCCGTATTATGTCTGCTAAAATCGATTGGAAGGACAGCTTTGTCCAACTCATCATTGTAACACTAGGTATTCTGATTGCCTTTGCATTGAATTCATGGAATGAAACCAGAAAAGAAAAGAAGCTTTCACAGCTTTATTTAGATGGTTTAAAGGAAGAGCTTTTGCTCAATAAAAAGGAGTTGGAAGCAAAACTTGAATATCATACAAATATTTTGAAAGGGTTAGATGAAGATCCATTGAAAGTGAGAATGCAACTCCGACCTCCCAACTTAACCAATTCTGCCTGGAAACTTTCAGAAAATGATGTGTTTAAACAGAATGTTGACAAGACACTTTATAAAAATTTAGTAGAAGCATACCAAATTCATGGCATCCTTGATCATCACAGTAGCATTGCTTCTGAAAACATGACGCAATTAAATTTAAAGACGCCGCTTTATCTTCTAAGTAGAGGTGATGCAGAATTGACAGAAGAAGATAGTAAAGACTTTGCTACCTTGGTTGGAAAAGGATGGATACCTGTTTTTCAGGATTGGGTGGGATATGAATATGCATACATTGCTAAAATTGATAGTTGTCTTCAGCTAATGGATAATAAATAGCAATATGAAAATCAAGCTTTCTGCCTCCTATATTGTAGCCTTCTTGGCACTGCTTTTTATTATGCATGAAGCACATGAAATAGTTCATACCTCCATAGGCAGAATAATTTGTGGTTGCTGGGGAATGCGTGATTTTAATGTATGGGGATTGTGTGAAGGGTGTAGTGAAGCAAAGTCGTATGCCCTGATCTCTACTTTTGCCGGTCCCATTTTTACGTTTATTATGATCTGGATTGGGGCAATCATTTTAAAGAACAATCAAGATGTTCACAAGAAGTCCTTCGGGTTTTCCTTATTATTTGCCAATATGCCATTTGCAAGAATTTTGACAGCTTCAATGGGAAGTGGTGACGAAGTTTGGGGACTCAACCAAATCCTACATAATCATACACTCTCCTGGGTTATTGGTCTTTCCTTTATACTATTAGTGACTTTTTACCCATTAATAATTGCATATCGATCCATTCAGAATAATAAAAAAATCGGATGGTTTCTACTATTTTTTATTGTTCCGGTTGTTATTGATTTATTGTTTGTCCTGGGAGTTTTAAATTCAATATTACAGCAAGGAGTGTTAGATCAGTATTGGATTTTAGGATCGCCTATGTTGGTATCTGTTTGGACCATGTTTGTAATTTTTGTTTTTCTGCTTTTTAGAAAAAAGATCAATCTACTGGGTACTAAATAATTAGAGGTGATCCATTATAACCTACAGACCCACGCTATTTTACGACATAACTGATTATTACAATTTTTTCAACTGCATCAGTCTGTTAAACTTTTTAAATTTAGGAAATGATTAATCTCCAGGATTATATCCTCCATAGCGGTCACTTCAATACACTCAAAGTAGATGATTTGCTTTTTGTGGAATACAGATGTCTGATTAACGATAAAGAATCTGAAATCTGGTCTCATACAAATTACCTGGCGTACGTATTAGGAGGTAAAAAAACATGGAAAACGCCTTCCAATGAAATTAAGGTAAGTTCAGGAGAAGCTTTATTCATTAAAAAAGGTGCTAACACCGTTTACCAGTATTTCGAAGAGCCTTTCCTGGTATTGTTTATTTTTCTACGTGAAGATTTTATTAAAAGTGTTATTAATAAATACCAGCAGTTAGGTATGCCTAATTCCCATCAAGAAAAACAAGATCAACTTATCAAACTAAAAATGAATTCGGTTTTGAATTCACTATTCCAATCTATTTTGGCTTATTTCTCAAAAGATGCTCAAATATCTGAGAACATCCTTAAACTTAAAATGGAAGAACTCATACTCTCTATTTTAACACAACCGGGCAACAACGAACTAAAACAATATTTTTATCAATTATTACAATATCGTAAATCTGATATTCGTGAAATCATGAATAACAATTTTTCCAGCCCCCTTTCCATTGATGATTTTGCTAGATTAAGCGCTAGAAGTTTATCAACATTCCGTCGGGATTTTAAAGACGCTTTCAATGCTCCACCTGGAAAATGGTTGGTCAATAAGAGATTAGATTATAGTAAATTTTTATTGGAAACTACTGATCATTCACTCATTGAGATCATGGAACAAAGTGGTTTTAAAAACCGCTCGCACTTTGTTAAAGCTTTTAAGCAAACCTTTAACACCTCCCCTTCCCGGTATCGTTCTAAAAAAATAGAAGTTTGATTTTCTAAGCAACATCTTTGATTTTTTAGGCAAACGAGGTGTCAATACATCATTTTATTTTTAAGGAAACCAAAATGAAAAATGATGCATTGGAATTTTCTTCAAATATTTTCTTCGAATAAAACACTATTTCTTGCCATTATCCTGATTGCCCTTTTACCATTTAAAGGTATTTCACAAAATGAAAAAGTTGCAAATCAGCACAAACATATTGACAATCAATTTGTCATTGACTGGAACCATTTGACCTATCAAATTGCCTATGAGCATGATAAATTTTATTCCCTTAAAGGAATAAGAACATTAACAATGGTCCACTTAGCCATCCACGATGCTTTAAATGTAGTGATACCCAAATTTGAAACATATGCTTATTCAAATCGAGATGAAAAAGCAGATCCAATAATTGCTGCATCGGTAGCAGCCTCCATCATTCTCAATGATGCCTACCCCAAAAGAAAAGATACCATCACCATTATGTTAGAAAAATATTCTAAGTCAATGATGGAAGAAAAATCAATGGCTAAAGGAGAAAAAATGGGAAAAGAAATTGCGTCAAATTATTTGCAATTAAGAGCAGGAGACGGACATGAAAAGCAGGGTGACTATACACCGATGTCAAAACCTGGGGATTATCAATATACTCCCGGGTGGAATAATTGGGTACTCAAACCAGATTTTGCTGTGGCTAAACCATTTTCAATGGAAACTGTCATACAATTTCGATCTCCTGCTCCTCCTACCCTTGATAGTAAGCAATACACAAATGATTTAATTGAAGTAAAAATGTATGGCTGTATGAATAGCTCTACCCGAACAAAGGATCAAACTTTTCTTGCCCATTGGTGGGCCGAATTTGCAGAACATAGTTGGAACAGAATCGGTAGGTTGGCCGCAAGCGAAAAAAAACTTTCTGCCTGGGAAACTGCAAGAATGTTTGCCTTTATTAATATGGATATCTATGACATATACCTGGCATCCCTTGAAAGTAAATACTATTATGACACCTGGAGACCCTATACGGCAATCCGTAATGCCGATCAAGATCAAAATCCTAACACTATTCCGGATCACCACTGGGAGCCCGAAATGCTCACACCCCCCTGGCCAGAATATCCATCAGCACATGCTGCTGTGGCAGCCGGAGGAGCAGAAATAATGACCCATGTTTTGGGATCATCTAATTATTCATTTTCAATGGAATCAACCTCAGCACTTCCGGAATCAAAAACACGATCATTTACTGATCTTTATGATGCCGCAGAAGAGTGTGCAGAATCCAGGATTATGAATGGTTATCATTTTCGGTTTGCTACAGATGAAGGTCTAAACCAAGGCAAAAAAATTGCAAAATACATTCATTCCAATTTCCTCAGACCAATTGATTCTAAGTAAACAATCGATCATTTATTGTAGTTATTTTTTAAATTACACCTGGCCTATTAATTTTTCCGATAAAAATTAACTTATGGAACGAATTGTCATTGTGGGATACAAACCACTACCTGGAAAAGAAGAAGTTCTTCGTAAACTAATGGAATTGCATTGGGATATATTAAATAAGGAAAACCTCGTTTCTGACAGAAAGTC
>JBNLGO010000175.1:0-7019 GCA_050306095.1 Cyclobacteriaceae bacterium
TTGTGAATTAACCTATAATCCTATTATGCAAATAGAGAAGTTTCAATACGACAATAAGATTGTCAAGTATTTTGCCATTGCTACCACTGTATGGGGTTTGGTTGGAATGCTAGTGGGGCTGATTGCCGCAATTCTGATGTTTCACCCAACTTTGTTTGGAGGGCTCCATGATGGATGGAATAGCTTTGGTCGATTGAGACCACTCCATACCAATGCCGTCATTTTTGCCTTTGTAGGTAATATGATTTTTGCAGGAGTGTATTATTCAATGCCAAGGTTGCTAAAAACCCCAATGTACAGCAAAGCACTGGGATGGTTCCACTTTTGGGGATGGCAATTTATTATTGTTGCAGCTGCTTTGACCCTTACAATGGGATTTACTACCGGTAAGGAATATGCGGAGCTGGAATGGCCAATTGACATTTTAATTGCATTAGTATGGGTAGCTTTTGGCGCCAATATGATTGGTACTGTGCTTACCCGAAGAGAGCGACACATGTATGTGGCAGTTTGGTTTTATCTGGCCTCGTTTGTAACAGTTGCTGTTTTACACATTGTCAATTCCATTGAACTTCCGGTAGGATTTTTAAAGAGTTATTCCTGGTACGCTGGTGTACAAGATGCATTGGTACAGTGGTGGTATGGTCACAATGCCGTGGCATTCTTCCTGACCACACCATTCCTTGGATTGATGTATTACTTTTTGCCAAAAGCGGCAAACAGACCCGTTTACTCATATAAGCTTTCGATTATACACTTCTGGTCTTTGATCTTTATTTATATATGGGCCGGACCTCACCACTTATTATATACATCACTTCCAGGTTGGGCACAATCTTTAGGTGTAGTATTCTCGATCATGCTGATCGCACCATCCTGGGGAGGTATGCTCAATGGTTTGCTTACCTTAAGAGGTGCCTGGGACAGAGTGCGGGAAGAACCAGTATTGAAATTTATGGTAGTAGCAGTTACCGCTTACGGTATGGCTACTTTTGAAGGGCCGATGTTGTCTTTTAAAAACTTCAACGCAGTAGCACACTATACAGATTATATCATCGGTCACGTACATATAGGAGGCTTAGGTTGGAATGGTTTTATGACCTTCGGAATCCTGTATTGGATGGTCCCTAAATTGTGGAAAACAGAATTGTATTCTAAAAAATTAGCCAATGCACACTTCTGGATAGGCACATTGGGAATAATATTCTATGCCTTGCCATTATACGCAGCATTTTTTGTACAGAGTTCTATGTGGTTCCAGTTCAACGAATTTGGAAAACTGGAATACACCAACTTCCTGGACACTGTAACCCAAATAGTTCCTATGTATATGTTTAGGGCATTTGGAGGAACCTTGTATCTGATTGGTGCAGTAATCATGCTGATAAATTTAGTGAAAACTATGACTGCCGGAAGTTTCCAAACAGAAGAAGAAGCGGAAGCCCCGGCATTGGAAAAGAAGAAAATCGTTGGTGGTCACTGGCATGCGGTATTGGAAAGAAAACCAGTATTGTTCACTATTCTTTCTTTAGTAGCTATTTTAATAGGGGGTATATTTGAATTGATACCTACCTTCCTGGTCAAATCTAATGTACCGACAATCGAAAGTGTGCAGCCGTACACCCCATTAGAATTAGCGGGTCGGGATATTTATATCAGAGAAGGGTGTGCCTATTGTCACTCACAGATGATCCGGCCATTCCGGGCAGAGGTACTTCGCTACGATCCGGACGACATGGAATATTCTAAAGCTGGAGAATTTGTATATGATCACCCATTCTTGTGGGGGTCAAAACGTACTGGTCCGGACTTGCATCGAGTAGGAAATAAGTATGGTCATGATTGGCATTATAATCACATGTATGATCCAAATTCAACTTCTTCCGGTTCACTTATGCCAGCATATACATGGTTGTATGATTCCTATTATGATAAAGAATCACTGCCAGATAAAATTTCAGCCATGAAAACATTGGGAGTTCCATATGCTGAAGGTTTTGAAGAAGAAGCTATTGCTGATGCAGAAAAGCAAGCACAGGAAATTGTAGATGGGCTCAGCAAGCAAGATATTAAATCACATCCTGATTTAGAGATTATTGCCCTGATTGCTTATTTACAACGACTGGGTACCGATATTAAGGTGGATAAAAATTTAACTGAAAATAAATAATGTTTAAGCACTATTTTGAACAAATCGAAAACATAGAGATCTGGCCGGTCATGGCGCTGATTATCTTCTTTTTGTTTTTTTCCGGGCTATTAATTTATACCTGGAAAATTGACAAAAAGTATGTGAAGAAGATGGAGAATCTTCCTTTCGAAAGTGATGATAGTGAATCAAATTCAAATACTTAAACGGAATATCAATGAAGACTTTTTATAAAAAAATAGTATTAACCTTTTCCTTGATTCTTTGTTCGATGCTAGGAAACGGTCTTTATGCACAATCTACATCGGCATCCACCCAGGATTCACTTCTGATGTTAGTTCTTGGACTGGTATTGCTTGTGGCCATCCTCGTATTAATTGTAGCCATGTATATGGTGATGGTATTAAAAACCATACTAGGTAAAGAGGAGGCGAAACAGGCAGCTGCAGAAGGTAAAGAAGTAAAAGAGAAGAAATCTCTCTGGGCACAGTTAGATGAAAAACTCACCGGTGCGGTGCCGTTGGAAAAGGAAGAAGATGTCATGCTTGACCATGATTATGATGGAATCAAGGAATTAGATAATCACCTTCCCCCATGGTGGCTGGCCATGTTTTATATTACCATCATTTTGGGAGTCGTTTACATTTTTAGTTACCATGTGTTTGATGTTTTCCCATTGCAGGAAGAAGAATATGCCATGGAGCTCGAAGAAGCTGAGGCTACTTTAGCAGCTTTGGAAGAATCAGGAGATGTAGAAACGATTGACATAGAAAATCCGGAGCAAAGTACCGATGCGGATGTCATCGCAAGTGGGCAACAAATATTTAGCTTTAACTGTGCATCTTGTCACGCACCTGATGGTGGAGGTAAGCCAAGTCTTGGACCAAACCTCACGGACAATTATTGGCTTCACGGTGGCGAATTTAAAAACATATTCAATACAATACATGAAGGTGTTTCAGGTACGAGTATGATTGCCTGGAAAAATTCTCTTTCACCAGTCCAGGTACGAGATGTGGCCAGCTATGTCATGACCTTAATTGGTACGACACCAGCTAACCCTAAAGATCCTGAAGGTGAATTGTTTGCGCCTGAAGGAGCTTCGCCGGCACCTGAAGAGGAAGCTGCTGTTTCTGATTCGACGGAAGCAGTCGTTTCAGAAGATAGTGTATCCAATAACTAAAAGAGAGGATAAAGTGTTTAGAGTGAATGGAGAATTTATATCAGTTTGACGAAGAATTCAGGGACACCATATCTACCGTAGATGAATCCGGGAAAAGGATATGGGTGTATCCAAAAAAACCAAAAGGAAAATTTCATAATAAAAGGATAGTCGTATCGATTATCCTTTTACTGCTTTTATTGGGTGGGCCATTTATTAAAATCGGTGGGCACCCATTTATGCTAATTAATGTTTTTGAGCGGAGGTTTATCTTTTTTGGTATTCCTTTCTGGCCGCAGGATTTTCATATCCTGGCGTTGATGATGATTACCTTTGTGGTGTTTATCGTACTGTTTACGGTGGTGTTTGGTAGGGTTTGGTGTGGATGGGCATGCCCACAAACCATTTTTATGGAAATGGTTTTTCGCAAAATAGAATATTGGATTGAGGGTGGCGCTATTCAGCAGCGAAAGCTCAATAAAGCCCCTTGGAATCAAGAGAAGATATTAAAAAAAGGCTCCAAGCATCTTATTTTCATTTTGATATCCCTGGTGATTTCACATACCGTAATGGCTTATCTGGTTGGAATAGAGGATACCTGGAAAATCATTACCCATTCACCTGCTGATCATATGGCTGGTTTTATTGGTCTAATGGCCTTCACGGGAATTTTTTATTTTGTTTTTTCATGGTTCAGAGAGCAGGCATGTGTGGCGGTTTGCCCTTATGGAAGATTGCAAGGTGTGTTTTTAGGCAATGATTCTATTTCTGTTATGTACGATTGGCTGCGAGGTGAGCCGAGAGGAAAGCTTAAAAAAGACAATGAATTTAATTCTGAAAAAGGAGACTGTATAGATTGCAAAATGTGTGTGCATGTTTGCCCAACCGGAATCGATATTCGCAATGGCACACAATTGGAATGTGTGAACTGCACCGCTTGTATTGATGCTTGTGATGACATCATGACAAAGGTGAATAAACCAACAGGGCTTATTCGTTACGGTTCGGTTAACAGTGTAAAAGAGAAAAGGGAAAAGCTATTTACCAGCAGGGTAAAGGGGTATTCTGTAGTCCTATTTATTTTGGTTTCTGTGGTGACTACTCTTCTGCTTACCAGAAACGATGTGGAAACTACCATTCTACGTCAACCTGGAGTATTGTATCAAGAGCGGGAAAATAATCATATAAGTAATATTTATGATGTGAATTTTGTGAATAAGACTTTTAAGGATGTAACTGTAAAATTAGAAATAGCAAATATTCCGGATGCGGTTATCCAGCAGGTGGGAGATAATAATCATACGATCCCAGCCTCCGAAAAAGTAAAATCCAGCTTCTTTATTATTCTTCCAAATGCTGCGTTAACCGGAAGAAAAACAGAGATTGAAGTGAATGTATTTGTTAATGATGAATTAGTCGAAACCGAATCTACCAGTTTTATCGGACCATTTTAAGTATAAATAGTATGAATTGGGGGTGGAAAATAGCACTTGTTTACATCGGGTTTGCCGTTATGACCGTCACGTTTGTTGTGATTGGATCTATGCAAAAGGTTAACCTGGTAGAGGAAGATTATTATGAAAAGGAAATCACCTACCAGGAGCAGATAGATAAATTAAAAAATGCGGTAGATGCACAGGAAGTATTTGGAATATCTTATAATCCAGCTACTTATAAATTGACGCTTCAATATTCCGGTAAACCTGTGATCAATGGTAAAATACATTTATTCAGACCTTCAGACGCCGATAAAGATATGTTTGTTGAGTTGAAGCTTGACCCTAATGGTCAGCAACAATTGAATACAAAACCACTCTTAAAAGGACTTTGGGTGGTAAAGGTAGATTGGGAATCCGGTGGTAAAGGTTATTACAAAAGTCAACAAATAGATATTCAGTAATGATTTGGACGGCTTTTCTTTTAGGGGTAGTTGGTAGTTTACATTGTCTGGGCATGTGTGGGCCGATTGTCTTAGCGCTGCCCACCTATAAGAAATCATTTTTTAGCTTATTGGCTTCCCGATTGTTTTATAATTCAGGCAGGGTTATCACTTATGGACTTCTGGGTTTGATTATTGGATTGGTGGGAGAAGGGGTATCCTTTTCTGGCTTTCAGCAAAAACTATCCATCATTGCAGGGATTGCTATTATTATTTTGTCACTTTTTACAAATCAAACTTTTCTTTCTAAAGTCAATATCCAGCTGACCGGTTTTAATCGGTGGATCAAGGAGAAGCTAGGTTACTATCTAAAAAAGCGATCCGTTTTTTCTTCATTCTTAGTTGGCTTGGCAAATGGTGTTTTACCTTGCGGATTAGTTTACCTGGCAATGGGAGGAGCACTGGCAGCAGGGTCATGGAGGGAAAGTTCTTTATATATGATCATATTTGGTTTGGGTACTACCGTTGCCATGTTGTCCTTTGGATTAGCGGGAAATTTTTTAGGGCTGAAAATCAGAGCCTCATTTAATAGAATTATTCCTTATGTAGCTGTCTTTTTAGGTATTCTGCTTATTCTTCGAGGAATGAACCTTGGTATCCCTTATGTAAGTCCGGAAATAAGCCCGGTGGGTGATGCAGAGATGTGTTATTGATTTATATCCATTTGGAGGAAAGTAGATGCATCAATAACATCAACCACCTTGTTATCTTTTTTAAATTGATCATTTTGATTCAATGTGATAATTAAACCTTCAGGTCGATCAAAAAAACCTAATGCCTCATACAAGCCATTCAATTCTCTTTGCATGTTCCCGGAGTTTAATTCAAAGCAGACCTGTAATATTAGTTTAATATTTCCCTTATCCACTACAATAAAATCACATTCACCTTTATTTGAAAAGTAATAGATCTCTTTAAAATTTCTTCTCAGATGTAGGAAAATCATGTTTTCAAAAATTCTACCTTTATCTTCTGTAAATGATGTAGAATTAACCTTTATTAGTCCGGTGTCAATAGAATACACCTTTCTAGGATTAACGTTTTGTTGTTTTTGTGAATAACTGAATTTCGGAATGAAAAAGAATAAATAAGCCATCTCTAAATGCGACAAATATTCCATCATTGTGCTTGTCGCCGATATATTAAAATATGTTTTCAGTTTGTTGGCAGTAATTAATTTACCAATATTGGTGATGAGATATTTAGCCAATCTTTGCAATCCCTTTATGTCACGCACGGCATATCTAACTGCAATGTCTTTTATAATAATGTCATCAAGTAGCTGATAAAGAATATCGTCTATTCCTTGCTTTACATATTCCGGAAAACCTCCTGATATTAAATACTTTTCGAGTGATTCACTTGTAATTGAAAGCCTATTAAAAGTACAAAACTCCAGAAATGAAAATGGAAATAGCTCTTTCGTGATATGTCTTCCTGTTAATACTGTTCCAAGCTCTTTACTTAATAAGGATGCGTTAGATCCAGTTATGATTATATTATAATTTTCATCCAACTTTTGTCTTATGTATCGCTCCCAATCTTTTACGATCTGTATTTCATCAAGGAATAGTGTTTTTGATTCTTGATTTGAAAGTATCTCATCGAGTTTTGCAAAATCATTTATGCTAAAACCATATATCCTAGTGTCTTCAAAGTTTAGATATATTGAATCGGGATGCCGTGTTGCTAATAGTTGATATAGTAATGTGCTTTTACCACAACGCCTAATTCCTGATATAATTAAAGCGTATGAGCTTATTTTCTTA
>JBNLGO010000176.1:0-6955 GCA_050306095.1 Cyclobacteriaceae bacterium
CTATATTCTTTTTTGAATTTCTGGCTGTCTTCAGGAATTTCAGTATTCTTTAAAATTTCGGAAGGATTGAAATTAGTTGTTATTCTTTTGGTTGGTTTAAATTTAATATGTACAAAGCTCATAGTAATTGAGGTAGTGTTTCTATACTAACAATATGCATGTAAGTACACCTGTTAGATTTCTAATTCCTTAGTTATGTCCGCACTTAAATTACACAAAACATAGTAAAATTCCCCCTCAATAAATTATTAATCACTTGTCAATTACGTCCCTCTAATTTTCATCCCCTCACCATTTCCCCAAATAAAAATGGAATCATACCGCTTTTCTCTTATTTTTGCACGGCTTTTTAAAAAGCACTCTTTCGGGCAACGCGGGCATACTTGATGCGTACAACGGAAGAATATTTCTTAATCAGTATAAATTTTATAAAACAATGGAATTAGTTAATGGCAGGTACCAAATCCAGGGTGTTGACCTGGAATCTTTGACCGAACAGTTCGGCACACCCCTCTATGTGTATGACGCACAAAAAATCGAACAACAGATCAACACCTTAAAAGATGCGTTTTCCGGATTGAAGTTGAAGATAAAATATGCCTGCAAATCTTTGACAAACATATCCATCCTAAAGCTGATGAAGAAATATGGGGTAGAGATCGACGCAGTGTCTAT
This sequence comes from Cyclobacteriaceae bacterium, assembly GCA_050306095.1. Lineage (GTDB taxonomy): Bacteria > Bacteroidota > Bacteroidia > Cytophagales > Cyclobacteriaceae > CAJXNP01. The sequence continues at coordinate 676 of JBNLGO010000176.1, forward strand.
CCAGGAAGTAGAGCTTGCTCTCAAAGCTGGTTTCAAACCGGAAGAAATTTTATATACGCCTAATTGCGTGTCCTTTGAGGAGATCAAAGAGGCCATCAAAATTGGTGTGATGATCAATATCGATAACATCTCCATCCTGGAGCAGTTTGGGCATGATTACCATGATACGGTTCCGGTGTGCATCCGGTTAAATCCGCACATCATGGCGGGAGGAAATAAAAAGATCTCTACGGGTCATGTGGATTCAAAATTCGGGATCTCCATCTTTCAGATGCGGCACTTGCTGCGGGTGATCCAGACCTATAATATAAAAGTTATCGGTCTGCATATGCACAGTGGTTCGGATATCCTCGATGCGGATGTGTTTATCAAAAGCGCGGAGATCTTCTTTGATGCCGCACAGGAATTTAAAGACCTGCAGTTCATCGATTTTGTAATTGGCTTTAAAGTGGCTTATCGTGATGGCGATGTGACCACAGATTTACAGCAGCTAGGGGAGAAGCTCGGCAAATCCTTCAAAGCTTTTTGCAAAGATTACGGTAGAAAACTGGAGATTTGGTTTGAGCCGGGTAAATTTTTAGTGAGTGAATCGGGTGTATTCTTAGTAAAAACCAATGTGATTAAAACCACTCCGGCAACGGTGTTTGTTGGTGTCAATTCCGGGTTAAATCATTTGATCCGACCGATGATGTATGACTCTCACCACGATATTGTGAATATTTCGCATACGGAGGGGATCAACCGCATCTATACAGTGGTAGGCTACATTTGTGAGACAGATACCTTTGGCACGGACAGGAAATTGACCGAAGTAAAAGAAGGCGATATCCTGGCTATCAAGAATGCCGGAGCGTATTGTTATAGCATGTCGTCTAATTATAACAGTCGCCTGCGACCGGCAGAAGTGCTGATCTATAATGGTGAGCCGAAGTTGATCCGCCAGCGGGAAAACTTTGAGGACATCATGAAAAACCAGGTGGAGATAGATATATAATCAGAAAAAATAAACCTGACAGGTTTTCAAAAACCTGTCAGGTTTGATACCTATAAAAGACCAGCCTACCAATAGCCTCCATACCTCTACACTTTTTTAATGAAGACCGCTGGCTCCATGTCACGCATCTAGGGCATTCATTCCATCTTTTGGTTTCGAGTGTATTAAATTATTTGTAATTTCTATCCAATTCACGGTTTAGCCAGATCAAAACAAAACGCAAATGATATGGAAAATAAGGCTTCGATCATTACCATTCTTTTATTATTCCTTGTGGACTCTGTACTTATTGCACAAGACGTATTAAATACTGATAAGATCGTCATGAATAATGGAGATGAACGGATAGGGAAAGTGGTGGAAATAAAAGAAAACCATATCCATTTTGTTCATCAGGGAGAATCCTTGGTTTATCCTGTCAATAAGTTTGAAATCAACAAGGTGCAGTTCTCAAGTGGAAGATTGGAATTTTATGCACCTATCTATAAAAAGGAGGGGAGCAGTAGCCCATCATTGAGAAATTATCAGAATGTAGTAGCGGTCTTACCGGTATCGTATATGGGCTTTGCCGGATCAACGGATCAAAATATGATGTATAAAGTTCAATCGGATATTGCTAATATATTTTCACAGCACAATGTTCAGATGTCATTTCAAAATCCAGCTGTTACCAATTCCATCTTAGCAGAATACGGTATCACTACCCAACAATTAAAGGGATTTTCTCCGGAAAATTTATGCGATATTCTCAACGTAGAATACGTAGTAATCGGCAATGTTTCCTTGCGTCAAACCGGTACAACGACATCGGGACGAACGTATCAAAACCAGCAAAATCAAAACAGTACTTCTTCGAGGTGGACAAAAATAGAGTCAAATACCATCGTAGAAATCAAGATATTTTCTGACCTGGGGATTTCCGTTTTTACAGGCTCTCATCAATCCATTAACTCTTCTGATAAAGGGTATATGTTAACACTTCAATCATTATTACAAAAAACACCCGTTTACGGTAAATAAAAAAGCTTACCCAAATTGGATAAGCTCTTTACTCCCGTGCGTCCCGATTCAAAAAACGCTGTACTACTAACTACTAATACTTTTATCTAAATAAGGTGGCTGTTTCGTTCATGTAGCTTCCCGCCATCAGCTGGTGCTGCACCTCATCAAAAATTTCAACGTTGTACTTTAAAGTTGCCAAGGCCTTTTGCATCATGTTTTTATTGGCGAACCGTGCATTAAATTTTCCATATGTGGTATAAAACACGATTTTTTTGATGCCATTTTCCATTAGGATTTCTGCTTCACTGTCATTGAACTGGAAGGCTAATATTTTTTCAAAATCCCCAAATTTGTTCAGTGTATCCTCTACTGTGTACACATTGATGGGAATGATTTCGTCATTGTCTAGTTCTATCTGAGCTACTCCCTGAAACTCATCTAAGAATAAAGCTTCGTCTTCGCTCATAAACATTTTCATGGTGTGGATTCCATATTCGGTTTCTACTGCGTCAAGCCAAATGCCCCATCGTAAATATGAGCTATCTTTTGGGAAGTTAATCACATAGTGCTCTTTCGAATTGTTGTTGAATTGATATTCGTAAGCCATGTCCTGGGCTATGAGGGAGGAGGTGCTCAAAAGGGTGATTAGTAGGATCAGGTTCTTCATTGTTTCAATGTCTTAATTAAAAGTTTTGTTTGCGTTTGAGTAAGTAAATGCGGGTATATAAAGGAAAGTAACCAAAACATATAAATATTTTTATAATTAATTTGATTATACCTATAAAATAGAAATTGTAATATTGACTATAACATTCGATTTTGAATGAAAAGGGAGAGTTTTAAGTATCTGAAGTAAGTATAAAAATAGAGGGTTTAGGTTTAATTAATTCTATATAAAAAAGGTTAGATTATTATTTTCTATAGCAATTACTCATGAAATATGTCAAGGAAGACCATTGATTTATCACCCATATTTATTTCAGAAATATTTCCAGCTATGAGATTCGGAACGTTTGTGAGAATCCGAACGTCGCCGGTTATTTATATTGATTTACCCAATCCCGGGGCGACATGCCAGTCGTTTTTTTGAAGAAGGTATTAAAAACAGTTTTGGAATTGAAGCCACTTTCATAGGCAATTCCCAGGAGTGTTAAGTTATTATTTTCAGGGTGTACGGCTTTACTTTTAAAAGTTTCGAGGCGGTATGAATTGATATATTCGTTAAAATTTTTTCCATTGTATTCATTGATCAGCCAGGAGAGTTTATTCGGGTGAATATTTAAAGACGTTGCCAGCGAACGAAGGGAAAGTTCGGGGTTTAAATAGACCTTTTCTTTTTGTAATAGATTTTCAAGACGCAGGTTTAATTCTGTTAGCTCGTGTGGATTAAATGGTTGACTTTTATGCTCTTGCTTCACCTCATTGTCATCAGCAGCCCGGCTATATATTCTGGTCATAGCCCGCTGGAACTTTTCAAAGGAATGTAGTGGCGTTAATAATGGATCTTCCCCTAACAAAGTCATCAATGGTTCTTTCTCTTCTATACCTTGCTCAATTAACTGGATGGTTTTGTCGAATTGTTTCTGCAGATTATAAATATGAATAAGAAAAAATCGAACTCTTCCACGTTCTTCACTTTGTAGCGCATCCTCTAATGCTTTAATGCCCTTATTTGCTTCCTCATTTTCGTTTAACTTACAATTAGCCAGGGTTGTCATAATGGTCCTTTCTATATTCCCTCCGGGAATTTCAGGTACGATATCCACCTCCCTGGCCAATTTTTGTGCCTGGTTCATACTTACCAATGAAAGGCCATACATAGCATAAGGAAATAAAAAACCCGGACTGATCTCAAAACACTTTTGATAGAAGGAGTTGGCCCGCTCATATTGTTTGTCCAGGTAAAAGTAGTATCCCTGGAAGTAATTTGTAAGGCCTGATAGTGGATCCAAATTCAGTGCCTTTTCGATATGATCAAGTGCTTGCTCTTTTTTGCCCTGCAATACCTGTGTGATAAACATTTTCTGGTGGGCGTCTGCATATCCAGGGCTTAGGTTAATGGCTTGATTCAGGTATTTTTCTGCATTGATAAAATCCCAATCACGATTAAGGGCATTCCACCCCAGTGAATGATAGCACTCGGGCAGATTTTTATCTAGTTCAAAGGCTTTATTAAGATAATACCTTCCTTTATTAAAAGCTTCTTCAGATGGAAGCCAGCCAGCTGCTGCTAGCATATTATAGGCATAGTGAATATTGGAATACGCAAGCGCGAAATCAGGCTCCTTTTCGATAACCTCTTTTAAAATGGATACTCCTTTGAGGATTTCATTTTTATCAAATGTATGGAGATGATGTTTTCCTTTTAGGAATTCCTCATAAACTTCCAATTTAATTTTTGGCGTCTTCACCAAATGATCTTTTACTTCAAGGTGCCCGAAATTTTCGCGGATCTGATCAGCAATTAACAAGCTGATTTCGTCTTGCAATTCAAAAATATCTTCCAGCTCCCGGTCATAATTTTTGGACCAGATATGAAAGCCATCTACGGTTTGAATATGTTGTGCCGTTATACGAATACGGTTATTGGATTTTCTGACGCTGCCTTCCAGAATACTGGTTACACCGAGTTGTTTGCCAATTTCCCGGATATCGATGTTTTTATTTTTAAAAGCAAAAGAAGAAGTTCTGGCCGTTACATTGAGTCCCTGAATGGTGGTGAGGGCATTGATGATTTCCTCGGTAATACCGTCGCTAAAGTACTCGTTCTCCTGGTCGGTACTCATGTTGACAAAAGGTAATACGGCGATGGACATCGTCTTCATATCAGGTACAGGGATATCTATATAAAAATTGTATCCTTTTGATTAAAAGCTAATTGTAAAAGTAACACTTTCAGACTAAATTGTTAGTATCAGAATTCACTGAATTTCAGGATGAACAGAATTAATTATTGGAATAGCCCATGAAGATAGATGGAATTTATATTTTTAAATTTTAGCTAAATATTTTTATCGTGATCAAGAATGATTTAACCTATTCCATTATAGGATGTGCAATGAAGGTCCATAATACCATGGGACCCGGTTTTCAGGAAGTAATTTATCAAAGGTGCCTGGCACTAGAATTTGAAAATGCCAGATTGTTATTTAACCGAGAGCAGGAACATAGTATTTTTTATGAAGGTGTTAATGTTGGAACAAGACGTGCAGATTTTGTAGTAGCTGATAAGGTCGTAGTTGAAATAAAAGCAGTGGTTAGATTAGAAGATGTCCATTTAGCACAGGCAAAAAATTATACAGTGGCGTACGATTTTCCACTCGGCTTATTGATCAATTTTGGAAGTAAAAGTTTGGAATACAAACTAATGTTTAATCCAAAATATAATGATAAACCTCATCCTGAAAATTCTTAAATTCTGCGAAATCTGATGCAAACAATTTACTGTGTTCCCAATCCCCCCACATAATAATAAGTCTGAAGCTCGGCTTTTTTATTTTTCCCCATCAATTCAATCAATTTTAATTGAGCCTGAATGTATCCCATTTCCCTTGAATTAATCATGAATAGGGAACTTTCACCACTATCAAACAATCTTCGCTCACCTTGTAGCAAGCCAAAATAATCCTGAACGGTTTGACGGTAAAGTATCACCTGATCATTTGTCGTGTTCCAATGATTTATGGAAGCATTGATTTTGTAAGATATTTGCGCTTGTTCATTATTTAGATCAAGGGTTTTCTCTTCGATTTTAAGGTTAGCCAACTTCACCGCTCCCCGTTCTTTTCTAAAGAGAATTGGCATTTTAAATTCAAGCCCCCACTTATAATTGTTAGTGGAAAGGTTTGATATAGGATCACCACCAATGGGCTCAGATAATGCAAAATAATTGAGGTTGACCGTAGGTTTAAGCATTTCCTTTTTCAGCCGCTTTTCTATGTCCAATTGGTCGATGTTTAGTCGATAATTTTGAAGCTTAGGATGGTCTTGAATAAACGTATTAATGCTCAGCACGAAATCATTACCTGGAGGAAGAATATCTACCTCAGACCTACGAGGAGGGAGGGTATTTTCATCAAGCTCTAGGGGAATATTTCCATCTATCCATAAGTAAATTTCCAGGAGTGCCCTTGCATTTTGATATTCCAATTGGGCTTGTTGTAAACCTAACCTTCGGTTTTGCACCTGGATACCTGCCTCCAATGTATCAATGGGTGGGTTATCCCCTAATACGGCACTTTGCTTCACAGCATTGAATCTTTCCCCGGCAATGTTCAGCGCATT
>JBNLGO010000177.1:0-6906 GCA_050306095.1 Cyclobacteriaceae bacterium
TGCAATGCACAAATGTCAGGAATTAATTTGATTCAGACTCAGTTGTATGTTTACGGCTCAAAATCTGTATATCAGATTTAAGTGCCAAACCTTTAGAGAAAAAAAAGGAAACCAGGCGAACCTGATTTCCAGTATATTCAAAATATTTTTAAGTAATTATTTTGGATCTAGGTCTTTAACACCATCTTCGATTTCTTCTTTGATTTCGTTAGTGGCGTTCTTAAATTCTTTTATTCCTTTTCCCAGCCCTTTAGCTAATTCAGGGATCTTCTTGGCTCCAAAGAAAATCAATAAAACCATTAGAATAAGAAGAATCTCCCAACCTCCTAAACCTCCAAGAAATGCTAACTCTACGTTCATTGTACTATTATTTAAATGTTCTGATCTTAACGATACGTAATTACAAAATTACAGGCATTTATACTCAAATACTAATATCTTCAGATAAAATCTTTGAGATACCAAAATTTATCTTTTTGCAAGCCAAAGCTCAGGATCAAGTTTTTGTGTGTTTTTCCAAACCTGAAACTGCACCTCAGAAATCCCATCAACATCAGTATTTACTTCTCCGATAACGTCTTGCCTAGCTATTTGTTGCCCCATTTTCACATTCACTTTTTTCAGTTTGGCATACACTGTAAAATAGCTGCCATGTTGTACAATGACAACATATTTGAATTCTCCAGGTACAATGGCAATTTTCTTTACAATCCCATCAAAAACGGCCAGCACCTGTTCATTTTGCTTAGTCTGTATGTTAACTCCATCGTTGGGTACTTTGACGCGCTTCAATACGGGATGCGGATGAGTACCAAATTTTCCTGAAATAAAACCAGTATGAACCGGCCATGGCAATGTTGATTTGCTGTTTTCAAAGAGTTTGGAAACATTTGATAAATCCACTGCTTCGCCTGTTTTCGGAGTAGTTTTATTCATTTCTTCCCTTAATAGGCTTGCAATCAAATTCTCTAGTTTTAATATTTCCTGTTTCTTTTTGTCAATATCTTTATTGATTTGTGACTCTTGTTTCTTGAGACTTGCAAGAACTTTATCCTGCTCAATTTTCAGATTGCTCAACTTCTTTTTCTCATCAATTTGCTCACCCAAAACTTTGTTTTTTTCCTCTTTATTCATCTCAAGAGAAATCTTTTCTCCCTCGATTTCAGATTTAATATCTGTTATTAATTTCACCTGGTTTTTACGTGCACTGGAATACTGCTCGAGGTATTTAAACCTCATATAGAATTGATTAAGATTAGCCGACGCAAAAATGAAGGAAAGCTTGTCAAATCCACTGCTGGATTTATGAGCAGCATACACCATAGCCGCATATTCCTTTTTAAGATTCTCAAGATCCTTGTTCAATGCACCAATTACTTCATTATCCTCACTTATTTTACTGTCCAGTGATTTAATCTCCTCGGAATACGTGCGAATCAACTGGGTATGCGCATTGATTTTTCGTTGGATTGCATTTAGTTGACCTATACTAGCCTTCTTTTTAGTTGATGTCTCAGAAAGTATTTGCTGGGCTTCTTTAATTTGGTTTTGAATGAGAGATTTCTGCTTTTCTAATTGCGATTTATTATTCTGTGCTGTAACGCAATCAAATAAACCAATGAAAAATAATATTAATACACTGTAAAAATATCTATTTAAAAGCCTCATACTTTTCCGGTATATTGAAAGGGAACTTTAGCGGTTTATCCGCAATCTCTGCTTTTTTATGCTCGAGATTTATACTGGTAACCACAGGTCCCTTTTTTGCCTTATATGTGAGATTTACCTGGCAAACATTTGGAAACAGGTATCCCCCTGTTTCTTCAAATTCACTATATTTTAACGTTAAAAAATTGCTGGTAGCCTGTTCGTTTATAAGAACCGTTTCAATTTTTTTATTATCAGCTAATACAAAGCTTTGCAGATCCAGTGGACCAGATCTTTGCTTGATCATGAAATATTCATTTTCCTTGGCAATTTTAGTATCATCGTCAATCGGCCTCGCCAAATTTCCTAAAATGATGCTTTGAATCAGATCGTAATCAATCCTAAAATTGAAATACCTGCTTATCTCTTCAAAATTAAATACATAATACTCCTTTTCCATTCTGTTGATTACGATGGCTGTATCCTTGGTAATCATAACTCTGGTTGCTTCAATACCTATTGATGGGGATACAGAGAACCAAATTACTGAATCCTTTTTTATCCGGATATTTGCATTACCGTTTACCTGTTTATCACCTTCGGCATATCTGACTTTTGTTCTCGCCTGGAAGTAATCAAAGTCTATTTCCTCAATATTAATATTCCCTTTTTTCTTTGATTTAAATCCAATTGTTTCTTTCCGACAAGAAGAAAATACAACAATTAGGGCGAGGAATAATAAGGCGATTCTATTCTTCATAAAGTTTTCGGTCAGCAATTTTTTTATCAATAAGTTCAGATGTTTCATCCATCCCCTTTGCTTTTTGCCACTGTTTTACGGCAGAATCAACATCACCAAGTTTAAACAAAATATCACCGTAATGCTCAATAATTGTTCCACTTAGATCATCTTCAATATTAACTGCCTTCTCAATATACTTTTTAGCTTCCTCAAACTCTCCTCGCATATACAAAACCCAGGCATGAGTATCGAGAAATGTGGCATCTTCTGGATTCCTGGATACTAATTTTGAAGACATCTTTTTTGCCAAATCCAGCTTTTCCTTCCTCAAAGAAAGGAAATAGCTGTAGTTATTTAGTACATGGTCATTATCCGGTTCATAAGCAAGGGCTGCTTCGTAGCATTCGTCTGATTTCTTGTAATTCTTTACATTGTTGTAAGCGTCACCTAGCTGGGCATTGAATATGGATTTTAAATTATCATCGGATGCAGAAAGTTTCTTGCCTCTTTCTAAAACCTCCACTGCTGCTTCGTTGTCTTTTTCCATCAAGTAAGCTGTACCTAAAAACCAACAAACTACTGCCTGGTTAGGAAAAAGTTCCAGCGCCTTTTCACCATCCTTAATGACGTTCTTGAATAGTTCTTGTTTGCTTTCAAGCTGTAATACATTTTGCCAAGTACTATAGTTAGATGAACCCAAATCGATTGATTTCTTAAAATAATCCACTGCCTGTGCATCATCAGAAAGTCTCATTGCCAAATCTCCATTGATCTCGAATGCTCGAAAATCGTCAGGGTGGGCTGAGATGATTTTTTCTCCTAAACTTTTCGCAAGTATCTCGATATCTGAATTAGGAAGTTGCTGCATAAACCCAGCAAGCACCTGTAGTTTAGGTTGAATGTCAAGGTCAGGTTTCTCAAAAGCTTTATTTAGATAAATGTTGGATTTTTCATTGTTTCCCTTTTTCCGATAAATATCAGCCAGTAGTAGTAGGGCTCTGGAATTATCAGGATCATTAATTAATAATTCCTCGAGTACAGGTATCGCCTCATCAGTTTTATTATTTGAAACTAGGATATCTACAAGATTTAAGATATATCTCGATTCTCCCGGATAGGCATCAATCAATTTTTGGCCTTCTTCTATAGCTTTATCAAGATTACTTTGCTTTAAATACAATTTTTGCTTTTGAGCAGTCACTTGCTCATTGAGACCAAATTCCTCTTCAATTCGTGAATATATACCTAAGGCCTTCTCATAATTCTCCTGATAAATGTAAAGTGCAGCTAATTCGAACAAATATTCATTTGTTTTCTCACACTTTTGAATCATGGTTTCGTACGTCTCTGCAGCTTTGGAGAAATTAGATTGCTTAGTATAGATTTCTGCTTGAAGGAGATAAAAATACTTGTTCTGAGGATCAAGCTTTACAGCATGATCTGCATTAAATAATGCCTTTTCAATATCATCACTCTTCAGGAAAATCTGTGCTATTCTATAGTATGCAGTTGCATTTTGAGGATCAAACTTTAATGCTTGCTGATACATCACAAATGCTTTGGCATAATCATCCAGTATAAAATACTTTTCAGCATCAGAATGATATAATTCAGCTTTTCTTTTGTCCTCCTGGGAAACAGGCACCTGAACCTCCTCAGTCTGAACCTCTTGATTTTTCTTCTTTTTCTTTTTTTGGGCTATTGCATCAAAATCAACCAATAAAAAGCAACTGATTAATACACTTGCTACAATAAACCTAAGTCCTCTAATCTGCATATATTAAAATCAAAATTGCGATATCGTATTGTAATCGCCTACACTTAAATCTGTCGCTTTTCCCTCAAAGGTAACGAAATTACCTAGCATTGAGTTAGCGAGGTTAGCATTTTTTATTTGGCTATCTTTCTGAATGATAGAATTTTGAATCCTTGATTCGCTGATTTTCGAATTATCTCCAACAGACACATAGGGTCCAATCACAGCATTATCAATTTCAACATTTTCACCCAAATACACTGGCTCAATCAGTACAGAATTATTTGCCCTGGCTGTTTCACTAATAATTTTCTTATCCTTCATAAAATTGAAGTATGCTCTATGTGTTTCAACCGTAGCTTGTTTATTCCCACAATCAAGCCAATCATCAACCTGACCAGGAATAAATTCAGTGCCTTTCTCCTTGAGGGTTTCAAGCACCCTTGTTAGCTGATATTCACCATCATCTTTTATCTTATTATCCATAAGGACTTTGATCTCATTTTTGAGATTATCCCCATCTTTAAAGTAATAGATACCAATAATGGCTAGATCAGATACAAACTCCGTAGGTTTTTCAACAAAATCTACTATTCTTCCTTTACCATCCAGTTTTACAACGCCAAAAGCTGAAGGATCATCTACTTGATGAACCCAAATTATTCCATCTTGTTCAGTATTAAGTTGAAAATTTGCTTTGAAAAGCGTATCAGCAAAAGCAACGATTGTTTTGCCTGTGAGAATATCAGCAGCACAATAGATTGCATGTGCTGTACCCAACGGTTCATCCTGATAGAATAAATGTCCTTTCGCTCCCAACTTATCAGCGATAGCCAACAATTCTGCTTCTACAGATTGATCAAAACTTCTGCTGATTACAAAACCTATGTTTTCAACTTTATCGTTACATACCGTAACGATATCATGTACCAACCAATATACAATAGGTTTACCTACAATAGGAATTAAGGGTTTGGGTGTTGTTAGGGTGTGTGGCCGCAACCGCTTGCCCATCCCGGCCATCGGAATAATGATATTCATATTATTGCTTTATAACTCACTAAGAAAAAACTATTTACAAAAATTTAAGAGGGCCACAAATGTATGAATTAATTTTTATTTAATCTCAGCTTTTTAACTTCGCTGATGTAAGCAATCACAACAAATAGCAGGATTGGGATTTCTTTCAGTATTTGTGTAATTATTTTATCCCCCAAATTGATTTTCCATCCCAAGACCAATAGAAACACTGCAAAAACAAGATATAATCCCAGTCTCCTAACCTTGTAATCAACCGGGTAGTGCTTTTGACCGGTGACATATGCAAACACGCACATGTAGATGTAAACAAATAAAGTGGTAATTGCAGCACCAGTATAACCTATTATTGGGATCAAAGCGAAATTAAAAATGATTGTCAGAATGGCAGCTGACACAGATATTACAGTACCAAAATACGTTTTGTCAGTTATCTTAAACCAAATAGAAAGATTGTAATATAATCCCAGAAATAAACTCGCCATAAGCAGGATAGGAACTATGTGAAGACCGGTCCAATAGGCTTCATCCCTTAGGAAAATAATCTTTATAATATCCAGGTTTAAACTGATTGCCAGAACAGCAAAAAGTCCAAAAACACCAAAATAGAAAAATACATTGGCATAGGTTGTCTTATTATCTTTTGATTGAGATTCTTTAAAGAAAAATGGCTCTGCAGCAAACCTAAACGCCTGAATTGCCAAAGTCATAATCATTGACATTTTATAACAAGCACCAAAAACGCCTAATGCCTCCTGGTTGGTAAATCCTTCATAAAAACCATCCGGAAGAATTTTTTTTAGCATCATCCTGGAGAACATTTCATTAAAATTACCTGCAAGTTGCGATAGAAGTAGTGGAAAAGCATATAAAAGCATGGGAAATAGAATGTTCCATTTTATGTAAAGTCTTGCTTTCCGCAAAACACCCATTAACAATAAAAAATAGCACGCATTGGCCAGTAGATTTGAGATGAAGACATATTTGACATTATACTCAGGATTGTAAATAGGCCTGATCAGGTCTTTAAAGCCACCTAGAAATTCACCAGACCAAATGTTTTTGCAGACATAGAGAAAGAATACGTTTAATCCTACATTTAGGAAAATATTGATAAGTTTATAGGTGGCAAATTGCGTTGCTTTCCCCTCGTATCTAAGTTTAACAAAGGGGATGGCCATAACGGAATCAATGGCAATAATCGCTGCCAACCAGTACACAAACCTCTCCTGGCCTGGAAATTCCAACCAATTAACAATTGGCGTGGCAGAAAAAACCAGAATGGACGATAAGATGATTGTTGTGAATAGAATAGAAGAGAGTACCGAATTAAATATGGTTTTTTCGTCAGAATCCGACTTAGAGGTAAACCGGAAATAGGCTGTCTCCATTCCATAGAGATATAGCACATTCAATACGGCAACGTATGAGTAAAGCTCAGTGACTATCCCGTATTCTTCAACCTTGAGAATTGCTGTTGAGGTGTAAAACGGGACAAGTACAAAATTGATTGCTTTTCCAATAATGCTGCTTAAGCCGTAGATGGCTGTTTCTCCGGCAAGCTTTCGGAATTTACTCATAAAAAAATCTTCCGCTATTCACCGGAAAAGTTTGGTTCTCTTTTTTCTAAAAATGCATTTGTACCTTCAACAAAATCACTTGATTTACAGCAATTGGCGAAGCTATTTGCTTCAATTTGAAATCCATCTTCGTCATAGGAATA
>JBNLGO010000178.1:0-6766 GCA_050306095.1 Cyclobacteriaceae bacterium
TACTATCTATGATTGGGCTGTGGTGCGGTGGAATGCTGCCATGAAATCGCTTAGCTGGAATCCGCATCATGATAATATCTTCAGTACCGACTTTATGGGTGGTTATTGTTCTATCACTTACAACATTTCTCATAATCACTTTTATTTTATTATGGTAAAACACACATTCACCTTTCGCTTATGTATTCCAAGTATATTCTCATTCATTTACAATCTTCCATCGTGGGCTATTAAATGCATCCCAGTCTACAATGTTTGTTGAGGTTTAAATTGGCGTCATTCATCAGGCTACCTTAAATAGACAGGGTATTTTGTGAATAAATCTTGTTGCAGGTACCATATTATTGTTAGTATATAACTGCTGCAATCAAATATTTGAATCATTGCTTTTGGCTTATATAATATCCATAGGACAAATTGTTCGGATATTTATTTAGCAGTTGAATGATCGTGAACATTCTCTGAATGACAACCTTATCATAAAGACATTTAAACAGGATTCTTATTTTATTAATCAATTCCTCTCCACTCCACATTCTAATAAATGTTCCAATCGTCAATGAATGAATTTCATCGCAGGCTACTTTTCGAAATCCTGCCTTGCTAAAGATTGAAATCCAATCATCTTTGGTTTCGGCATTGATTAGAGGTTGAGCGAATTCTTCAGCAAATGTCTCCTTAATCTCTCGTGGGAGATTACCTCGCCAGGTTAGCTCGTTGGCTCCAATCAGTCCATTGTCATTTAAAACCCTGTAAGTAAAATTTAACATTTTTTGCTTATCCCCAAAGATCAGAACTGCTTGAAAAATTGCGACATCAAATGAAAAATCCGAAAATGCTGGAGACATGGCGTCCAGGACCTCAAATCTGGTTAAATGATCGACCTTGTATTTTATAGCATTTTCTTTTGCTTTTTTGATCATCTCCGGTAAGATGTCAATGCCTGTTACATGACAGCCATATTTTTTTGCTATGTATATGGTTGTATCACCTGGACCACAGCCTATATCTATCACCCTTTTGTTTTGATGAATATCACACAATTGTAGCAGTTTTTTGGTACTGCGTTTACCTCCAGGGTGGAGCTTAGTAAAACCAGCCCGCTGCATCACTTCCATCATTTTACATTCCTGAGGAGCTATAATCACATCTTTCATGTTATTTGCATTTTTAGGGAAACTGTTATTTTCTGATCTCTTTATGAATTAGCTTTTTGTGTCCCATAAACCTTGGTATGTGCTGCCCATCCGGGACACCAGTTGCGATACCAAAGCATGAATTTCCCAAATGTAGATTTCGGTTTTTCATCAGTGAAATGGCAAAATCCACAATTATGACACATACTTGCCAATATCTGAGTAGTAGCACCGTATTGACCTTGTTTCTGAGAAGTGTTTTCTTTCGTTTGCATTTTATTTGATTTTATTTGCTTCCGTAGACGAGCCAATTCCCAAAAGGATACACCCTAAATTTTGTGATATGCTAGAACCTGATATAAGCCCGGATTATTATGGTAGAAAGGTGTATTTTTTCGTAAATTTAGGTAGTGCTGTTTTTATCAACTTCAGGTATAATAATGGTCAATGATTTATTATATAAACCTAAGCGTATATCATGACAGATAGTTTGAAAATTCCTGGGTTTGAAGAAATATATAAAGAGTATTACGACAGAATATTCAGATACTTGTATAGGATTACTGACAATTGGGAAGATTCCAGGGATCTTGCTCAGGATGTATTTATAAAAGTGAATGCCAATCTGTCAAATTTTAAAAGCCAGTCTTCCATATCTACCTGGATATACAGGATAGCTACTAATACAGCGTATGACAGATTCCGATCGGCATCTTTTCAAAAGGTGAAAAAAGGGAACATTGAGAAGGAATTAAACGAGAAGCAAAAAGTGATTAAAAATGTTTGGGAAACAAATGAGGATTTGTCATTGGAAGACCAAATAGCAAGGAAAGAAATGAATGAATGCATTAACAGGTTTATATACGACTTGAACGAGAATTACAGGACGATACTTATCCTAAGTGAATACGAAGGGCTTAAAAACAGGGAAATAGCCGATATCCTTGGAATTACCCTTGATACTGTAAAAATAAGAATACACCGGGGGCGCACGCAGCTTAGAAAGAAAATGGAGAAAGGTTGCATTATCACCCCTGATCCACAGGGGGGATTATTTTGTGATGAAAAATAAATAGATGAAGTATATCAGAAATCAATCGAAACAGCCTTCACATCCATCACTTTTCCCTCCCATTAAAACCTGATTAAACTGTTGTTTTACCTTCCCGGCTGATACTGCCATTGTAATGGCTTCAACCGCATTTATCTCATCATCAGTTAAGCCAAAATCATCCGCTTGCTCCAGGTAAAATTGCATGCAGGGATAGCACCCTACTGCCATGGACACCCCTAAATGAACCATCAGGGAAACACGGTCATCCAGCACTCCATTGAAACGAGCTGAATTGTAAAACTCGTTAAATAATTTCTTCTGCTTCAGTAACATTTTTTTATGATTTGATTGTAAAGTTCTGTCTACAAATGAATTTAGGAATTTTAGATTTATAAAAATACAAATGAGCTGTATCCTTTTTGGTGTCACCACCGTCTACACATCGATTTAAAAATTACCATAAATATTTTATCAAGATGAAGACTGAAAAATCAAATGAAAAAGAATCCACTGGTAGCAGGGAGAGAAATTATGCTGCAGACCACATTGCGGAGTATTGGATGAAAAGATGCCAAAATTGGATGGGAAATGATCAGTTATTCGACAGGCAAAGTTGTTGGTGCTTTACGGATGATGATCCTGTGGAAAAAACAAAAAATTATTCTTCCGATGGCTGGTCAAAAAGGTGTGGAACATGGATGAAGAGGGGCAGAAAAGGCGGATTATGGTTCTTTATTTTTTTTCTATTGATCCTGGCATCAACCTTTTTACTCACTTATTTTCTTGCTCCTGAAACCGTGAAAATAGTCGGTCTTGTCATCATCGGGACATTTCTAGGCATTGGAATTGTCATTATGATCATGATTAAAATGTGGATCAGCGGCATCAAGAAAAAGTATAGTAATTCCTGATAAGAAAATTTATTTGTTGTAAATGAATGTCATAAAGATGAAAAAGGAAAAAGAGTTTTTTAACATTGAAATTGAGAATATCCATGCAAAATGTAGCATTGGTGAGAAAATTGGAGAAGAGCATATTAAACAAGGAAGGATACCTGTTCTTTCCTGTGAAGGAGCGTGCATTCGCGGAGAAATAGCCCGAATTGCAGCAAACCATGTCGCCAGCAAGGAGAGTTATGGAAGAGGTTGCCACGGGGAACTTTTTGCGGTACCTGATTCTGCTATTTCAAGATGGATCAGAAATTCAGATAAAATTGTACTGATCGACGGATGTTTTCTTAATTGCCATCTGCGCATAATGAAGGGGATGATTGATGAGCAAAAGATCCTCCATTTTGATGCCCTATCCTATTACAAAAAATATACTGATAAGTTCGGAATTGATGAAGTTCCTCAGGAAGAGCGGGAACAAGTAGGAATACATGTTGCAAAATGGGTTTTGGCAAGTATGAGAGAAAAAATCCATGACAAATCAATATCCGGGATGGAATGCGATGCAATTAACACCTAATACAGAGCGATAGAAAAATATGTATTACCTCATGATCAATTCACACCAGGGAATTTGGTGAGTTCATATAAAAAATAAGTAGATGGAATTTAAAGTAGCCTGGCAAGTTGATGAGATTCTTCTGTTGTTTTGCTGTTGCAGAAGGAAGGGAATTCGTTGGTTTATAGGGGAGGTAGATATTTGTAAAAGTCACTAATGGTTTATAGTCATAATTAAGCTGAAAACTTTCAATAGAAGTACAACAAGAGATTGATATTATTATTCCTTGCAAAATTCCTTTACCATATCTATTACTTCATAAATTTTTGCACTTTCATTATTTCGATTTTCTTTTTCTACCTGAGTGCCATAGACTATTTTACATAAGTGTGATTCAGTATATTTAAAAGTATCCTCTAGTGTTCTAATGGCATTTATTGCCCCTGATAAATAGGGATCAATATCTCCGTATGATAGTATCACACCAATTCTTTTATCTTTTAATACTTTAGTTTTTTCTGTGTTAAAGCCATAAAACCTATCAATAAACAGTTTCATTTTTGCATTAATCGTAAACCAGTAAATTGGGCATGCCAATATTAATCCATAAGAATCTGCTATTTTCTGATAAATGTCTTTCATGTCATCCTTTAATACACAATATTTATTTTTAGTCTTCCTGCATTTATCACAAGCTCTACAAGCCTTAATATCCATTTTGTATAGATTGAGTACATCAATTTCAAATCCTCTTTTTGTTAAATAATCTATCGCAGTATTTGCAAGATAAGTGCTGTATCCGCCTTTTCTTGGACTACTTAATACAACCATTATTTTAATACTCATTATTTTTAATTTTAAAAACTTTACGTCTCAAAATAAAAATGGTGTAAAACTTAACACGAGGCTCAGGTGTAGGTTTAATAATTCATTTTAACATTTCTTTTGCAGTGCTGTATTAAATCCAAAGGTAGTAAATAATGATACTCATAAAACTTAACAAGAGAACTTTAAACAATGGAGGAATTACAGCTAAAATTTGATGTGAGAAAAGATATTGAATTGGTCTCGGATACACTGAATGAAGCATTGGATAACCTGATCGAGGATCATAATATGCTGGTAAAAGACCTTGTCTTTTTATCGAATCTAAAACCTCTTGACAACGGGAATTATTGGATTATACTTGAAGAATTAAATTCGAGCTATGCTTATGGCAGATTCAATGTTGAAAATGACTTCGCTTGTGTAGATCCAGACGCATTTAGTGAGGGTATAGTATTAATCGAAGTGGTTTTGTCGCATCTAACTGAAAAAACTTAGTTTTGTAATCTAATCCGATCATATATGTTCAAAGGTTTTTATCCTTCAACAAGGACTATCAATAGAAACCTAATAACTTTAGTAAGTATTATTCCAACTATTAGTGAACTCATATGAATTGATTATCGGCATATAGTTTCAATAATTGCTACCCCCTCATTTAATATATATACTACATCTGAAATTTTAATAGGTGGTGAGATGGTTTTGTCGCATCCAACTGAAAAAACTTAGATTTGGGATTTAAACAAATCAATTATGTTCAAAGGTCATTGTTTTCCAAAGGTTGTTATTCCCCAGTCAGTTTACTCCAAATTAAGATTTTCATTGAGCTATCGAGATATTGAAGAGCTTCTAAAGATTAGATGAATAACGGTAGACCATGCAACAATTCAAAGATGGTTATTGGTAATACAGCGCAAAGTTAAAACTGTCTTCGTAACAGTTAATCATGAATTCTTCTTAAATAGCTCAATAACGATTCATAAATAATTTGGCCTACTGATTAACGACTGTAAGCCAAAAAAAAACCAGTATAAACGCTGTATCGATTTCAGTAAAATGTCTGGCGGAAGTAAAAATTAGTCCAAAACCAACGATTAAAATAGAATTATTATGCAAATTGTTTGCAAGTCATAAAAAAGAAGTTATGCGATTTTTCACATAACTCCCTGATTATCAAGAGCCCCCTGCCGGGATCGAACCAGCGACCTACTGATTACAAGTAGGTTTTAATGCCTTCTCCTTTTCTTTCCATTTCTTGCCCAAATAGTTGTTTTTGTGTATTTTTAGTACTTTTTAGCTCAAACTATTTTACCGATATTAATTGATATTTACCTATTTTGTTTACACTTTTGTTTACCCTTTGATATTTCAGATATGTCCAAAATCAAAAAGCCAACAGCCAAAATTGTCCTCCGTAAAGACAAGATTCTTTTATCGGGTAAACATCCAGTTTATCTCCGTATTATCTTTAATCGTAAGGTTAAATATTATGTATTAAAAGATGATACTTCCACCATCTCTTGTGAGTGGAAAAAATGGAATCATTCTATAGGACGATTCAATCGAGACAAGAAGTACAATCAGTTCCTGGACCAATATGAATTAAAAGCTAGTGCTGTATTTAGAGATATGGAATATATTGAATTCTCCTTCTCTGGTTTTGAAGAACGGTTCTTTAAAAAATACCAAACTCAAAATGTTGTCGGATTTATCAAAGATCTAATTGATAAGCTTAAAAAAGAAAACCGTATTGGATCTGCCAATACTTACAAAGACACAAGGAACAGAATAACTGAATTTAAAGCTAACGTATTATTCCATGAGATTGATCTTAGATTCTTAGAAGACTTTGAAAGGTATTTGATTAATAAAGGTAATTCTATCAATAGTATTGGTCTTTATATGAGGACACTAAGAGCCATTTACAATAAAGCTGTTGGTGCAGGTTTATTGAATGGTGAAGCTTATCCTTTTAAGAAGTATAAAATAAAAACGGGTAATCCTTCTAAAAGAGCTTTGACAAAAGATGACATGGTTAAATTGATGGGATTTGAAGTTGAGGTAAATTCAAGTGCATGGCATTCTTTAAACTATTTCATCTTTAGTTATCTGACCCGGGGAATGAATTTGAAGGATATGGCATTGCTGAAATGGAAAGAAAATATATTGGGAGATCGTATTGTTTATGTGAGGGCTAAAACTGCCAATACCAAAAAGTCTCTTGATCCTTCCATTATCAAAATAGAACCTGAGATTCAGAAGATACTTGACCGGTATTTAGATGGTAATGAATATGTCT
>JBNLGO010000179.1:0-6756 GCA_050306095.1 Cyclobacteriaceae bacterium
GCAAGTGAGAAGAGTATATTTAGGAAAACACTTTGAGTTAAAGCGGAAAATATAATAGTTCATGAGCATTATCAACACCATATTTACCTGGGTAATGAAAAAAAGAATTCATGATATTGAATTATTCATGAAATATCCGGTGGAGGTACAGGAAGAATTGATCCGGGGTTTAATTGGTGAAGCTCAAAACACAGAGTTTGGACAGGAATTTGATTTTAAAAGTATTAGGAATAGCAGGGAGTTTAAAGAACGTGTCCCGATTTTCACCTATGAAAAACTATTCCCTTATATCGATAGATTATTAAAAGGAGAGCAAAATATACTTTGGCCAAATACCATAAAGTGGTTTGCCAAATCCTCGGGTACCACAAATGACAGAAGTAAATTTATTCCAGTCTCAGAAGAAGCACTTGATGATTGTCATTTTAAAGGTGGTAAGGATATGTTGTCTATTTATGTCAATAATTATCCTGAAACCAAAATGTTTACAGGAAAAGGCTTGGCTATAGGTGGAAGCCAGCAGATTAACCAGTTTGATACTTCATCTAATTCCTACTATGGGGATGTTTCGGCTGTAATAATGAAGAACCTTCCCTTTTGGGCGCAGTTGATCCGAACGCCTAAATTGGAAATTGCATTGATGTCGGAGTGGGAGGAAAAAATTGAAAAAATGGCCCATACCACTATTCAAGAAAATGTAACAAATCTATCAGGTGTACCTACGTGGACCATTGTCTTGTTAAATAGAGTATTGGAAATTACCGGTAAGAAACACTTGAGAGAAGTTTGGCCTGACCTGGAATTATTTGTTCATGGAGCTGTTTCTTTTGATCCTTATCAGCAAATATTTAAACAGCTAATTCCATTTGATGATATGAATTATCTGGAAACCTATAATGCTTCAGAAGGGTTTTTTGGTATCCAGGATCGAATGAATTCAAATGAGCTGTTGTTAATGCTGGACTACGGGATTTATTATGAATTTATTCCAATGAGCGAGATCGATGATGAACACCCAAAAACATTGGATCTTAGTGAAGTGGAGCTAGACCAAAACTATGCGATGGTCATTTCTACCAACGCAGGTCTGTGGAGATATTTAATTGGAGATACGGTACGCTTTACCTCTTTGAATCCATTTAGAATTAAAATTTCCGGAAGAACGAAACATTTCATCAACGCTTTTGGTGAAGAAGTAGTGGTAGAAAATGCTGATTCCGCTATTAAAAAAGCCTGTGAAGAAACCGGGGCAATTATTGATAATTATACTGCTGCGCCTATTCACCTTAAAAAAGACGCAAAGGGTGGTCATGAATGGATCGTAGAATTCATTCAGAAACCTGGTGATCATGATCAGTTTGTCAAGATATTGGATCAAACCTTGAGGGAGGTAAATTCAGATTATGATTCCAAACGTTATAAAGATCTAGCCCTGGAAATGCCAAAAGTACATTTTGCTGAAAGAGGCACGTTTTACGAATGGATGAAAAGCCGTGGTAAATTGGGTGGTCAAAATAAAGTGCCACGCCTTTCTAATGATCGAAAATATATTGACGCTATCCTTGAGTTAATAAATAGCTCCGAAAAAATATTAGGAAGCTGATCTGGCAAAATCTTTAAACCTTCTTGTGGTAGCAATACCAAATCCAACCATCAGGATTAATGTACCTAGCCAAAGGATATTTATGAAAGGTTTCTCTATGGCCTTCATTATAATATAATCCTTTTGTTTGGTTTGAATAGAAAATTCAAAGTTCTCCTCTTCAGGATGAACATTAACGAAATTTATTTTAGCTCCAAACTCTTCAGAAATCACAGGAATATTTCCAATCATGTTGTCCTTAACAATAAATATTGGCTCCAATGTTTTAGTGCCATTTTCAGCATACACATCAATATTGGCTTTAACAGCAACATCGGAAGCACTTAATTCCAACCCAGGGACTTGATCAACTTTTTCCACACCATTAAGCTGGGCTACATAATCATTAATAAAAAACCGTTCTCCATTGGTGAGCTTATGGGTTTCTGCTTCGTTCCATTCTTTATCCGTTTCAGGATCAGGAATGGTGCTGATATGGGTGTAAAGGTCAGCCACTAAACTTCTTTTTATATCCGGAGAAACCATTAACCCTCCCATCGAGGGGTTAACCTGGGCCCGTGGATACAAAGTGAATTTCGTCTCACCATCTTTCAAATAATCAATTTCATAGTAAGTGTTTTCTTGGGATACTTGTACTGTGTCTCCCGTTTTAAAATACACTTTGTCTCCCTTTGTTATATCTTCCAGGACAACAGATAAATAAGATGTTTGGGTAGGTTGAAGCTGGTGTACAGGTACATAAAATGGAACATCCACCACTTCTTTCCTTCTTCCTTTATATACTAATTCGTATTCCTTCATTTGCCTTGGGTCATTCTGGAATAACAGTACATTTTCCCTGTTCATTTCTTCCGAAAATTCCGATGAATAGACCAGACCGCTATTATTTAATGAGACTACTTTTGAATATCCAGAAGAGAATAATATGCCTAAAAGCATTAATGCAATTCCAATATGTGAAACCGCACCGCCAGATAAATTTGGTTTTTTCTTAAGTATATTGATAAGGATTTTTCCGTTGGCAAAAACGCTGTATGTAGCTGCGGTAATTAGAATTACATAAGCAACATTGGTAATTTTTCCGAATACAATAATAATAGCAGATACTAATAAGGAAAGAATAAATGGAATGGTGATCGCATCAAAAAATTTCTTTTTATCCATTTTATTCCAATAGAAAAACTGGCCAGTACCAGATAAAATAGCAACTAATATCGCCAGCCAAATTTGAATATCAGAGTAAAAATTCACTTGATCGGCAGGTGGGGCAATATTGGTCGTGATTCCAAATAATCCCATAATCCAATTATAAAAAGGAATGGATGTTGGTACTAATACCTGGAAGCCCATCAGACATAATATGATGATACCAAGGAATACCCAAAATTCTCGTGAATAAGTTGAAACTTCTTTGGTAGAGGTTGGAATGTTCTTCCAGTTAATCGCCAAAAGAATTATTGATATAACAGTAAATGTGGAGAAGTACACAAACAACTGTGCATTTAGGCCAAGATCTGTAAATGAATGGACAGAAGCTTCACCAAGTACACCACTTCGCGTTAAAAATGTAGCGTATAAAATCAGTAAAAATGTTGCTGATGTTAATATCATCGCTGATTTTAGAGCAGTATTATTGTTCTTAAAAATAATCATGGAGTGTAATGCCGCTACTTCGATGATCCATGGAATATAGACCGCGTTTTCTACCGGATCCCAATTCCAATAGCCACCAAAACTTAGTGTTTCATACGCCCAGTAAGCACCCATCAATTGACCGATTCCCAGTATCGCTACTGAAAAAATAGTCCAGGGAAGAGCCGGTTTAATCCATTCTGAGAATTTTTTCTGCCACAATCCTGCAACCAGAAATGCAAAAGGGATCAATGTAGTAGCATATCCCAGGAATAGAGTAGGAGGATGGATCACCATCCAATAATTTTGAAGTAATGGATTGAGGCCTGTACCATCTTCCGGAATAAAGTTAGGATCAGCATCAAAAATTGGAGCATCTGTCATCACATCCCTTAAAAGTAAGAATGGCGAGCTACCTATTTTCAAATTGAAAAAAACTGCCCCTAAAATCATGGAAGTAAGGAATGCCTGAACTAGGGAAAATGCAGTCATAACGGGGCCTTCCCACTGTTTACTGCTATGCATCAGGATAATACCCAAAATGGTGTTCCAAAATATCCAAAGTAGAAAGCTACCTTCCTGACCTTCCCAGAAACAGCTTAATTTATAGTAAAAGGGGAGCTCTGTACTAGCATGGCTCCATGCATAGTGGTATTCAAATAAATTGCTATAAATGATGGTGAACAATACAACTACCACTCCCAAAACAGCAACGCTGTGGATATAAAAAAACAACCTTCCATTCACTTTCCACCCTTGCTGTTTTTCTAAAGAACCAGCTAAGGAATGTTTTAGATAGGAAAATGTAGAAATGAATGAAAAAATGAATGAAACAATGACCAGCAGGTGGCCAATATTTCCGATAGTTGTGTTTACCATTATAACTATTTTAGCTCGCTTACCTTGATTGTTTCTTCCTGATATTTAGATGGGCATTTTAAAAGGATTTCATCAGCCACGAATAGCTCGTTTTTAAATGAGCCTATCACTACTACTTGTTCAGATTTTTGAAAATCAGGTGGCATTGGTTCATTATAAAATACCTGATGAATTTCATTATTACCATCTACCATTTGAAAGGAAAATGCCAATTTATCTTCACTGGGTTTGATTCCTGTTATTTGTCCCTGGTCATCTTTAGTTAATTGACCTACAACATGAATTTTCTTATTGTTGCCATTAAGTGCCATTTCTTTGGCCTCTTCAAACGTCACATAGCTACTTGCGTCACCTGCAGTTATAATAACTATAAATATAGCTGCTGCAATTACCAGTATTCCTATTATGTGTGTCTTTTTCATCTTCGCTTATTTCTTGGATTCCTTCATTTCCTTCATTTCCTTTTCCCATTTTTTCACGTGTCTGTCAGTTAGCAACAAATACATAGAAAAAAATGTAAAGACAATCATTACCACTAATACCACCACGTAGATTTTGCCATCAGCACGTAGTGAATCTGCCATATCAACTGAGGTTTTTTCAGCTTCTTGAGCCAGTGTCACATTTAATGATCCGGCTATTATGAATAACAAAGTTAAAACAGTAGATATTTTCTTAAACATGATTTCAATCAATATGGTGAATTAATTCTTCTTTAATGTTTCTAATTCGAACTCTTAATGACGCTAACCAGAACCCTAAAATTGACCATCCTAATACTGCCGGGTAAAACACCTTTCTAAGGTTATTGTCAAGGTCGTAGGCATTGAAACCCGGATTTCCTCCGTTTCCAGGATGCAAGGAGTCAGTCATTCTGGGAAGGATAAAAACTAGAGGGATCATGGCTGTAAATGCAAAGATATTATAGACAGCGCTTATTCGTGCTTTTTGCTCATCGCTTTCTATGGATGCCCTTAAAACTAAATAGGCCAGGTATATCAATAAAGCAATTGTGGTGGCATTTAATTTAGGATCATTTACCCACCAGTCACCCCAGGTAAATCTCGCCCAAACAGACCCGGTCGAGATACCAATTAACCCAAGTACGATTCCAATTCTTGCAAATTCTGACGCAATGGTATCATGGATAGTTTTGGAGTTGAGCAGATATTTAATGGAATAAACAACCGAAATGATTAAAAGTATAAACATGGCAAACCAAATGGCCACATGAAAAAACAAATTACGAATAGTTTCATTGAGGATGTCTAATCGTGGTGCTTTAATAAGAAAGCCGGCAATGATGGTATAATAGACCATGATAATGCCTACATATTTCCACCATGATTGTTCTATAAGTCTAATCATACTGCAAGTTTACGACGATTTCCAGAGATATGGAAACAATAAAAGTGAACTTGTAATACTAATAACTACAATAGCCGACAAAGTAAGCATATCATCATAGCTATTGTTAATAGGAAGGTCATCTATGGCATTTTTTGAGATTTTTAAAACCAATAAAAGAATAGGCAGGATAATAGGGAATCCGAGTATTGCCATGAGTGTAGAGCTATTAGAAGCTTTTGATGCAATGCTAGAGATAGTAGTAAAGGATGCCGCAAAACCTAACGCTCCTAATATGGATCCTATTGAAAAAGTGATGAAATTCTGCACAGGATTACCTAATACAATTGAATAGAGTAAAATTCCTATCGAAATTAATAAGGTCATTAGGATTGTGTTGTAAATTATTTTGGCTAAAATAATTTCAACCGGGCTGCAAATGGTATAAAAATAGAGAAGCATCCCCTTTTTTTCCTGTACAAAACTTTTGGCAATAGAATTAACAGCAGTAAAAAGCATAATGATCCATAAAACTGCATTCCAGGTGATAGGATGGATTTGCGCATTTTTTAAAGTGATAGCCATGTAGATCACAAAAATTGAACTGACTAAATATAAAAGCATGCCGCCAACTGCATATAATTGCCGTAATTCTATGGCAAATTCTTTATGAATAAGTACGATGAGCCTCTTCCATTGCATATCTCACGCAAAAGTATGCTTTTCAAATAAATTATATGGAAATCAATCATGTAATTGTTATCAATTAATTATTTTTGTCGCCATTATCAGAATATAGAAACACAATTGGACACAGTTCTCGTTACCGGCGCTGCCGGATTTATCGGATTTCATTTATCAAAAAAGCTAATTTCTGAGGGGTATAGAGTTGTTGGATTAGATAATCTAAATGACTACTATGATGTCTCTCTTAAGGAAAACCGACTTCAGATATTGAGTCAACAAGGGAACTTTTCATTTAGAAAAGCCTCTTTGGAAAATGCCGAAGAGATAAATGAAGTTTTTAAAGGGGAAAGGATTGATTTTGTAGTAAACCTTGCGGCACAGGCAGGCGTTCGCTATTCAATAGAAAACCCTAATGTTTATATTCAATCTAATATTGTTGGTTTTACAAATATTCTGGAAGCTTGCAGACATAACAATATTAAGCATTTGGTATATGCATCATCCAGTTCGGTTTATGGGTCCAATACCAACATGCCATTTTCTGTCAGTGACAACGTGGATCATCCGGTATCTTTGTATGCAGCTTCAAAAAAATCAAATGAGCTGAT
>JBNLGO010000180.1:0-6755 GCA_050306095.1 Cyclobacteriaceae bacterium
ATTTTTAGGATATTTAAATTCATTTCTAATTTTTTTAGTGGCTACATAACCATCCATTTCAGGCATTTGTAAATCCATTAATACCAGATCATATTCATTTTCTGTCAGTTTTTGCAGGGCAATTTTCCCATTTTCTGCGACATCTACATTGCAGTTAAAATGTTTTAAAACTGTCTGAGCATAGAAAACATTGATTTCATTATCCTCTGCCATCAAAACCTTTAAGCCACCAAAGTCGTGTTTTTGAAGTTTTTTCTGATTGTTTTTCGTTGTTTCAATGGTATCTAGCTCTTCTTCCTGACCTATTTCATAAGGTATGGTGACCGTAAATTTTGAGCCTTTACTTTTAGTACTGGATAACAGTACATTTCCTCCTTGAATCTCCGCTAGTTGTTTACATATCGCTAAGCCCAATCCAGTACCTCCAAATTTACGGTTGATGCTTTCATCAGCTTGTTTAAAACTTTCAAATATAGTGTCTTGCTTTTCTTTTGAAATACCTATTCCTGTATCTTTTACAACAATTTTCAGAATTGATTTTTCATCCTTAAGCGCCTCATGAATAAAGTTAACTTCAATGAATCCTTTACTGGTAAATTTTATGGCATTATTTATAAGATTAGTAATGATTTGATTTAACCTGACCGGATCACCCTTTAACACATCCGGAATTTTCTCATCATAACTATGGATGAATTTTAGTCCTTTATCTTCGATGAGTTTGGTAAAGGAATAGGTTAGTTCTTTATAAAGTTTCTCTGTTTCAAATGCTACATTTTCTATGTTGATTTTTCCGGATTCAATAAGTGAGAAATCCAAAATTTCGCTAATAATGCCTTTTAAATGATAAGAAGATCCTTGAATTGACTCAATGTATTTCTTCTGTTCCAAATTCATCTCGGTAGCCTGCAATAAGCTAATCATACCCACAATTCCATTGATTGGTGTCCTGATTTCATGACTCATGTTTGCCAGGAATTGTTCTTTTGCTCGTTGAGCTTTGATTAATTCGCGTTCATTCTTTTTAATGGCCGTGACATCTATTGAAATACACAGTACATTTATTTTATCATCTTTTCCGGTAATGGGGATTTTGGTAGTGATAAATATTTTTTGTTCCTGGCCTTTTTGGGTTAGCGTTTCTTCCAGTTCTACTGTTTTTTGGAAAGAGACAACTTCAATATCCTTTGATAGACTTATTTTATCATCATCAAAATGATACTTTGATTTTCCAGGAAGGGAATTGATTACATCCTCTTTAGTCGTGTGGAATAAATCTGCGAAACTTTGATTTACCAATAAATAGTTTCCACTATTGTCTTTTACATAAATGAGGTTGGGACTGGAGTCCAATACTTGTTGTATAAATGTTTTTTGTTCTTCGAGGTCTTTTTGAATATTGATATTGTCAGTAATATCTATAGAAAAACCAAGTATTAATTCTTTATTTTCAGCGGTCTTTATTAGTTTTTTACTGGTGTACATATGGTGGATGGATCCATCAAAGTACATGTCTTCCTGAAGGGTTTTTGCTTTTTTATCTATTCTGATTTGATTGTCGATCATGCGTGATCGATCCGCCTGGATTCGTGGAAATAATTCGTAATCCGTCTTGCCTAATGCCTCACCATTGAATGTATTTATGGTTTCCTCTCCTTGCTTATTGATAAAGATATATCGTCCATTTTCATCTTTCATGTATATGTTGACCGGCAAATAGTTTAAAATCTCACTCATTAAATTCTTTTGGGAGATATACCTCTTTTCAGCTACTTTGCTTTGTTTGATCTGATGCTTTTGAAGGTTTAATCGCTTGATGGCCCTTGCTGCCATTCCGGCTATTAGTTCACAGGTAGAGAGTAGTTCACTGTTAAAAAAATCGGTTTTATCTGTATATACATACATAACCCCTGAAGCGTCGTTAAACGGAACTATCGGAAGACAAGCATCAGAACCTTCTTTTGATAAGGGATTAAGAGATTTAATAATGGAGGATTCATCAATCTGAGAATTGATAATGGAGGCACCACTATCAAAGACTTCAAACAGCACCTTCTCGTAATGTTTATCCTGATAAATAAAATCAATTTCACGAAATCCGAAAGAAGAAAACAGTTCAAATTCTTTCGTTTGCCAATCGAAATTATAAAACAAAGACTTGGTGACTTCAGGAATTAAATTGTTAAATCCTTCATTGAATACTTTACCGAATTCCTGGTGTGTTTTTACAAGGAATAGGTCTTTTGAAAGCTCGTTGATTTTATTTATGATCGACATCGCTACTTAAATATTCAATTCTTCCATTTCTTTTAAATATCGATATATGGTTGATTTACCAATATCGAGCCGTTTCGCTACTTCCAGCACATTATTATTATACTTGTCCAGGTAATGGCGTATGATTTTATAATCATACTCTTTTAACGTAAGATTCCCATAATTGAAGTTGTCTTCTTTAATAACACTGTTAAAACGGATATCATCTGCACCTATTTCATGTTCATTTGACATCACCGCAGCCAAATCAATAGTTGACTTCAATTCCCTTACATTTCCGGGCCAATGATAATTAAGCAATTTATCCTGGGCTTCTTTATTAAGCTGAACGGGATCAAGATTGTTTTCAGCACAAAATTGCTTTAAAAAAGCTTTCGCTATTAATAAAATATCATTCTCCCTGTTACGAAGAGGTGGTAGCCAGATAGGTAAACCTAACAATCGATAATATAAATCTTCTCTAAACCGGCCTTCTTTTACTTCAATGGCCAGGTCTTTATGTGTGGCTACTATGATGCGAACATCCAGTTTTATAATCTCATTACCTCCAATTCTTGATATTTCCCGTTCCTGAATAGTTCGCAGTAGTTTAGCCTGCAAATTTAGCGGTACTTCTGCAATTTCATCCAAAAATATGGTGCCATTATCTGCTTCTTCAAATTTTCCAATACGACGTGTGAGAGCACCTGTAAATGACCCCTTTTCATGTCCAAACAATTCACTTTCTATCAGGTCGTGAGGTAGGGCGGCAATATTTACCGGAACAAATGATTCCTTTTTTCTAGGCGAATTATAATGAATAGATTTTGCGATCAACTCTTTTCCTGTTCCGGTATCCCCACTTATAGAAACTGTAATATTGGTTTTAACGGCTTTTTCAAGCAATGAAAATACGCCTTTAATGGCTTTGCTATTTCCAATGATCGTTTTACCAAACTCATATTTTTCAGTAAGCTCTTCTTTCAGCGTATTAATTTCATTGACCAACTTAATGTTTTGTAGTCCCTTTCTGATCGAGTGAAGTAAAAGCTCCTTTGTTTCCTCGTTTTTGATGATATAATCAAAAGCACCCATTTTAAGCAGGTCAACTGCAGTGCCAATTTCTTCCTGAGCTGATACCACAATTACATTGAGATTTGGATCAACTGATTTGATTTTTCTCAATAAGGCCAAACCATTCATATCAGGAAGTGAGTAGTCAAGCGTAATGATGGAGGGTTTTTCATGTAAATGTGCCAGTAAATCTTTTCCGTTAGTAAATACCTTTACTTCATAGTCAGGATTTAACGTAAGCACATACTGAAGGAACTTTATATATGTGGGGTCATCCTCAACAGCAAATATTTTTACTGTATCCGTCGTGTACATTGTATTTCGTTAATGATTGGAGTTAATGATTGATAAAAATAATTTAAGCTAAATATTTATGAATTCTAAATTTGAGCTTAATTATAGTTAATTTCCGTGTTTTTAAAGGGTTTTTCATATGGCGTTTAATATACACTTTTGATCGGATAATTGGTATGAAATGTAATTTTGAAAATAATTCTTATTGTTTTATTGAGCCGAATACATAAATTAAGATTTTAGATATCAAACATTGTTCAACATATATTTTAAATGGAAGATCTACAAGAACTAAATGAGGAAGAATTAGGCACATTATATAATGCCCCGGTTTGGGTAACGCTTTTAATAGCAGGTGCAGACTCTCAGATTGAGAAAAAAGAAATTGAGGAAGCGGTGTCCATCACTAATCTGAAAAAGAAGAGAGCAAGAAAAGATTTAATAGAATACTACACTGAAGTAAGTAAAAATTTTGAGACCAATTTAAAAGGTCATTTGGCACTGTTGCCTGAGGATACAAAGGAGCAAGCTGAAATCCTCATTGGAAATCTTGAAAAATTAAACCCTATTTTAGCCAAAATAGATTATTCATTTGCCGTTCAGTTTTATGAGAGCCTGAAGGATCTGGCCAATAAGGTTGCTCAGGCTTCCGGTGGTGTTATGGGCTTTTTGACAATCGGTTATGAAGAGTCAAAACTCGTCGGGCTTAAAATGATTAACAAACCTGTAAAACCATAGAAAATTGTTTAAAGGGGGATTAATTGTTCCAAGCCGGATGGTGTTCCTGATGTGGCTCACTTTTACGGTTCAAAGGTTTCTGGGGTTTGATCTGAGCTTCTTAGGGATTTGGCCTAGAAAACTGATTGGATTAATTGGTGTAATTACGGCCCCTTTTGTTCACGGTGATTATACACACATCATTTCCAATACCGTACCATTACTTGTATTAGCGGGTACATTATTTTTCTTCTATGAACGAATTGCCCCAAAGGTTTTTGCCGCCTGCTATTTTATCACCAATTTTTTAGTTTGGTTGATGGGAAGGGGAGATAGTGTACATATAGGAGCCAGCGGATTAATTTATGCCATTGCGGCATTTTTGATTTTTTACGGATTTTTTAGTCGGAATTTTAAATCCCTTGTTATTTCCCTCGTCATCATCTTTTTTTATGCCGGTATGTTTTACGGAATATTACCTGACCAGCCAAAGGTTTCGTGGGAGTCACATTTATTTGGGGCAATAGTAGGAGGGGTAACTGCTTATGCTATTGGTAGGAAGAAATAAAAATTATTGGTTTTTTATATAATCCTCGTAAGATTTTGATTTGTAAATGTCGTCACCGATAAACGTTAAAATAGGTTCTAACTTTTCCGGTGTTTGATATCCTGGCAATGGCGTTAATACATTCAAATTTTCATCCAAAAATACTGAAGTAGGATAACTCATTTTTCCTTGTAATAAGGCTGCTGCCAGCTCATGATAACCGTTTCGTCCCTGTGCAACAAATTTAAAGGTATGGTTTCTGAAATTGATATCTTCTTTACCTTCTCCATCCAATTTTACCGCATAAAATTTAGTGTTAAGTAATTCAGCAATGTCATCATTTGTGAATGTCTTTTTGTCCATCACTTTACACCATCCACACCAATCCGTATAAATATCAATATAAACTTTTCTTTTTTCAGTTTTTAAAAGCTCCTGCACTTCTTCTATGCTATGCCATTTCACTTTCGATTCTTCTTCTTTTTCGACCACTTTAAAAGAAGTAATACCAGTGAAAATTAATATTGAAAATCCAATCCAAATAATTCTATTCATACCTAATTCTGAATTTTGACCTAAATTACGCAATTTTTACCCTAAAGTGCCGAACTTTTTTGCGCTAAACCATACTTGTGCTTTCTTACGACAATTCCTTCTTTCGGCGAAAACAAGAATGCTAAAGCAAACAATATGCCTGATACGACAGACATGGCACCTGAAATGCTTCCATTGAGAAAAACTGCCAGGTAATAACCGAGAAACGAAGTAAGCACACCAATAATAACGGTGATGATGAGCATTTTCTTAAAATCATCCGTCAATAAATATGCGGTAGCAGGTGGAGCAATCAAAAATGCGATAACTAATATAGCACCAACTAATTCAAAAGATGCAACAGTGGTAATAGAAACCATGGTCATGAGTAAATAATGCCATAAAGTGACGGATACTCCTATTGCTGAAGCAAATGCGGGATCAAACGTGGTTAAGAAAAGTTCCTTAAATCCAAAAGCAATAAATAATACCACCAGTATCAATACAAATCCTATAATATAAACTGCTCTGGGGCCAAGGTTTACACCTGCACCTGTAATCCAGCTATCCAATGGGATATAGGCGATTTCTCCATATAATACACAGTCCTGATCCAAATCAATCTTACCTGCAAAAGCAGAAATAAGGATTACCCCTATTGCAAATAGCCAGGTAAAAGTTACACCGATAGATGCATCGCTTTGCAGCTTTCCTTGTTTGTTAAGAAACTCAATGATGAAGGTAGTGATCACTCCAGTTAGGGAAGCTGCAATTAACATAGTAGTGGAATCTCGACTGCCTGAGATCAAATAAGCAATGACAATTCCGGGTAGTACGGAATGTGAAATGGCATCCCCCACCATAGCCATTTTCCTTAAAATAAGATAGCAGCCCAACAATCCGCTTGTAATGGCAACTAAAGAACCTGTCAGTATAATCCAAAATGCATCCATGTTAATACGGTATTTTTGATTTGTGAGGATCTGTTTCCGGGTAGTCCAGTAGTTTTTCTAATCTTTCTTCCAATTCCGGAGTGATAACGTGCTCTATATTTTCAGCATCATCATGTACATGGTCAGGTGCTATGTTTAAATACTTTGTGAGATAAACTTCCCACAATCGGTGCAGTTTTACTATTCGTCGTCCCTTCTCTTCACCTGCTTTGGTAAATGACCATCCTTTTTTTCCTTTCTGGATATAACCGTCATTTTTGAGTCTGGCTAGACTTTTTAACAATGTCGTTTTTTCCATCATTCTCCGTTTCAGGATTTCATCCAATGTAAATTCATTTATGGAATTGTCGATGGCATCATTCATTAAGAATATGGTTTTT
>JBNLGO010000181.1:0-6704 GCA_050306095.1 Cyclobacteriaceae bacterium
GTGGATATTGATTGCGCTTCCTATTTGTTATATTTGTGGCTTTGTTTTGAATTTTGGAGCAGCTGGTGTTTGGTTTGGTTATTTATCAGGACTAATGATTGCAAGTATTCTGCTGCAATTTCGATTTAGAAAAATTATAAAAAGATATATATAATGAATATTGATGTAATATTATCTGCCCGGGAAATTTTTCCGGATAAAGTAAAAGACAAAACAGTAGTGGTTATTGATGTATTAAGAGCTACTTCCGTTATGACTACAGCTTTAGCCAATGGAGCAAAAAAAATCATTCCAGTATTAACACCTGAGGAAGCTTTTGATTTGCAGAAAGAGATGGGGGCTGAAAATGTAGTTTTGGGTGGAGAGCGTAATGCAGTGCCTATTCCTGGATTCGATTTTGGTAATTCTCCCTTTTCGTACCCAGAGGAAATTATAAAAGATAAAACGCTTATTATAACAACCACTAATGGTACAAGGGCTATACTTAATTCATTAGGTGCAAAAAGATTACTTGTTGGTGCCTTTTTAAATGATAAAGCGATCGTTGAGTCTATTAAAGATGATGATGAAGTTGTTTTTGTTGCTTCTGGTTCTAAAGATCATTTTACAATGGAAGATTCACTTTGTGCAGGTAAAATGGCACATGATCTTCAGGAAATGGTTGGTGCTAGATTGAGCGATGTGGCTATTGCCATGGCCTACCTTTATGAGCAAAATAAGGATGATATCCATGCCATAGGATGCAAAGGAAAGCACTACAAACGATTAAAAGGATTAGGAGAATTGAAAGATCTGGATTATTGTTATCAATCAAATATTTTGGACGTTGTTCCGGTTTATACCAGTGAAGGAACTTTGGTGAAGTTGTAGTAAATGATAAAAATACTATGGTAGTTAAATGCTAATTTTATTGTATTTCACGTGATTGAAATTCAGTAGAATTGGCATTTTTCTTTATTTCCGGGTTTAAATTTATAATACAGAAATGATATTGAATTAATGAAAGTCATTTGGTAGACAGAGTTGAATTTACAGTCTCCAAATTAATTTCAGTTTTCAAGGACAAGAATCATCCTTACCTTTAAAAAAACGATTGCTTAAAATGAAGAATATTAATCCTACAATTTCAAGTAATCCGGCAATCGCATAATGTATGTTGTTAATGCGGTTTTGAGTAGTGTAAGAAACCAATAAAACCACTCCGCAAATAATCATTAAAAAGCCAATGTTTTTCAAAAAACAAATCATCAATAAATAGTTGTTAAATGTTTACCATCCCATAGGCCAATCTTTTTCATCAATCATTTTCTCATTAAATTTAAAATTAAATTTTGTCCTGAGTTTTGTAAGTACAGGATTATAAATCTCTTTATAAATTGGTCGTATGATGCCCTTGTGAGCAATTTGATTATTTATCAGTAATTCTGATATTATTGCTGCAGGTATTGAAACGGTATCTGCTATTGCTGTTCTTTCATCGTTTTTTCCAGTGCGAGTAAAAGTACACTTAACTGCTTTCGTGGAATGCTCTTTTGTTTCATATTCTATCAGGTGATGTAATATGACGAGATCCATGTCGGATGGAAGCATTTTCATTTTGCTGATCATTTTATGAGTGAGAATTTGAAAGGGGGTATTAAGCTGTGCATTAAATTTATTATTAGAAAATAACCCGAGCCATTCCATAGCCAGTATGCTATTCGAGTGTACGTCTTTTTTTAACTTTAGAGCAACTTCATTTCTAATGTTTAAACCTTTCAGTTTAAATAAATATTGAGTTAAATCCGCGAAATTATCTATTCCTTCAGGAATGATATCTTGAGAAAAGAAACCTACTTGTATGAGTGTAACAAGCGTTTCGCACCAACCTTTATATCTTATGGTGCCTCTAAAAAATGTAACAGCTTCATTTGTCTCATATAAATCAGAATATTGATAAGAATCTCTGTTGGCATAAGCCTCAAGTTCTCCAATTGAAGGTATTTCTATAGGGAATGTATTCCTGAGTAATTCCATTCCCTGAATATGTATTTTCTCCCCATTCTTTAAAAAGGACGCATCTGCTATACTTGCTTTTAATACACCAACGGGACTCCATGAAAATTTATACCTGAACGGATTATCCAATGACTCAGGTGCCGGAAGTGCACCGCATAAGGATACGAATTTTTTTACCACTCCTCCTTCATCTCTAATGGTGTCTATCAGTTGCATGGCCCACATATGATCGATACCGGGATCCAGACCGGCTTCATTAATGATGGTTATATTATTTTTACATGCTTCCGAATGTAGTTCTGACATTCCGGGTTGTTGGTATGATGTTGTTACCATATTGGTT
This sequence comes from Cyclobacteriaceae bacterium, assembly GCA_050306095.1. Classification (GTDB taxonomy): domain Bacteria; phylum Bacteroidota; class Bacteroidia; order Cytophagales; family Cyclobacteriaceae; genus CAJXNP01. The sequence continues at coordinate 2,342 of JBNLGO010000181.1, forward strand.
TTCTCAGTAATACATACCTTGCAAACATCTAAATGAAATTGATAAGGAAGTAAACTAACAACTACCTGGTGTCTTTTTACCAAAGCATGAAGTTTATAGGTTTCGCTTGAGTGCCATTCAATAGCCCTACCTAAAGGATTATTTTGTATTAGATATTCTCCCTGATACACATGTTCAGAGGCTACTGTAACATTATATCTTCTTTGAAGAAAATAATGAACAAGTGGAGCAGCAACTTTGCCCGAGCCTAAAATGAGTATACCTTTTTTTGTCATATAATCCATATAATTTGATGAGTCCAAAGCGCAGAATCCTGATTTTTATTTAAAACTTTCAGGTGTAAAATTATGTCTTCTTGTCAACATAGAACTCTAATTGATAAGTTACATTGCTTCCTTGTTAAAATCAAGTGAATAATGCCTGATGTTTATATAATTTTTTCCTAATTAATAATTTTATATTTGCAACATTGAGTTAATTGATAAAAGACAGACCATTGGCGAAAAAAGAAGGAAAAAAGGCGGTTCAAACGCCCCTAATGAAGCAATACTATGCAATAAAAGAAAAACATCCTGATGCAATTTTACTATTTAGGGTGGGTGATTTTTATGAGACATTTTCTGATGATGCAGTAAAAACATCTGATATTTTAGGAATCACTCTCACCAGAAGAGCAAATGGAGCAGCATCCTATGTCGAATTAGCTGGATTTCCACATCACGCTCTGGATACTTATCTACCCAAATTGGTTAGAGCGGGTCAAAGGGTCGCAGTTTGTGACCAACTTGAGGATCCGAAAATGACAAAGACAATTGTGAAGCGTGGAGTTACAGAGTTGGTTACACCTGGTGTAGCCATTAGTGATAACGTTTTGGAACATAAGGAAAATAACTTTTTGGCAGCTGTTCATCTCAACAAAAATGTTGCCGGTGTAGCTTTCTTAGATATCTCAACAGGGGAATTTTTAACAGCTGAGGGTCGATTCGAATACATTGATAAGTTATTGAATGGTTTTAAGCCAAAGGAGGTTTTGTTTGAAAAAAGTAAAAGAAACCAGTTTGTAGAAAAATTCGGAGATAAATTTTATACGTATGGTCTGGAAGATTGGGTTTTTACTGAAGATTCAGCACATGATAAACTTTTAAAGCATTTTGAAACAAAATCGCTCAAAGGATATGGGGTGCATAATTTGAAATACGGAATTGTTGCTGCGGGCAGTATTATGCATTATCTTGATATTACTCAACACCATAAAATTCAACATATTACCGGATTATCCAGGATTGAAGAAGATAAATATGTTTGGCTGGATAAATTCACCATAAGAAACCTGGAGTTATTTGGTTCTGTTAATGAAGATGGAAATTCTTTGGTATCAGTAATTGATCAAACAATTTCACCCATGGGGAGTCGTATGCTAAAACGCTGGTTGGCTTTACCTCTAAAAGAGGTGAAATTGATTGAAGACAGACTTTCTGCAGTTGAGTATTTCTTTAAAGTGCCTGATTTGAAAGATAGTATTGAAGACAATCTTCGCCCGGTGGGAGACCTGGAACGTCTGGTTTCAAAAGTTGCAGTAGGGAGGGTTTCTCCACGTGAGATAATTCAGATAAAACAAGCGCTAAAAGCCATTGAGCCTATCAAGCATTCTTGTGAAAATGCTGAAAATGATACATTGAAGAGTGTTGGAGATCAATTAAATCCTTGTTCATCAATTCGCGATAGGATAGAAAATGAAATAGTATCCGATCCTCCGGCTCAAATCAATAAAGGCAATGTGATTGCCGAAGGAGTAAATAGTGATTTAGATGAACTACGGAGTATTGCTTTTTCAGGTAAGGATTATTTAAATAGTTTGGTTCAAAGGGAAATTGAGCGAACAGGAATTCCATCTTTAAAAATAAGTTTTAATAATGTATTCGGATATTTTATTGAGGTAAGAAATACGCATAAAGATAAAGTACCCGCAGAATGGATACGAAAGCAAACGCTTGTGAATGCCGAAAGGTATATTACGGAAGAGTTGAAGGAGTACGAAGCAAAAATACTTGGAGCAGAGGAGAAAATACTAACCTTAGAAACTAAACTTTTTAATGAGCTTGTGATTAGTTTATCGGAGTATTTATCTGCGATTCAGCTTAATGCTAATTTGCTGGCTAAATTGGATTGTTTGCTGTCTTTTGCAACAGTTGCTGCTCAAAACAAATATGTACGTCCGATGGTTACGGATGATCATGATATTGATATAAAAGAAGGAAGGCATCCTGTCATTGAAAAACAATTGCCTCTTGGAGAAGAATACATTCCTAACGATGTATATCTGGATAGCGAAAAACAACAAGTAATTATTATAACGGGGCCCAATATGGCTGGTAAGTCTGCATTGTTACGCCAAACAGCATTGATAGTTCTATTGGGGCAAATTGGGTCGTTTGTACCCGCTTCATCGGCCAAAATTGGAGTAGTTGATAAGATATTTACAAGAGTTGGTGCTTCAGATAATATTTCAGCCGGAGAATCTACTTTTATGGTGGAAATGAATGAAGCTTCAAGTATTCTAAATAATATTTCATCACGAAGCTTAATATTATTTGATGAATTAGGGAGAGGTACCAGTACATATGATGGTATTTCAATTGCCTGGAGTATTGTTGAATATATTCATGAGAACAAACGTGCTAAAGCAAAAACACTATTTGCTACGCACTATCATGAATTAAACGAAATGGAGCATTCTTTTGATCGTTGTAAGAATTACAATGTATCCGTTAAAGAAGTGAATAATAAAGTGATCTTTTTACGCAAATTAGTACGTGGCGGTAGTGAACATAGTTTCGGTATTCATGTGGCTCGTATGGCCGGAATGCCAAAGAGTGTTGTAAATAGGGCAAATGAAATACTAAAGGAACTTGAAGGTGCCAATAGAAAAGGAAGTCTTGCTAAACCCGTAAATGATCTGGGGCAACACCGAGAAGGGTATCAAATGAGCTTTTTCCAGTTAGATGATCCGGTGTTAAAACAAATCAGAGATGAAATTGCAAATACAGATATTAACAATTTAACACCTGTTGAAGCACTCAATAAGCTAAATGAAATAAAAAAGTTTGCAGGAATTAATTAGTCTTTTTTATTGGTTTTCAGACAGGTGAAAAACGAGCTAAAAAATATTTCAGCAAAAAAGAAAAAAAAGTTTGCAGGTAAGTAAAAATGCTCTATATTTGCATCCGCAATCACGAAACAAAGTGTGCTTGTAAAGACAGGGATTACGGGGGTTGTAGAAGTTTGAATTGCGAAAATAGCTCAGTTGGTAGAGCACGACCTTGCCAAGGTCGGGGTCGCGGGTTCGAGTCCCGTTTTTCGCTCCAAGGATGCTCGAGTGGTGGAATTGGTAGACACGCAAGACTTAAAATCTTGTGTCCATTAGGACGTGCGGGTTCAAGTCCCGCCTCGAGTACTTAGTTAGTAATTCTGCTAGATTTTAATTCAGAATTTAACACAGAAACAGTAACCTTAGTCATTATTTGGCTAAGGTTTTTTTGTGTACAAATACAAGCAGAATTTTTATGGATCACGCACAATCTTTTAGCAATTTGGACCTTATCTACTATAGTAGGTAACAAATACTCATCTCGCATATCTTTAACCAGGTTTGAATGCTTTTCAATTTCTACGGTGAAGGTACCAACTGAAAAACTGCTTTTGCAAAGGTGTTCATTAATTGATAGGTTAATCGTGTTTTACCTGCACCTTTTTCACCTCTTAATAAGATAGCGTACTCATACCTTTCTACATATCCAAGGAATTTACCTAAATCACCAGGTTATTGAATTTTCTCTAAATTTGATTCAGGTGCATTGTCGATAATAGGTGTAAATAGGCCATTTAACAATGTGTTATTTTGCTTTTTATCCTGGATAATAGGACTGCTTTCTATTATATTTGGTTCAGGTTCCGGTGTAATATAAACCTGGAATCGATTCGCAACAGTGTATACAATTTCCGGATCCATTATAGGTTCAATTCCATTTAATATTTCTTTTCGGGGAGTTTGCTTTTTGACAAGCTTTCTTTTGCCCCCAATTTTATTAGTGGAGGCTTTTCGCTTTCCCAAACCATCAATTTTTTCTAATCCGTTTAGTGTATCAGGACTGGCTGTAATGCTTTTTGTTTTGCCATCAATGAAGTTCTGCTGGATTTTTTTCTCAGCTATAACTTCTTTGTGGTAAAGATCATCTTTGCATATCTTGCCTCGAATATCAGGTTGATGTAGGGCAGGTAATTAAAGTGTTTAAATACAGTGTTTTAAGTGTTTTTTATATGAAAAATTCATTAAAATAGGGAGGGGTACGCCCAATCTTTAGAT
>JBNLGO010000182.1:0-6699 GCA_050306095.1 Cyclobacteriaceae bacterium
CCTTGGTAATATGCCCAATAAGAAATACCGGAGTATTTGTTTGCTTTGCAAATTTCATCAGCTCACCCGCGCATTGTCTAACCTGCGATACACTACCTGAGGCAGCTTCAATTTTTTCAGTAAAAACGGTTTGTATGGAATCTATTACAAGGAGTTGAGGTTGCAAAGCTTTGATATTTGAGAAAATAGCATCAAGATTTGTTTCTGTTAAAACAAACAAATCGCCCGGATTATCACCAATGCGCTGGGCCCTCATTTTTATTTGCTGTTCACTTTCTTCTCCCGAAACATAGAGAATCTTAAATCCAGATAGTTGCAAAGCTACCTGCAACATCAGTGTTGACTTTCCAATACCAGGTTCTCCTCCAATCAATACCAGTGATCCCAGCACAATCCCACCTCCCAGAACACGGTTCAATTCATTATCATGGGTTTTAACTCTGATTTCAGTTCCTGCTTCAATTTCATTGATTGGCCTGGGTTTTTTCTTCAATGGAGTACCGCTGCTATCAGAATCCCAGCCTTCACTTTTTCCAGTAACCAACACTTCCTCTACAAAGGTATTCCATTCCCCACATGAAGGACATTTACCTAGCCATTTAGGCGATTGAGTGCCACAATTCTGACAAAAGAAAGCTGTTTTTTTCTTAGCCATGATTTACTTGATACAATTCAGGATTCATGAAAGGGATCAGAGCTAAAATTACTGCATGCCTATAATATTCTACCCGGTCAATTATATTATGGGTCAGAATACCAACCGCCCCATTGCCTTGCTTAGAGTTTTTTCTTTTGAAAACCATATCATCAGCATGTCCAAGCTCAATACCTTTATTAATCAATTCTACGATCTTCGGTGGAAGTTGAAATGTAGAAGTTTGAGCTTTTCCTGATATCCCGTTACTATTAATAACAATCCAGGCATAGGCCTCCATTTCCTCTCCTATTCTCTGGATTCCACCCTCAATCCCAACAAAATAATTTCCATCCGGATAAAGCTCCTGTAAATTATTAGCTCGTTGTATAGCTCCTTCCAAAGTTTCTTCATTCGACATTGGCTGATCACTAACTCCCGACGCCACTGATTTACCGATAAATTCATAATTCCCAAGATTACCGAAGACGGTTTCAAAACCGATTCGCGTACATTCAATTTTTACTGGATTCTCAGAACCTATATAAATTTTGATCAATTTCAGGAATATTTTAAACTGTCTGATTTGCGACAGGTATTGTTGAAAACTTCATTCAATTTCGTTTTTAAAAATAGCTTAAAAATTGACAATGAATAAATTTATCATGTTTTGTGCATTAATAATTACTACATTTTATGCTACCATTGCTTTTGCTGCAGAATTAAAAGGATTAGAAATCGGTGATAAAGCGCCAAACTTCCAGGGTGTTGATCAATTTGGAAATGAATTTAAACTGGAGCATCAGCTTCAGTCAGGTCCGGTAGTACTAATATTCTATCGAGGCCACTGGTGCAAATACTGCAATCAACATCTTGAACAGCTGAGTGATTCCATAGGATTTATTATTGAAAAAGGGGCAAGTGTTATTACAGTTACTCCAGAAAAAATGGAATTCATAGATGAAACATCTGAAAAATTTCAGAATTCATTTCGCATTATATCCGATGAGGGCATGGAAATAATGGATGCTTATCAGGTAAAATTTGAAGTGGACAAAATGACAAATACCAAATACAAAATTTGGGGTATAAACCTCGAGAAATTCAATGGAGACAATAGCAAGAATCTTCCTGTACCGGCAACATACATCATAGGTACCGATGGATTGATAAAACATTCATTTTACAATACTGATTATAAAAAGAGAGTACCAATCAGCACCATTCTAAAAATCCTGTAAGAATATACTATTACTACTTTTAAACAATGTCCATTAATTTTTTTTCGTTTCATTGATTATAGACTATCTTTAAAATTTAGCATTTATAATCTTGTTGATATCAATGAAAACCTCCACAATTATCAAAGCAACACTTAAAAAACTATTCATATTATTTATTATAAGTTCGTTTTTGTACGCTTGTTCTAGACCACCCGCACAACCCTGGCAACCTTCCAAACCCAAGAAACACAAAACAAAACATTAGATTGACAGATTTCTCACCATTAAAAACACCCTTGACAGAATTATTGCGGATCACTTATCCAATAATTATGGCACCAATGTTTTTAGTATCAGATGTGAATATGGTGGTAGCAGCGGTTGAATCTGGAATAACAGGCGCAATACCAGCCTTGAACTACAGGTCAGATAAGGAATTGAGGAATGCCCTGGCAGAATTGAAAGATAAAGCTCCCGGACCATTTGGCATTAATTTAATAGCCAATAAATCAAATTTTCGACTTAAAGAACAGTTGAAATCCTGCCTGGATTTTGAGGTGAATTTTATCATAACCTCTCTGGGCAATCCAAAAGAAATAGTAGAAAAATGTCATGCTAAGGGGATAAAAGTATTTTGTGATGTGATAGATGAGAAGTTTGGCCAGAAGGCAATTGACGCAAATCCAGATGCCCTCATTGCAGTTAACAATACTGCTGGTGGTCATGCGGGGAAACTTGGTAGCCAAGAGCTTATTAGCCGATTGAGAAAAATAACAGATTTACCAATTATATCTGCAGGAGGTGTTGGGACTGGAACTCAACTTTTAGACAAACTTCTGGAAGGTTTCTGTGGTATCTCCATGGGAAGCCCATTTATTGCCACTGAAGAATCACCGGTTTCCCATGAGTACAAAATGGCCTGTATCAATTATTCGGCAAAAGATATTGTAATGACCACTAAGCTTAGCGGCACGCCCTGTACTGTTATCAATACAGAATACATCCAAAAAACTGGTACAAAGCAAAACTTTCTCGAAGCATTTTTAAACAAAAACAAACGACTTAAAAAATTTGCCAAAGGATTGACGTTGTACAAGGGAATGAAAAAGCTGGAGAAAGCTGCATTTAGCAATACCTATCGTAATGTCTGGTGTGCAGGACCATCTATAGAGTATGTAAATGAGATATTGCCAATTGACAAATTGGTGGGTAAGATTATAGTAGAGTTTAAAACAGCATCCTCTCAATAATTCGCAGGTTAATTTCTTATATTTATTTCTATGATTAGTCCGAAACTCGCCTTTAGAATTCTTCCCTGGTTTTTACTGTTAGCAATGATTGTGACACTTTACCTCTCCAACTATGACCTGTTCCCCAGAAAGGGTAAAGTTGAGATCGTTGATAGCTCTGTGATTTTAAAAGAGATTGAACAGTTGGGAAAATTAGAGCTTGTAAAATATAACTTCAAAGAGATTTTCGATTATAAGCAGTTAAGTGAAGGAAAGATAGTCGGTAGTTCTATTCTAAAAATTCATGATTACTCTCCCGATCTTAATGTTATTCTGGTAGCTTCTGGTGAAGCTGTTGGTTGTATTGATCTTACCAGCATGGAGGTATCTGACATATCCATTGATAAAGACACCATATTGGTGCTCTTGCCTCCTCCGGAATTATGTTACCACAAACTTGACCTGGCAAACACGCGAATTTACTCATTGAAAAATAATAGCTGGTGGAGCCGATTGTTTTCTGATAATAATGAGGATGAGGAGGTTTTGCAGATGGCATATCGTCAAACTGAAAAGCGAATTGAACAAGCTGCATATGAATCAGGAATTTTAACTGCCACAAACGAGCAAGCAATATTGATGCTGAAACCATTATTAGAAACCATGTCCGGCAAGCATGTTAAAGTCATTACTGGCATTCCAGGACCAACTCTTGATATTAATGACTAAATATCCTCCAATTTTTTCCAGACCAGATCTGCTTCAAATCCTTTGTTTATTAAATATTTGGAAATTTTGTTTTTGATTTCAAATTGGTTCCCCGAATAGTTTGATTTTCTCTTGTCTATTAATTGTTGAATTGCGCTGTCATAGTCATCTTCAGAAATCTCCATTAATGCTTTTTTGATACAATATGGAGATATCCTTTTTCGCTTAAGTTCATATTCAATTTTGACTTTACCCCATTTCTTCAAATGGAATCTGCCACTGGCAAAAGATTTAGCGAACCTTTCCTCGTTTACAAAATCCTCCAAAATTAGTTCCGTAAGTACCTCTTCTACTTCATCCCTGTGAAGTCCTAAATTATAAAGTTTATCTCTTACTTCCTGCTGGGTTCTTTCCTGGTAAGCGCAATAATTACCTGCTTTAATTTTGGCAGATTTCATTTTTTCAGTCCTCATGTGGAAAAAAGTCTAATCAAATTTAAACTTTTTGGTAATGAATGAATCTAATGATAAAAAGATTTAAGAAAATCAGATTCTGGCTTGGTTATTGTTTTAATTTACCTGATGAGAGCACGACATAACATATGGATTTTATTTTTAGGAATAATCGTGGCAATTCTCTGCTTCATTTATTCTGCAAAGCAAACTCCTAATAGTGCACACCTTGGCAAGGCTGAATTGAAACTCGACAAACTTGAGAATATGGCATTTATAAAGCCTTCAAAATAAGAAAGAAACTAGTCAACAACTTCCGCAAGGGAAAGCAGTGAAGAACTGATTTTTAATCCAAGAGCATCAAGGTTCTTTTTACTCACCTTAAAACCAAGCTTATTATTTTGTAGAATAAAACTTATAGGCACACCATATTCAATAAGGTCATCCTCTGAGACAAATAATGTATTTGTTTTGTCAACCTCCTCGAATAGATTAAGAATCTTACTTTTATTTGATTTTGGAAAATAGACCATGTCACTGGTCTTAACATCACCCAGGCCAGCAATATTTATAACCCTAAAATCCTTGCCAGAAAATTTCTTCCCTGAAAAATTAGCTTTCACCTCCGCAAGGGCGTTACTACTTCCGTAGACACCGATTGTAAATGTATCTCCGACATCATCACTCCATTGAATATGTTTTGTAAAATTGTACATAAACAATGCATGGATTTTATATACATTACCCTGAGAATAGGCTTTATTTTGAATTAAAAATCCTCCAAAAAACAGTAATACGACTAATATTCTATAGTACTTTATTAACATGGGTGCTAAAAAATAATGTTAAATACAAAATTAAAGTTAAACCAAAATATCTCCATAAAAAGAACTTAATTTAGTTTTTATTACATGTTGTGATATTTTGCTTTAGATATACACAAAATCTGTACCGTAAAAACAAAAAAGGTGTATCCATTGCCTGAATCCACCTTTTTAAATTTCTTTTATTTATACTCTAAAGCTCGATTTGCTCTCCCATTTTATTGGTAAAAATATAGTCGGTTATCGCAAGAGATGAGTCCTGAAGCACATTCACTTTTTTGAAATATTTCAAATACCATTGAATCTTTTTGGAGAAAATCCCTTTTGTAAAATAAGCATGAAGGTAAGGGTGCATACTAATTGTGATCTGCTTTTCGTTCTGTTTGCTCAATAAAAAGTCAAGATCTCTTTCTACCTGGTCAGCAATCAGAATTGATGGAGCTATCTTTCCTGAACCTCCACATGAAGGACATATTTCAGTGGTCTTAATATTCATTTCTGGTCTTACCCGCTGCCTGGTAATTTGCATAAGTCCGAACCTTGAAAGAGGCAGTATCGTGAATTTGGATCGGTCCTCCTTCATGAATTCCTTCATCTTGTCGAATAAGTTACGCTTATTCTCGGCTCTGCGCATGTCAATGAAGTCAATCACAATGATGCCTCCCATATCTCTCAATTGAAGTTGACGGGCAATTTCCTTAGCAGCTTCTAGGTTGGTTTTTAATGCTGTGCTTTCCTGGTCAGATTCTTCAGCTGATTTATTGCCTGAGTTCACATCAATGACATGAAGCGCTTCGGTATGTTCAATGATCAGATAGCCACTGCCATTTGACAGGCTTACAGATTTTCCGAAAAGTGATTTTAGCTGCTTCTCGATGCCAAAATTCTCGAAAATCTTATTCTTCCCACTGTAATATTTTACGATCTTTTCCTTGCTGGGAGCAATCTCTTTGGTGAATCCTCGAAGGTCTTCAAACATCACCTTGTCATCCACAACCACACTGTCAAAGGATTCATTAAGTACATCTCTAAGCAATGCAGAGACTCTGCTCATCTCTCCAATGATCTTATCCTTGGGTTTGCCCTTTTTTAATTCCTTAACACCCTTCTTCCATTTTTCTACCAGATTTCTTAGGTCACGGTCCAACTCTGCCACCTCCTTTTTCTCAGCAACAGTTCTGATGATCACACCGAAATTATCTGGTTTAATGGATGAAATCAGTCTCAATAGCCTTTTGCGTTCATTGCTATTGGTGATTTTTTTGGAAATGCTAATTGCATTGGAAAATGGAACAAGTACGATGTACCTCCCTGCCAATGATAACTCACAAGATAGTCGTGGCCCTTTTGTAGAAATAGGTTCCTTCACGACCTGGACCAGAATCTTCTGGTTTTTGGTCAATACCTGGTTAATCTTTCCAAGCTTATTGATATCAGGTTCATTTTTGAACCTTCCCAGCTCGTATGAAGGACTTTTACCTGTTAATGCAAACTTAGTAAACTTATTAAGGGAACTAACCTGTGGCCCTAGGTCTAGGTAATGTAAAAATGCGTCTTTTTCATATCCAATATCAATGAAAGCGGCGTTTAGACCCGGAACCACCTTTTTCACGGTTCCTAAATAAATAT
>JBNLGO010000183.1:0-6676 GCA_050306095.1 Cyclobacteriaceae bacterium
TCCAAAGCTAGTTCCGTATTTCTCAAAGTTTTCGAGCAACGATAAAACGATATCTATGTGATTTTTTATTTGGTTGTCATAATCATTTTTTAAAAGAACCCCTAACTGTTCAACTTCCCTTTCCTGGTTTTTTGTGAAAATTATATTAAAAGACTTGCCAAAGAAATACCAGATTGCAATTGAAGACAATGGAATTGGCATTGAAAAAGATCAGGCAGAAAAGGTCTTTGAAATGTTTTACAGAGGTACCGAAAAATCAAAAGGGTCTGGATTAGGACTGTTTATTGTTTCGGAAACTATTTCTGCTTTAAAAGGTGAGATTATTCTTGAGTCCAAAGAAAATGAAGGCTCGAAATTTATCATTGAAATTCCACACTAGTTTAAATTATGCAGAGCATTCTGTTATTTACTGACTGTCTCAATAGAAACGGTACACCGGCCTACATCTCATCAAACTGTTGACCAGCACAATACACATCCTCCTAGATAGAAATTCATACTTTCATCTCACTTCATTTTGAAATATTCTTTTAAATTTAGTTTTTCAACCAAATTGACTGATGAAGTTACTATTTGTTGTTAACCCGATTTCCGGAGGAAAAGACAAGGAAGTTTTTCTGGCAAACGCCAATGATTTTTGCCATAAGTATGGAATTTCCATTCGCAGATTTCGTACAACAGGCCAAAATGATATTGAGAAATTGAGAAAAGAAGTCGATGCTCAAAAACCAAATCGTGTTGTCTCTATTGGCGGTGATGGAACCACATTAATGACTTCCAGGGCACTCCAGGGTAGTGATATTCCCTTCGGTATCATACCTATGGGCTCTGCAAATGGCATGGCAAAAGAACTTGGAGTTCCTCCAGATCCATTGCAGGCTCTGGAAGATCTTATCATCTCTAAAATCATCATTCCGCTCGATTTAATAAGAGTGAATAAGGACCATTATACCATCCACCTTGGTGATATAGGAATTAATGCTGCTATGGTTGAGAATTTTTCCAAAGAGCATAACCGCGGATGGTTAGCATACGCAAAACATTTTGTGGACGCTGTGAAAAACTCACCAATTTTCAATGTTAAAATTGAGATAGAGGGTAAAGAATATGAACATGAAGCATATTCAGTTCTAATTGCGAATACTAGAATGTATGGTACAGGAGCCATTATTAATCCAAAGGGCAATCCCCACGACGGTAAGTTTGAAATAGTTGTCATCAAACAAAATGATTTATCCGGCATTATCAATCTTGGACTGACTGCTATAACCGATAAAGCGCTGGAAGCACTGCAAGGGTACTCTGAGATCTATCAGGTGAACCATGCAATCATAAGACCTGAAGAACCTAAAGTACTGCAACTCGACGGCGAGGTGATTGGTAAAAGTGAAAAAATTGAAGCTGAAATTGTGCCCTCCGGTGTCAAATATATAAGTACCAGAGATAATGATTTCGCAGAACCAATCATAAAGTGAGATGTTTATGAGTAAAAATAGATACCATAAATCCCCTTAGAATCTATTATTATTTTCACGAATACATCATTATATTTCATCCATTAAAGAATAATCTCGAGAAAGAATTAGTTAAGTATGGAGACTACCAACCGCAGGCATTGTGCCATGTTGTTGCTTTTCAATTTTGTTTTACTTTTTCAAGGCACTGATGCTTTTGCATTAAAAAATAGCATTTTTGAAGTCTCCAATAACCAATCTCACCAATTAGACAGTGCAGAAATCCTTAAGTTAAAAGGTTTTTATTACGAGGCTATCGACATTTGTGAAAGTGTCCGTGAAATATCATGTAAATCCAAAGACTGGGAAACCTACACAAGAAGCCTCGTTGAACATGCAGACATCCTGCGATTCAGCTACTACTTCTCACGAAACAAAGAAGAAATTGATCAAGCACTCATATTGATGGAAGATGCAAAAAATAACTTAATCACCAATCTCGATCAGGACAATATAACGTGGATTAGGTTTTACATCTACATGGGAAAGCTTCACAGATACATGGAGTATGAAAACAAAAACAATGTTGACAGCTTACTGATCTATCTGGATAAAGCAAAAGCTATTGCTCAAAAATATCCCGGGCAGTATTATGAATTAGCTAAAGTCAATTATGAGTTAGGTAATTATTTCTTTACCCGTCAAATGATGTCGGAGGCCAAACCTTTCATACAAAATCTGTTAGATATTTCTGTCAATCAACTACCTGAGTATGACTATTTCAAAGCGCTATACCTCGAGAAAATAGGAAGTTATTATGCAGATGTTGGGGATCTTGAAAGATCCGCACTTTGTCTTGAGAATGCACTCTATTTATATGATACTATTCACAAAGACAAGATAAATACCATAAAAACGAGACTTAACCTTGGCAACACCTACTATTTTTTAGATAACATATCCCAGAAAGCCCTAAATATTTATAAATCTGTAATTAAAGATGGTGAAACATACAATCTAACGAGCTACAACCGCTCTATCATTTCTTATCAAAACGCCAGTTCAATCTTATACGAACAAGGTGATTTGGATAGCTGTATCTATTTAGCAAAAAAGGCATTGGAACAAAATCGAAACCAAACGGCTCGGGATAAATTGTGGTCATCTGTATCAAAAATGAATTTAGGAAGAGCAAGTTATAAACTGGATACATCAAATAAAATGACTGAGTTGTTTACAGAATCTATTGAAGAAGTGACTGAAGCATTAGGGGATAAATCTTTCGACAAGCAGGTAAACTTTAGATGCATAGGGGAAGTTTACCTAGATTATGAGAGGCTGGATTCTGCACTTGTTTATTTTCAAAAAGGCTTGATTGCCCTTTTTGATGAGTTTAATTCACCAGACATATATGAAAATCCTGATTTTGAAAGCTATGACAATAAGGAAGCAGTCCTTTACATAGTTTTTGATAAGGCTAAGGCATTATACAAACAGTATTTAAAAAGCCACCATCCTAAGGATCTTCAGGCATCATTACTTTTATATGAAAAAGCATACAAAATCATAAAAGGTCTGATTAATAATGGATTTATGGCTGAATCTATGATTACCCTTTTCCAATATTTCAAAGAAGACTTCCAAATTAGTGTAGATTGTGCGATTCAAGCTTATAATGAGTCTTCTGACATTCAATATTTTGAGAAAGCATTTCAATTTATAGAACAGAGCAAGTATTTTTTGCTTCTTAAGTCACAACAAAGTGCATTGCTAAAAGAAAGAATTGGAATAGCTGATAGCCTTTTCTTAAAGGAAAGGATTCTTTCAAAAGAATTGGAATATTTGAAACATCAGCTTTCTCAAAAGAAACAGTCCTTGGCACATGAAAATTATCAAATAAGAAAAATGATGCTTCAAAAATTACTATTAAGAAGCCTAATTAGAGATCATATCAATGACTTTGAATTTGAGGATGGCAACAGTTTATTTCTAACTTTGGATGAAGTCCAAAAGGAAATAGTTGCCAAGGAAGATATTGTAATTGAGTATTATCGTTCAGAATCTAAGTTTATTGCAATTATCATTGGGCAGGAAATAAATCAGATTGTCCAAATACCAATAACATCAGAATTATTAAAATACATTTCAGATTATAGCCAGTCAGTTTCCAATAAAAAAGAAAAAAAGTCCAAAGTGCTTTATAATTCATTTGTAACTTCATCATATCAGCTTTATAAAAATCTTTTTTTACCAGTGCTTGAAGTTGTTTCTGAAAATTGCAGCCGTGTGCCAAGCAGCTATAATTATACAATTGTATCTGATGGTGAATTATCCTATTTACCATTTGAAGCTTTCACAACCAGCCATGCAGATACATCAGTGTTGAGCTATTGGTCTTTACCTTATGTTTGCAAAGAGTATGTCATCAACTATACTTTTTCATTAAGTGTTCAAAAAGGCAACAAAGCAAAACGTAGTCAAAAATTAAACAATCATGTGTTAGCCCTGAGCTACTCACCAACAAACATCAAGCAGGGTTTTTCTGCCGGAGCTGGTGAATTGGATGAACTTCCATATTCTGCCAAAGAAATCGCATCGGCAGGTTCACATTTTGCAAATGCAAACTTTAAACTAATAGAAGGTGCAACAGAGATGCAATTTAAAGAAGAAGCGTCTAAATATTCTATCATACACCTTGCCATTCATGGACAGGCAGATACAATTGACAGATATAACTCAAAATTAATATTCCGATCTGAAGAAGATGCCGTTGAAGATGGAATCCTTAGAGCCTACGAGTTATACAATCTTGATCTTTCTAATTCCCAGCTTGTAGTGCTTAGTGCCTGCGAAACTGGTATAGGAAAACAAGTGGAAGGGGAAGGCATTTTCAGTATTGCAAGAGGTTTTGCTTTTGCAGGTTGCCCAACTTTGGTAATGAGTTTATGGCGGGCAAATGACAAGTCCACCTACATGTTGATGGATCTTTTCTATGAACATCTGGCCTTGGGCATGAAAAAGGATAAAGCCCTGCAACAAGCCAAAATAAAATTTATCAACAAGATGAATGATTATGATGCCCATCCTTCCAATTGGGCAACTTTCGTTGTATTAGGTAATAATGAGCCAATTAGATTAACAAATAATCGAACTTACATTTATACATTGTATGCCTTATTATTGTTTATTGTGTCTGGAGCCCTTATTATTTACACTAAAAAAAGAGGTTATATTTAGTTAATTCTGTGACTACAAGGATGGCTATATGGAATCAGGGTGACTACTACCCAGCTCTCGGTGAATCTATCGTAGTTTTTGATCATAAAATCCATATCGGACCTTCTGACGAACTGATTCATATGAATGGATTTAAAGTAAGCCCAAATAAAAATGGCCACTTTCTTCAAACAAGTGATGGCAATAGATATAATGAAAATGAAATGGATGCCATCCGGACTTTTGCTATTTCTAGAAAACTTATCAATATTTTAGAAGGTATATTAGAAGAGCCTCTCCATTGGCAATGGAATCTTGAAGGCAATTCTGACCCAATGCAAATTTATATCCGCAACTGTGGTATAAACAGCAGGTACCTGAGAGAACAAAAATGTATAGAATTGGACTACTTCGGCCCATACAAAAATTGGACTTATTATTGTAGATCAGTCGATATTGTTGCACATGAAACCGGCCATGCTATTTTAGATGGACTAAAACCAGGGTGGTATAATGCTAACATAGAAACACGCGGAATCGCAGAAGCTTTTTGCGATTTCTGTGCTATGCTATTGGTTTTAACAAATAAAAACCTTTGCAATGAAGTAATTAAAGAAACGGATGGAAATCTAAAAAAAACCAACATCCTATCATTATTTGGCGCTGGCTACGGATTTAACGAAAATGTTCACTCTTGCATAAGAAATGCAACAAACATCAAAGATTATTCATTGCCACTGGCAACTGTATATGATTATGGCGAATTATTGATTGGTTTTTTATATGATGTGCTTACTAATCAGGTGATGCATAAAATAACCTTGGGTAAAAATCCTTCAAGATGTTTGTTTCAATCTGCCATCCCATGGGCAAGGGCTATTGTAACATCTATATTGAAATGCAATGATGAAAAAACTACAATTGAAGAATTTATTGACCACTTTAGAATTAGCTTTCAAAATGAAGATCTTATAAACAAAAGCCTCAAAGTCAGAAAGCTGCTATGAGGCTTATGAATCACCCCCCTATTTGAAATGTGGATGGTTTTTTACAGACCTTCTTAATTTTACTCCTAATTTTTTCTCTATTTCATCATCACTATGATAACCTTTCCACTCTTCCTCCCATCGATCGCGAAGCTTTGCAGGCCATTTCTTTTTACTATCCTTTTCATCAATTTCAAAATCATGTGGAATTACAGCAACCGGTATCATTCCTTCATAATCATATTTTTCATCTCCAATACGTACTTTTAACGCTAGCCTGGTTCTTATAATATCAAATATTACAGGTTCTCCTATTGGAAGGTTTTTAGTATTAAAAAATGGAAATATTTCATCACCATCACTTTTAATTTGACCAGTTTTTTGATAGGATTCTGGTCCATCATCTCTGTAGATTGTTCCTCGTGGCATAGTTTTATTATTTTAGTTGATAATTAAGTTTAGTATTTATCCTGTTTAAGTTTCTTTATCTATTGAATAAATATAAATAAAGTTATCGTAAACATTTATTTATGACAAGAGGAGACATAAGTAACCCTGATTCTTATAAAAAAGATAAAGTGGGCAAAAAAAAAGACTGCCATATTCTGGCAGTCTACATATATAGTCTTAAGAAAAATCGTTATTCACCTTTCTTTTCTTCTTTTTTCTTGGCTTTTTTCTTGACTTTGATTTTCAACGAATCCCCTTTGCCATCGTGATCAGCCTGGATCACATCCCCATCTGTAAGTTCTCCTTTAAGGATTTCCTCAGCTACAAGATCTTCAAGATATTTCTGTATGGCTCTATTCAATGGCCTGGCTCCGTATTGTGGATCATAACCTTTCTCGGCAAGAAAATCTTTTGCACTTTCAGTAAGCTCAATTGAATAGCCAAGAGAATCGATTCTTGAAAATAATTTCTTCAAAGTGATATCTATAATCTCATGAATATGCTCTCTTTGCAGAGAATTAAAGATAATGACATCATCGAGTCTATTCAGAAATTCAGGGCTGAATACTT
>JBNLGO010000184.1:0-6574 GCA_050306095.1 Cyclobacteriaceae bacterium
GCATCATCAGCTTGTTGGTCGAAAATGAAAAAGTGTGTGTTAACGATATCTGTACTTTATTAGAATCAGAACAATCATTGACTTCACATCACCTTTCACACATGAAGCTTTCCGGAATATTGGGAAGCGAACGACAGGGAAAAAACATTTACTACTTTTTAAGATTGAAAGAAGTAGTAACCGTGATCAACTGTATGAATAAGTGTGAACTACTTTAAAATGAGGAATGAGGGAAACCATTCATTGTAAATAGACATTATTCTAATAGAGTGATAAGTATTCACATTGGATGAATCTCAATGAGTTATAGTTTTTGAAGGAAAAAATTATACAAATGAAGATAGAACAGATTTATACAGGTTGTTTAGCTGAAGCAGCTTACTTCATAGAATCTAATGGAGAAGCAGCAGTTATTGATCCATTGCGGGAGACAGAGCCATATCTTGAGTTGGCTCAGGAAAGAGGTGTCAAAATCAAGTATGTGTTTGAAACACATTTTCATGCTGATTTTGTATCAGGGCACATTGATTTAGCGGCAAAAACCGGGGCGAAACTTGTCTTTGGCCCAAATGCCAAGCCTAACTATGCCAGCTATGTGGCAGAAGATCAGGAGGAATTTTCAGTAGGGGAAATTAAAATAAAAGTACTTCACACGCCAGGTCATACCATGGAGTCATCTTCCTATTTATTAATTGATGAAAAAGGTAAGGATCATGCAGTATTTACCGGTGATACCTTGTTTATTGGTGATGTAGGCCGGCCGGATTTAGCTGTAAAAAGTGATTTGACCCAAGATGAGTTAGCAGGAATTTTATATGATTCGCTACATCAAAAATTAATGAAGCTGGACGATGATGTAATTCTCTATCCTGCGCACGGTGCTGGATCGCAATGTGGAAAAAATATGAGTAAAGAGACGGTTTCTACCATTGGACAGCAGCGCAAATCAAACTATGCCCTTCAGCCAATGACCAGGGAGCAATTTATAGAGGTAGTCACAGATGGTTTGAGTGCTCCACCGGCATATTTCTCAGAAAATGCCAGAATTAACCGAGAAGGATATAATAGCATCGATGAGGTGATGAAGCGAAATATGAATGCTTTATCAGTAGAACAATTTGAAAAAGAAATTAAAGAAGGTGCATGGATCCTGGACACCCGGGCACCTGATGATTTTGAAAAGGAATTTGTAAAAGGTTCATTAAATATTGGATTGAAAGGGCAATATGCTGTTTGGGTTGGCTCACTTATTCCTTTTAATAAAAAATTAGTGTTGGTGACAAATCCTGGTGAGGATGAAGAGTCAATTTTAAGGCTTGCAAGAGTGGGGTACGAAAATGTGGCAGGTTTCTTAGAAGGAGGAGTAGAAACATGGAAAAAAGCGGGTAAGGAAATTGACACAGTAAAATCTATTAATGCAGCAGATATTTCTGGTTTGGTGAAAGAGGGGTATAAGATTTTGGACGTGAGAAGGAATAGTGAAGTGGAAGCAGAACATGTAGAAGGCGCCAGAAATATCTCACTTATTGATTTACAAGATCAGGTAGGTCAATTAAACAAAAATGAGAAAATGGTTGTTCATTGTGCTGGTGGTTATCGATCAATGATAGCTGCATCCATTCTTAAAATGAATGGTGTGGATAACATCGTCAATGTATTGGGTGGATTTAGCGCTATTCAAAAGGACAAAGGGTTGCCATTAGTTGCTGGAAAATGTGCCACTACAAAATTCAATGAAAAATTAGAACAGATATTAGGGTAAATTATTGAGGTAAAGGTAATAGGAGTAGTAAGATGGGGTTGTTTGATTTTTTTGCAGAAGTAGAAAAGGAATATCTGCATATCGAAAATATAGACATGCAGAAGCTGGTAGGAGAGAAAGGTTTAGGGACCTTAAGTATTATCGATGTAAGGACAATTGGTGAATACATGAACGGCCATATTCCCGGAGCACAAAATATGAATGTGATGGCACCAAATTTTGAAGATCAGATTTCAAAACTCGATAGATCAAAAGCGCATTACATTGTTTGTGCAAGTGGAAACAGGAGTAAAAAGGCTTGCGGAATAATGCAAAAATATGGATTTGCGGAAGTGGTCAATGTAAAAGGAGGGATGATAGATTGGCAAGGTCCCATAGAATAATTTGTTTTCTAATTGATTGTTTTGGTAAAGACATAAGTAACTTGTTTTCAGGTTACTTATGTCTTTTACTATTAAATTTGAGGGATATTTTTAGATAATTGTATAACTGCTTATGATGGATTTTTTACTTAAACCATGGCCTTGGTATGTTGCCGGGCCATTGATAGGATTGATGGTGCCGCTGTTGTTTTGGCTGGGGAATAAACTATTTGGTGTTTCCAGGTCATTCAAACACATATGCGCTGCTACCATCCCTTTTAAAATTAAATTTTTTAACTATAACTGGAAGGATCATGTCTGGAACCTCTTTCTTGTAGCGGGGGTATTAATTGGTGCTTTTATAGCTACTCAATTTCTAAGTGATGGAAGTCCGGTAAACATTTCAGAAGATACTGTCAGCGACTTAAAACAGTTGGGGATTACCAATTTTGAAGGATTGCTTCCTGAGGATTTATTTAATTGGGAAAATGTGCTTACTCCTAAAGGTTTGATATTCATGATTATAGGAGGTTTTTTTGTAGGTTTTGGAACCAGGTATGCCGGCGGATGTACCTCTGGCCATTCCATTACAGGACTTTCGGATCTTCAGTTGCCATCGTTAATTGCTACCATTTGCTTTTTTATCGGCGGCATGATATCTACTTATTTTTTGATCCCATTAATATTGAATTAGAATGAAGAATGTAAAGTATCTGATTGTAGGAATTGTATTCGGAGTAATACTGGTTAAATCAGAGGTTGTATCCTGGTTTAGAATTCAGGAGATGTTCCGTTTCCAGGGATTTCATATGTATGGTGTTATTGGCAGCGCGGTGATTGTGGGAGCTATTTCTTTGTTAATAATGAAGGCCAGAAAAGCTAAAACAATTGAAGGAGAAGAAATTATTGCGAAGCCAAAAAAATACAATCATGGCCTTATTATAGGAGGAACGTTATTTGGATTAGGCTGGGCTTTCACCGGCGCATGCCCCGGGCCAATTTACGCCATTGTAGGAAGCGGTTATTCTGTGTTTGTCTTAGTATTAATAAGTGCCATAGCCGGTGTTTGGGTATATGGCATGTTAAGAAAATATTTACCACATTAAAAGTGATATGATGAATAGAAAAATTGTGTTTTTATTGGTTGTTGCTGTGGCCACATTTGGTTACCTATTTATGGTAAATGGCCAAAATAGTAATGCGCAAAGTGGAGATTGCGAAGTTACTTCGAAGGAAGTAAAAGAAAATGCAGAAGGAACAGTACAGATCATTGACGTAAGGACCGAAGGCGAGTATAAATCTGGTCATGTACAAGGGGCCGAAAATATTGATATTTATTCATCTACCTTCAAGAGTCAAATTGGTCAGTTGGATAAAGAAAAGTCGTATTATGTCTATTGTAAATCAGGTGGGCGCAGTGCAAAAGCCCAGAAAATCATGAAAGAGATGGGTTTTAAGAATGTTTGCAATGTAGATGGAGGTGTAATGAAGTTACAAAGTGACGGGGTGAAACTGGTGAAATAATTACTAGCTACATCCAATTTTCCTTTTTCATATAATTACCAATATGGACGCCTTCAAAGTCGGGTCCAAATTCAATATATTTTTTAAGAGCAAACGTGGATGATTGAAAGGCCATTTGGTCCCAGGGAATATCGTCTATCGAAAATAATTTGACCTCTGAGCTTTCCGGAGTAGTGGAAAATTCAGGGGTTTTTAATTTGCATAAAAAATGTAAATAAACCTGCTGCACTTCAGGTAAACTAAATAGCACATGGAGTTTGATCATTTCAGCCGTAGCTTTGGTTTCTTCAAATAGCTCCCTTAGCGCTCCTTCTTCAGCTTTCTCACCATTTTCCATAAAGCCAGCCGGTAGATTCCAGAGACCCTTTTGTGGCTCGATATTTCGCTTACAAAGAAGTATTTTATCTTCATAAAGTGGCAAACAACCAACAATTATCCTTGGGTTTTGGTAATGAATTATACCACAATTATCACAAATAAACCGATGGTAAGTATCACCTTCTGGAACTCGAAAGGAGACATTGTCTGAACCGCATTGACTACAATAATTCATTAATACAATACTACTTCCAGCGCTTCTTCAATAAAAGAGAAAGTTGATAATATTTCTGGTTTCCCATCAACTACGGCTACATTATGCTCAAAATGGGCAGATGGCCGTCCATCCTGTGTGACGATTGTCCAGCCGTCGCTAAGTTGTTTTACCCGATGGGTACCAAGGTTGATCATCGGCTCAATGGCAAGTACCAAACCTTCTTTAATTACTGGGCCTTTTCCTCTTTTACCATAGTTGGGTAATTCTGGTGACTCATGCAGGTCTTTGCCGACTCCGTGTCCTACCAATTCCCGTACTACACCATATCCATGTAGTTTTTCAGTATGATTTTGTACTGCAAAGCTCACATCGCCAATTCTATTTCCCTTGGCAATTTGCTCTATGCCAAGATAGAGGCTTTCTTTTGTGATTTTCAGTAGTTGAATGATTTCAGGTTTAACCTCTCCAACTGTAAAGGTGTATGCATGATCTCCAAAAAATCCATTCTTTTTGACTCCACAATCTACAGATACAATATCGCCATCTTTCAAAGGCTTGTCATTAGGAATGCCATGAACTACTTGCTCATTAACAGAGGTACAAAGTGTATTTGGAAACCCTCCATATCCAAGAAATCCAGGCTCACCGCCATGATCCCTGATAAAATTTTCGGCTAGTTTATCCAGGTAAAGTGTAGACACACCAGGTTTTACTTCGCTTGCCAACATACCCAATGTTTTGCTCACTATTTGAGCACTTTCCCTGATCAGTTCAATTTCCTCCTTGGATTTATAATGTATCATAAAACTTACTGAAATAAAGAAACAAAGGTAAGAAGACTATTTTATTCAGAGAGACCTTTTTTAGTAGTTTTGTTAAATTTTCTTCCCTTAATCCAAATAATTAATAACGCTGCGACACAAATTAATAACCCCATGGACTCTCGGGCTTCTTCGATACCAGGCATTTTCATTTTCAGAGTTTGAGCTTCTTCTTCCAATTGCCACCACTCTGTAAAAGACGAAGGAAAGAGAATAATCGCCCAAATCGCGCAAAGAATCATGAAAACAAGTGTGGGTAATGGATGGAATTTTTGCCGAAAGGCTAAAAATGAAAATACTGCTGTTAATAAATATACTCCTACCCAAATAGCAGGATCTGGGTCGTTAAGTTGTACTAAGGCAAAAAGCACGAATATAATCGACAAGGAGATATACAAGTATTTCATTGAAACGTGAATTATACAGAAAGACAATTATACTAAAAAAGGAATATAGAAAATTGATGTAGGTGCGTATTAGTGGTTTACTTTTTAACCTCTTCCCTGATCTTGATTTCATTGACTAGCTTGGTATACCATTCTTTCCCGTATTTTCTTATCAAGGCTTCTTTTAAAAATTTAAAAAGGGGAACTTTTAATTGTTGGCCAAGTGTACAAGCGGGATTACAGATATCCCATCGGTCATAGTTGATGGCATCATAATCATCATACTTGGCAATTCTAATAGGATAGAGATGGCAACTTATGGGCTTTTTAAATTTAATTTTTTTGTCTTTGTGCGCCTGCTCAAATGCACATTTTAATTGACCCTGTTCATCATAGATAGCGTATGCACATTCTTTTCCGTCAATGGTAGGGGTGGAAAACTCCTTGTCTTCATCAAATACATACCTTCCTTGCTGCCTAATGGCTTCTTTTCCCTTTTCAGAGAGATATGGCTCCACCTTTTCAAAGGCCTCATCTACCTCCTTCAGTTCATGTTCGGCGAGAGGAGCGCCTAAATCACCTTCCACACAGCATGCCCCTTTACATTTACTTAAGTCGCATACAAAGTAATTCTCCGCAATATCATCACTGATGATGGTATTATCGACTACAATCATATTTTTTGCTTTAGCAAGTTCAGAGGCAAATTTAATAATCATTTAGTTGCTGTGTATTTTAGAATCCAGATTTTTCAAAATTCAGCATATTCGTTTTCTCAATTTTACCATTAAGGATAGAGAAGACATGTATGTAATAAATAAGTCTAATGGGAATAATAAGTTTATCAATTTTTTGCTCTGCTTAAACCATCATTATTCTTTAACTTGCGGCTTTTATTTTTAACTGGCGAAATGGATTATTTAGAAGGATTAAACGAACCACAATTAGAAGGAGTAGTAAATACGGATGGGCCATGCATGCTTATTGCAGGTGCCGGATCAGGCAAAACTCGTGTATTAACTTTTAGAATTGCACATTTAATTAAGCAAAAAAATGTAGATCCTTTCAATATTCTTGCCTTAACGTTTACCAATAAGGCTGCGGGTGAGATGCGCGAGAGGATTGAATCGGTAGTGGGAAGTGAAGCTAGAAATCTTTGGATGGGTACTTTTCACTCGGTATTC
>JBNLGO010000185.1:0-6545 GCA_050306095.1 Cyclobacteriaceae bacterium
ACAATTCGAACATCAAGTGGATAGATTATGGCCCTGACAACTACGCAGGAGTTACCTGGGGCAATACGGATGACAACATATTCCTAGGTTGGATGGGAAATTGGTTGTATGCGCAGGTGGTTCCAACTGAGAGATGGAGAAGTGCTATGACCATTCCCCGAAACATTTCCCTGGAAAAAGTAGGTGAGGAGTATTATTTGAAAAGTCAGCCGTATGAAAATTTGAATCGATTAGTCGAGAATCAAATGGAGGTAATAAGTGATACCCTTAATCTTTCGAATGGATTGGGAAGGATAGAGTTGGCAGATATCGCAAAATCTGATTTTAAATGCGTGCTTTCTAATGATTTAGGAGAGAAACTAATTATTGGATACGATCAGGAAAGTAATGAATATTTTATCGATCGGTCTAAAGCAGGAAAAATAGATTTCTATGATGGATTTAAAGAATTGATTAAGGCACCAAGAATTTCCACTGATAGCCAAGTAGATTTGACTCTATATATCGATCATGCATCCATTGAGCTGTTTGCTGATGAAGGTTTGACCAATATGACGGCGATTTTCTTCCCGACCGAGGTGATGAAAAATTTCGATTTTAAATTGCCAGGCAATCCCAAAATAAGTGTTGCCAATCTTCAATCAGCTGAGATCAAATAGTTATTTTCTAATGATATTGAATAGTATTCAATGTATGTGCTTCCGCTTTAGTGATTTATAATTGATTAAATTGAGTTAAATTTTAATCACTGCACAACCTATGAAGTACTATCCAATTATTATTTGTGCAATGTTTGTTTTTGGAATGCACACAAAAACAATTGCTCAAGACTCGTTATCCATTGCTCAAACTGGAGGATTTTATTTGCAAGTTTACGGGCCTGAATTGTTTGGTCTTCATATTAATATGAATGCAGGGAGTAAGGTTTCTGTAAATCTCGGGATTGGTATTGATCTTGATTATCATATAGGCATGAATTATTATTTTGGGAATCGTCATATTTCTTGTTCAAGCATTTTTGCCGGTTTACAAATAGCTTCACAAAGGGAATTCCTTGTTTTCGGGGGTTCTGATGAATTTCGTCGCCAACCAGCTCTATATATTCCTATTGGTTATGAATACATTGCCCGTAAAGGTTTTTCAATTCAATTGGATATAGGACCAAACTTTGTTAGGGAAAATTGGGACCAGTGGAATACTTATCCTGTTAATTTTTCATTTAAAATAGGGTATGTCATCCGTGGAAATTAATAATATTCTATTTTGTAAACACCCAAATTCTCCAGGGAAAAGATATACTCTGATGAACAGGTATAAATCCATTTTGCCGAATGACCTCTTCTATTTTTTCCGAGGAGTGAATGTAAGGGCGAAATGGATTTTTCTTTAGTTTTAAAAATATGCTTCCTATTGAGCGCAGTAAATTGGTGATAGGCCCACCTAATGGAAAAGTTAAGGCAATCACTTTTTCAGTTTTTGAAATTGCAGTTGTTAGGATTTGTTCATAATCCGGATAGCAGCAAACCACCTTGTCCATTGTTACAAAGTCATATTTGGGGAGTTCGTCTGATACATCGGTGATATCACCTAGTTTAAAATCAGTATTACTTTCCCATCCTTTTTCAGCGGCAAATTCCCTTGCTACTTTTATATATCCTGATGAGGCATCTACATCTGTGGTACTAAGGGCTCCGTTTTCGTGAAAATGCCAGGCAATAGCTCCAATTCCGCCACCAATGTCCAGGAGGGTTTTATCTTTCTTTTCATAATCAGATAAAGCATTGATGAGCTTTTTTGTGATTTTGGATGGCCCCTTTTTCTTATATTTTTTAAGATCTTTTTTTGCTCCCTTTAAATCAAAAAGTCTATCTGCTCCACAACAATGTTCGCACGTCATTTTCTTGCTTTGTTATCTGAAATAATAGGCCAAAATTTAATCAATGTTGATCAAATTGAAGATGATTTCAACAAAAATGATTTGTTGATGAATAGTAAAGCGGGATAGTTTATGGCAAATCATTATTGATCTCAATCCAATATCCATCCGGATCTTGAATATAAACCTGCTTTGCTCCATCATTCCGAATGGCGACCTTCTTTTTTGCACCTACCCAGTCCCAATATTCTATTTTCATCTTTTCCAGATGTTTAACAAATGCTTCGAAATCTGGTGTTTTAATCGCTAAATGAATGGTTTTATTTAGAGCAACCTCGCTGTTGTCACCGGTTATTAAGTGAAGAGATTTATCCTCGCCTAATGAAAACCATCGTATGTTCTTCTTTCCGGTTTTGTTATCTATTTCTTTTAATCCCAATACATTCAAATAGAAATCAGCACTTTTAGTCAAGTCACTCACCATGATCGCCTGATGATCAAATGAAAAGGTAAATGCACTGTTTTGAGCAAAGCAACAGGCACTACACAAGATAATAACAAATAGAAGTAGGTGCTTTTTCATGATAAAAATGTAGAATTGGATTAACCTAAATTAATGCATTGACATGTATAAAGCTATACCACTTGTGGAAATAGCTTGAGAAGGCTCAACGAATTAATGCCTTTGTAGACCGGCAATGAACTAAAATTATCCTTACCTTGTTTGATAATTGAAGGAATAATATCCTTTCATTTCCAGCCAGTGTAGGTCTTCGCACCTAAGTCCTTTGTTATTTCAATTAAACAACACAACTATGCAACGGCTGGTCACACTTATTATCTTATTATTATTTATTGCTCTTTTAGCTTTCGGACAGGACTATCGTGATGAATTTATCTTCGGCGAAAAGCATCAAATTTCCTCGGAATATATAGGGAAAGAAATGTTAATTTTTGTCTATCTACCAGAAAGCTATGGGAAAGACACCACAAGAGTATATCCTGTGCATTATGTATTAGATGCTCCGGGAATTTCAAATATTTACCAGGGAATATTGAGATTGCATTGGATGGGAAAGAATGTTGATGAAGGAATTGTTGTAGGGCTTTCGGCAGATAATCGATCCTATAACATGTCGATCAATCAAGGTGCTAAGAATTTTCTTCAATATTTGGAACAAGAGGTTATACCCTTTGTAGAGGAGCACCATTCAGGGTGTTAGCGGGACATTCACTATCGGGGAGTTTTTCACTATTTACCCTGCTTGAAAAGCCTGATTTATTCAATGCTGTTATATCGGGAAGTCCCGGGCCAATTGATCCTCTGATTCCTTATTTGTCAAATGAGAATATTAATAATAGCGCTCCAATTCTTTATTCTTCCATTGGATCACAAGATTTTACAGATACGACTATTTTCAGAAAATTTGAAGGGAAATTAAATGCTCTTATTCCAACTTCTGATTATAATTTTGAGGTGCATGATGGTGAAACCCATTTCACGAATTTAGTTTTAAACCTGCAAGATGGACTATTATATCTATACCAAAATTGGTCATTTACTTTACCGGAGCAATTTCAAGGATCGGCTGTAGCATTGATAAAAAAACATTATGCTGGGTTAGAAGAAAAATTTGGGCATGAAATTAAACCAGGTGAGTGGGATACTATTTTTCCGATCATGGATCGTTTGGCCAAAAAAGGTGATTTTCACAGTGCTATTGAACTTCTAAGGTGGTGTGTAGAACTCTACCCTGATTCTGATCAAGCATATGCATTTTTAGCTAAAGCACATTTTGATATTGGCCAACCAGATAAGGGGAAAGAATATTTAGAAAAGGCCTTGTTCATTAATCCACAAAATACATTTGCATTAAGAATGAAGGCGATGGTGGGTCAATAATTTGTTATGTAGATAGAAAACGCAATAAATCTTCGTATAATAATCTAGGAATATAAATTTTTTAGCTATGGGCTATATGGGTTTTGGTATGAAAAAGGAGGTTTACACACGCAAACCAAAAAAAGCCTTTAACAAATTAAAGCAAGTTTATGGTCAAAGTGTTGCTATACCAAAATCAACTATTAATGGGAAAAAGCCAAAAAAGTATTTAGTTAGAAATCGTTTTAAGCATTTTAGTCAAACTGTTGTTGGTAAAATTTTGAAGTTCCTGGTATTGGGTTCAATAGTTGGCCTTTTCATTGGTTATTCTGTATGGGAAATGTTTTTAAAAGAGCCGTATTTTAATTTTCGAAGAAGTCAATTTGAAAAGAGGGAATTAGCTTCATTGATTAGTAATAAGTTCGGCAGATTAGAGACCGCATCGGTTTACTTTATAAATAGAGGAGACAAGATTAGTGATCTATTTATTTATGCGTCCGACAGTAATAGATTTAATATTACTATAAAGCATTTCTATCAAATGGAAAAAATCACTAAGGACAGTGTGAGTTATATGTCAAGTGATTGCTACTTTTATTGCCCTGATTTTGAAATCATTGGATCAAGTTTAATATACAAAGGGGAATTAGCTAAAAATCGATGGCAACTTTCTTTTGATAATATTAACCCCGATAAAGTGCCGTTTTCATTTTATGAATATTTAGAAACAAATAAAGAAGAATTCCGGCAGGTAATTGATTCTATTGATGAAATCCATAATGAAATTAATGTTGGCTCTTTCTATATTTCTACAATCTATAATCATAATAAATTTGGCAGGTATAGGATTTATATCTCAAAAGCCAATTTGGATAATGATTTGTCAAAATTAAAACGGAAATCAGGTAAAGTGTCTGATGGAGTATATTGGGTAAGATTGTAACTCTGTTAAATTACAAATAGCCAGCCCATTTTTGAAATTGTTGAATTAATTCTGCGTCTTTTTTCAATCTCTGCGTCTTTGATGCAAATCATGTTTAACCATAAAAACAATATCATGGACGTACAAGAAGTGCAAATCGATTATTTGTTCTTAGATAATGAAACTTGTCAACGATGCAAAAATACTGAATCACATTTAGACGAAGTATTTGATCAATTAACATCATTTCTCCCTACTATTGGAGTTAAACCATTTATTAATAAAATTAAAATCGAATCCATTGAAGATGCAAAAGTTTACCAATTTGAAAAATCACCTACCATTTTGGTAAATGGAGTGGATGTGGGTTTTGAACAAAGGGAAAGTAGTTGCAATGAATGCGGTGAACTGTGCGGATGCGGTGATGATTTTGAATGTAGATCCTGGGTGTTTGATGATAAGGAATATGATGTGCCACCAAAAGAACTTATTGCCAACCGTATTTTACAGGGATTATTCGCCCACAATGATAAAGTAGAAAAGAAATATGAAGTCCCGGGAAACCTCAAAACCTTTTTTTCCGGTAAAGAGAAAGTAAAGGAAGATAAAGAATGTTGTGATGCCACATGCTGTGCCTGATATAGAAACACATCGCCTTTGGGAAGAGTTTTCTGATCGTTTATTTGGCTTTATAAAAGCGAATATCCGGGACAGAGAAGCTGCAGAAGATATATTGCATGATGTGTTTGAAAAGATCCATTTGAAGAAATCATCTTTGAAGAATAGTGACAAACTCGTGAGTTGGCTTTTTCAGCTCACGAGAAATACTATTTTCGATTATTACCGATCGAAAAAACAAGAAGCAACTCAACCTGTCTTTGATGATTTAGAAATGGATTCGGAAGAGCAGGAATTGGATGCTTTAGCATGTTGTATTGATCCGTTTATATCCAAATTGACAGAGCAAGAGCAGTTGCTAATTCGCAAAATTGATATAGAGGGGCAGCGTCAAAACAATCTGGCCAAATCATGGGGTATTTCCTATACATCTCTTAAATCTAAAGTACAGCGAGCACGAAAAAAATTAAAAGCCATGTTCATCGATTGCTGTGCTTTAACTTTTGACAAAAGAGGAGGAGTTTTGAGTCAAGGATCCAGCAATTGCCAAAATTGCTAACTGGTTGTGTTTTAATTGGGGAATCAATACCTTGATGAAACACTCATTTGAGCCATGAAAAACACCATCTTTCTCTTCACTTTATTTTATATTTTTAGTTGTCAAAAAAACACCCCCCAAACGGAAATTACTTCAAACCTTCCAAACATTGTATTTATTTTCACAGATGACCTGGGGTATGGTGATCTGGCGTGTTTTGGTGCTTCAGATATTAAAACACCTCATATTGATCGCCTGGCCAGCGAGGGAATTAAATTCACTGATTTCTATTCCGCATCTTCTGTATGCAGTCCTTCCAGGGCAGGGCTTCTTACTGGTCGTTACCCTCAAAGAATGGGGATAAATAGTGTATTTTTTCCGGAAAGTTTTACAGGTCTTTCACCTGATGAAGTGACCATAGCTGAATTATTAAAGCAAAAAAGTTATGCCACCGGAATTGTAGGGAAATGGCATTTAGGCCATCACCATCAGTTTCTCCCTTTGCAACAAGGATTTGATAGCTACTTCGGGATTCCCTATAGCAATGATATGGCAAGTGTAGTGTATATGCGTGGAAATGAAGTAGAAGAATTTGAGGTGGATCAGCATTACATTACAAAGAAATATACAGAAGAAGCTATTCAATTTATTGATCAGCATAAAGAATCTCCTTTCTTCTTATACCTTGCTCACAATATGCCACATGTAC
>JBNLGO010000186.1:0-6534 GCA_050306095.1 Cyclobacteriaceae bacterium
CCTCTTGCATTCACCTGGTCAGCTTTAACCACCTTCATCATTTCCCTGGTCAAGCGTGAAGTCACCCTGCCGTCAGAAGTTTTGAGGAGCAGTGGCCGGAACGCCGTCCGAAGAATTCGAGTAGCAGATCCAGCCCTTCCAAACTCAGCCCCATTCTCACGGGTCCGTTGAAAAGCCGGATCGTTTTTGATTCGTTCTTTGTCCACCCCGCCTTTCTCCCTGGCCAGGTAGCCATCCTGTGTTTTGTAAAAGGACACATCCCCGATAGATCCTTTCAATTTGATAATACCTTTTTGTCTTGCCATATAAAATTTATTTTGATGAAAGCGGCAAAATATTTGAATAGAAGTATCGTGACAAAAATCCATTTCCCATATGGTTGATCCTGACTGATACGACAGAAATGGTCAGTATTATTGAGGAGGATTCCCTATATTAAAGCCCAGGATAAAGCGTATATAAAGCCTATATAGTGCGTATAATTAAAAGATATATCATGCGATTAAAGCGAGAGTGCATTTACCCAAAAGATGTACAGCGGATCACAGGCAAAAGCGAGCGAACAGGAGGTAGATTGTTACAGCAAATACGAAAAGAGTTGGGAAAGAAAGAACACCAGTTCATCACCATCGACGAGTTCGCAGAATACACCGGCCTTTGCCCCGACCTGGTCCGTGAATTCATCACCGATTAGCCCGAAAATTCAAGGTTCTAATCCTGCATTTTCCTACCCAAAACCCATATAATTTGACCTTTTTTGAGTATATTTAAGTATTGAATCGTTCTTTCAAATCATACCAAGTAGAAACAAAATATTCGGTTAACAAATCGGTTAACACTAACGAATATGAAATAATAACTTATTGATATTTAAGAGGTTATAAAGATAAGGACAGTCTCGTCCAGACCGCTTTTAAAGCACCATTTAACATCAAAACCGCTTAAATTCAATATTTAAGCGGTTTTTTTTATGCCCGCTCATTAATTTAAATCATTTTAAAAATTTGAATAAATTTCCCTAACTTAATCTGTTGGTTGTGACGCATCGGTAAGAAGTTTTCTGTTAATTATTTTATTTAAAATCAATTGTATGGAAAAGTCAAACCTTAAATATTTTGTCATTCTCATCCTATTTTTGCTATTCAATTCTGCTTCTGGTCAATCAACAACTACTGAATCTAACATTTACAATTCTTGGCTATTGATCAACAGCCAAAATTCTGGAACTCCTATGGTATATCAAGGATTTCTTTATAGTGTTAATGACTCCTCTTTTACCATGAGAGGTAAAAACATTAGCGGCACCACTACTAATGATTTATTTGACAATATTAAAATTGAAAACATACAGGAAGTTCAATTTCGCAAAAAGGGTGCTATCGGAAGAGGCACTATATATGGTAGCTTGGGAGGGCTTCTTCTAGGTGGAATTCTTTCTTTTACATTAATAGAAAATGGCGATGACAGTAATCCATTATTATCTGAAAAAGAAGCCAATCAAGCTACACGCATTATATTAACCTCATCTTTAACCTATGTTGGTTGTGGAATTGGGATTTTAATAGGAACAAAAAAGACAAAAATCCCTATAAATGGAAGTTACTCTATTTACAATAACCAGAGATCAAATATAGAACAGTACATCACAAAGTAATTAAAGCATAATATCTGTAAACTATTTTATATTTAATTGCCCTATATTTTAGTATTAGGATGCTAAATTCTATTTACCATACCCCTACTTGTACCTATATCTATATTCTTTCAATCAATCCTCTGCTTATAGTTAAAAAATGAAAATTAATAGACCCATTCTAGTCATTACTGATGAATAATATGTGTTATAGGATTTAGGATAAAGAAATATTTATACTCAAATAACTCTGGGTAATCAATATCGAACAAATCATTTAATCCATTTAGAAGAAACAGGAAATAAAAGTAAAGAACAAGCAAGGATATGAATGACCTAATTGTAAAGGGATGAAGGTTTGTTTATTGTATTCGTTGATTTCAAGGAAATCAATCGTCTCCCGCAAGCTTTACGTAGTGTAACTTGTGGTTTAGAACATCACATGAAAATAGACTTTACATTTGTTGGATATCCCTCAATAATTCCAAAATTCAAAAACCATAATTTTACTCACAAACAGCCATTCACTTGATCTACCTATTTGAATTGATCAAAAAATGATGTTTACTTGCTACTTTTAAAGGAATAAATCATGAAGTATTTACAGCTGATTGCCATAGGGTTAATTTTTATCAGTACCAAAGCTTTTTCGCAAGACCCTAACTTTTACATTTACCTATGTTTTGGCCAATCAAACATGGAAGGTGTAGGCCCGATTGAAGCGCAAGACACGGTTGTTGATCACCGCTTTAAACTCCTTCAAGCAATCAATTGCCCCAACCTGGATAGAAAGGAAGCCACCTGGTATCCTTCTGCCCCTCCTACTTGCCAATGTTATTCGCACCTTTCACCGGCAGATTATTTCGGTAAAACCTTGATCGAAAACCTTCCGGATAGCATTTCCGTGGGCATTATCAATGTAGCCATCGGCGGCTGTGACATCCGACTTTTTGATAAAGACATCTACCAGGATTATAACTCTACCTATGAAGAACAATGGTTTCAAAATAAAATAAAAAACTATGGAGGAAACCCTTACGGTCACCTTATCAATCTTGCGAAATTAGCCCAAAAGGATGGTGTGATAAAAGGAATTCTACTACACCAGGGGGAAACCAATACAGGCGACACACTTTGGCCTACCTATGTTCAGACCATCTACAATAATATGCTGAATGATCTTTCCCTGGACGCTCAAAACACACCTTTACTAGCAGGCGAATTAGTCGATGAAGAACAAGGAGGATGCTGTTCGGCGATGAATCCTATTATTGATACATTACCGAAAACCATCCCTACTGCCCACGTCATCTCATCCAAAGGTTGTACCGTGCAAGTCGACAAGGCGCATTTCACCTCAGAAGGCTATAGAATATTAGGCAGAAGATATGCACAAAAAATGCTCTCATTGATGGGGTATGAAATATCCAATCCTGAATCAGAATAGAATTTGTTGATTTCCAAACCCACTGAATATAAAGTCTAATTATTTGTAAGTTAAAAGATTCGCTTTAATCTCTCTGTTTTTCCCCAAATGGAAACCTTTGATCAACTTCCGCATTTGATCTCTTTTAGTATTAGTTGTTTATACCTGATTCATTTTTGAAAATATTTAAATGTTTTTAACACATATTATTTGTAAATTCAGTATGATAACAAACTATTATACTTATGACCTGCCCAATCACGCCCGCAATAGGCAAACTTATTCTTGGTATATTGATTTTCAGCACAATAAGCTTCTCAAACACCAATGCTCAAAGCGATTTCCCAACAGAAGAATTTGTAAAAAGACGTGAAAAATTATTTGAAAAAATCGGTGAAAACAATGCCCTTATCTTTGGAAATCAGATAGCAAATACTCCAACAAAATTCCGACAATCCCCGGATCTCTATTACTTCACAGGCATGGAAGATCCAAATGCTATTTTGTTTATGGTAGGCAAAACAAAGAAATCCTATATTTTTTTAAATGACTCGGTAGATTTTAATCCCAGATGGGATGGACATGGGATATGGCAGGACGCAAATTTTAAACAGAAATATGGAATAGAGGGAATTATACCCTTCGAGAGATTCTGGATTAACATTTATTATTTCAGCAAGCAAGATGAAGTATTATACTTGCCTTTCTCTCCTTCAGATCAGGTGGACAATGCTCGTGGGGAAATCTACTACAGAGATAACAAGCTGAAAAATTACCCCATTGATATGGGTAGATCATTCTGGAATAGTGTGTTGAATAATATTAAAGGGGAAGTACCATTTGCAAAACTTGAGGATATTAACACAATAATAGATC
This sequence comes from Cyclobacteriaceae bacterium, assembly GCA_050306095.1. GTDB lineage: Bacteria > Bacteroidota > Bacteroidia > Cytophagales > Cyclobacteriaceae > CAJXNP01. The sequence continues at coordinate 3,936 of JBNLGO010000186.1, forward strand.
AACTCAGATGGGTGAAATCCCCATATGAAATTGAACAATTAAAAAAAGCCGGAAAAATAGGAGCTGAAGGGGTAAAAGAAGCCATAAAAGATACAAAACCAGGTATGTATGAGTATGAGTTGGAAGCAGTTGCTACTTATTTCTTTGTAAAACGCGGTGCACGCGGGGATGCCTTTGCACCAATTGTAGCATCAGGTCATAATACATACACTATCCATTATAATAATAATGATCGCAAAATTACGCAAGATGACATTATATTAATGGATTACGGCTGCGACTACAATTACTATACTTCCGACATTACGAGGGTTTGGCCTGCTTCCGGGAAATTCACTAAAAAAGAAGAGAAAATGTACCTCTGCCTATTGGAAGCTAGAGACTCCATAATTGCTGCTATGAAACCTGGAGTAACTATCAATGAATTAAAAGCAATATCCCAAAGAATCTATATAAAAAATGGATATGGGAATAAAACGCTGTCATGGAACAATTATATTGGTCATTTTGTAGGAATCAGTGTACATGATGTCACTCCCTATGATGCTGACCAGCCATTAGAAGCAGGGGTTGTATTTAATGTCGAACCCGTCCTTGATGATCCTGATGATAAGATCCATATGCGTTTAGAAGACACTATACTTATTACGGATAAGGGGGCTATTAACTTAACAGCTGACGTACCTGCTAATCTTGAAGAAATATACGGTCTCATGAAAAAAAAGGGGCTAAGTGGAAATTGAAATTCAATATTCCATTTGATTTTTCAACTGAAACACAAATTATATGAAAACCCTATATCTAATTATCCTGTTACTACTGTTCCAACTATCATTCAGCATTTTAAAAGCCCAGGAAAACCGGTTTTTTATGCCTGGTGAAATTAAAAAAGCTTATGAAAACAAAACCAGGTCTTATGACGGAAAACCCGGACCAAATTACTGGCAAAACACGGTAGATTATGATATTGACGTAAATTTCATTCCTTCTGAAAAATTGGTAGATGGCTATGAAAAAGTTACTTACCACAATAACAGTCCTGACACAATTAGGGAGTTAGTAGTTCGTCTGTACAATGATGTTTTTAAAAAGGGAAATATCCGACTAAATGAGGTAAGTGAGGATGATCTGCATGATGGTGTTGAATTAAGTGATCTTATCATTAATGACACATTATATGATCTTGAAAAACTACCAAAAAATAAGAAGGAGTGGTACAAATATGTCCATCAAATTGCATGAGCCGCTTTCCCCAGGTAAGGATCTGATTTTTCAAATCAAATGGAACATAAAAGAAAACGGCCAATGTTCTGATATGGATCTGGACTTTAATGGAGTAGTTTTTAATGCTGAAAAAGTAGAAAAAAATGAATTCATGGATCGCTGTTCTGATTTTATAGGTAGATGATTAAGAAAATTGAAGCATTTGTTCGCATTAAATTAAACCTTTGACCACCATCATGATCTAATAAGCCAACCCATAATTTTTCATATGAAACCTCTATACCCAGCTATTCTATTTTTACTATTAACCCTTCAACTTCCCGCACAATATCAGGGGCCTGTACCCCCTATTACCAATGGCTTTGGTGCTGACGGTTCGAATGAAGTTTCTGTCACCAGTTTGATCAATGACCATTGGTTGCTAAATAAAATCCAGGTTTTCCACCCAAAAGATGCTGCTGAGGCGTTGCCCACTATCTTCTATTCTCACGGTTATGGCGGTAATGACACTACATATCAAATTGAATTACTCAGACATATTGCGACCAGGGGATATACCGTAGTATTTGTCCCTTACAAAACCCTGGGCGTGACCGTAGAAGAAAGGTATGCCACCTTACGGGATGGGGTTATAAAAGCAGCAAGGCAACTTCCTACATTAATCGACACGACGACTGTTGGATTTTTTGGCCATTCATTTGGCGGTGGTGCGACACCATCCATATCCTATAAGGCATTTTCAGATTACAACTGGGGCGAAAACGGAAGGTTTATTTTCTGCTCAGCGCCCTGGTATTCGTATGAATTGGGAAGCACTTCACTGGCCAATTTCCCAACGGATTGCAAGATGATTACTGCCTTGTACGACGATGATGAAGTGAACGATCATCGAATGGGCATGGATGTTTTCAATAACATTGCGATTGATGATAGCATTAAGGATTGCATATTCGCATATTCCGATTTGATTGATGGTTATACCTATGAAGGCAACCACAATTTACCTGGTCAATATACTCCGGATTCTGAATTTGATGCCCTGGATTACTTTGTTGTTTTCAGGTTGCTGGATGCATTGGCTGACTACACCTTCACAGGAAATCCGGAAGCCAAAAAGATTGCCCTTGGTAATGGAAGTCCAGAACAAATAGATATGGGTGATCAGCTGACTCCCCTTTTTGTAACGGATAGCCCTGCCCCTATCTATGAGCAATCCAAATATATGTGGCCGTGTGATACCGTCATGAATGAGCGAAAAGATTTCTGCCAGCAATTACCCATTACATCCTTGAAAGAAAATAATAGCTCCCTGTTATTTCTCTATCCCAATCCTACTCATGGAGAGGTCTTCATCAAAAACCTTCAGCATCCGGAA
>JBNLGO010000187.1:0-6524 GCA_050306095.1 Cyclobacteriaceae bacterium
TATTAAAACTGACGGAACCCACCTAATTAAAGATGGTAAGCCTTATTATTTTATTGGGTCCAATGCCTGGTACTTTACAAATATCGCTTCTGTAGGCGAAGGAGGTGATCGTGGCAGGCTTATTAAAGAGCTTGATATGCTTCAGGAATTAGGAATTGAGAACCTGAGAATCATGGCGGGTACAGAAGGTCCATCTGAGCAACCTTATCGCATTCAACCTGCCATCCAAAATGCTCCGGGGAAATATGATGAAAATTTACTAGTTGGGCTTGATTTCTTATTGGATGAATTAGCTAAAAGAAATATGACAGCGGTCTTATGCTTGAATAATTTTTTCATGTGGTCGGGAGGAATGGCTCAATATGTCGCCTGGGCTGAAGGAACAGAAATTCCACTTCCACAGTTAAATACGGGTTCATGGGATGAGTACCAGGCCTATGCGGCTAAATTTTATACCAATGCCAAAGCCCGACAATATTTCGATGATTTTTTAAAGGATATTATTTCACGAAAAAACACGGTGAATGGTAAGGCATATACAGAAGATCCTACCATTATGGCGTGGCAACTAGGCAACGAACCTCGAGGTCGTCAAAACATTTTGGATTATGTGATTTGGGCGGATAAAACAGCCGGATTGATCCAGAAATTAGACGCCAACCACCTGGTCTCCTTAGGTGGGGAGGGAATACTTCCTGACAAAGGAAGAGATACCGGATTTAGAGTGATTAGCCAGTCAAAAAATATTGATTATTTAACTGCCCACCTCTGGATTGAAAATTGGGGCTGGTATAATTCCAGAAAGCCTGAAACCTATGATAGCGCAGTTATTAAAGCTAAAAATTATGTAAACGAACATATAGAATTTGCCCGCTTTGTAAAGAAGCCACTCGTATTTGAGGAGTTTGGTGTGCCTCGGGATAATGGCGACTTTTCAGGATCGGGCACCACCAAATACCGAGATGACTTTTTTCAAATGATGTTTGATTTCATTTTGGAATCCGCTCATAATAAAGATGCCCTGGCAGGATGTAATTTCTGGTCATGGGCAGGTGTAGCAACCTCCTGGAAAGCCGGCAAATATTGGGAAAGAGGCGAACCATTTGTAGGCGATCCACCACATGAGCTGCAAGGATGGTATAGTGTTCATATTGATGATGCAAATACTATTTCTTTAATCAAGAAAAACATTCAAACTATCGAAGAAAAGGTCCAATAATTTAATTGAACCTGTTACGGAGGCCTTTTTTCCTGCTTCTTATGATGTCGGAAAAAAGGCTTTTTTATTTATTTTTAGGCCAACTTTAATTTTATTGCTAGAATTAAAGCACAACCGGCTCTATAATGATTTATCGTCAAAAGACATTTTTACTGATTTTTTTATTGATTATTATTGGCCCGTCGTGTTATTCAAATGATTTTCCAGTAAACATCTCTGAACTAGATTTACACGAAAACACTGTTTCTTTTAAGCACAATTGGAAATTTCATCCATATCAATTTCTTGATCAAACACAGGTAGATACAGCATATTGGGAAACGGTAAAATTACCTCATCGTTGGGATTGGGCGAGTTGGAAGGGGGAGCCAATGGCAGAGAAAGGGATAGCCACCTATTGGCTCAGGATAATCATGCCAGATATTGACTTCCCTATCGGATTGAAGTTTTATGAATCACTTTCCGCAAATAAAATATTTCTCAACAATAAACTATTGGTAGAAACGGGAAAGGTAAGCTCAAACAAGGATGAAGAGATCCCTGATTATACCAATGAAATCTCTTTTATCCCCATGGAATTTAAAAAAGGGGATACATTAGATATTATCATTCATCATTCCAATTGGCATTTTACATTCGGAAGCTTACGGAAGACCGTTGTAATTGGAGATTTACAAACCATGGAAGCACTAAAAACCAAACGTGTAGCTATGGATTCTTTATTGCTTGGAGCAGTTGCATTAATTGGTTTTTCTCAATTAATCTTCTTTTACTTTCGAAGAAAGAGCAAACATTTCCTCTACCTGTTTTTAATATCAGTAGCTATATTTTTCCGATTGGCGAGTGTAGATGAAATGTTATTACGGATTTTATTTCCGGGAATGCCATTCAACCTTTTGGTAACTATACGATGGGTTACCACTTATTTATCCATCCCCGTTACCATGCAATATATATATGTGTTTTTCCCAGGTCTGTTAAACAAAAATGTGTTGAAGTTTTCCTGGGCAATTTCTTTGATCCACACATTTATCACAATATTTTTCCCGTTTACACTTAAAATCTATTATGCGTACCATGTGCATTTTCTAATGATTTTAGGAGCCCTTTACGTGATTTATATTTGCATCAAAGCGATAAAATATAAATACTATGGAGGCAAAACGTTAACTATTGGGATTGCCGTTACTTTTTTCTTTATGGTGAATGATATTTTATATTCCCAGCAACTTTCACCATTTGCAAACTTTATTGGTTGGGGTGTGTTGGCATTTTTTCTTGCCCTGCTGATCGTTACTTCTAAAAGTTTTTCAAATGTCTTGAAAAACGAAGAAAAGCTCACTTCAGAACTTTCGGAACTTAATAAAAACCTGGAAGAAAAAGTAGTTGAAAGAACCCAGGTAATTGAAACGCAAAATCACGTACTGGAAGATCAGCACAAGCACATGAAAAATTTCCTGAAAGACCAGGAAACTCTTATGGCTGTAGTCGCCCATGATTTAAAGGCTCCACTTAACCGCGCTGCTGGCTTAGCTGAGGCCATGAGCATTTCGGGAGAGCTATCGAAAGATCAGCTAATGCTCAATAAAAAGATCATTGAAGTAGCCAAAGCAGGTAGCAAACTCATCGAGCAATTAACCACCTTGCAAAAGTATGAGCACAAAAAGGCCGGGCTTCCCATAAAAAAATTAAAAATTTCAGAAATTCTGGAAGACTTATTTTCTGACTATACCAATCTGGCAACAGAGAAAAAAATCCAGTACAATTACCACCTCGAAGAAAATATTGTTGGTAAATCTAATAAAGAGGGTATTACTCGTGTTTTTGACAACTTGATTTCCAATGCCATTAAATTCTCCCCAACATTTGGGTCGGTTTATGTAAATGCTCAAAACAAGGACAACCTTCTCACCGTAACAGTAGAAGATTCTGGCCCTGGCTTTAAAGAAACAGATCGACAGAAGTTGTTTGGAAAATTTCAACGTTTGTCTGCTCAGCCTACTGCAGGAGAAAATTCCACAGGTTTGGGGCTTAGTATTGTAAAAATGATGGTTGACAAATTAAGGGGAACCATCGAACTGATTTCGGAGCCAGGGAAAGGCGCTAAGTTTTTAGTGAAAATTCCTCTCAACTAAAATTATACCCACTATAATTAAAAAGTGAATTAATGAACGTTACCTCAGTAAACCTCGGCGAAAGCAAAACTATTAATTGGAAAGGAAAAGAAGTACAAACAGGCATTTATAAAACACCCGTGAAAGATGCCATTCAATTGACAAAATTTGGAGTGACGGGCGACAAGGTAGTTGATACGAAAGTGCATGGCGGTATTGACAAGTCTTGTTATCTCTATTCTACGGATCATTACGAATATTGGAAAGAATTGTACTCCGACCTGGATTGGGATTGGGGAATGTTTGGTGAAAACATTACCGTAGAAGGGCTTGATGAAAAGAACATCAACATCGGCGATATTTATGAAATCGGCGAAGCCCATGTACAAGTATCTCAACCCCGGCAGCCCTGTTTTAAATTGGGAATCAAATTCGGCGATCAAAAAATATTGAAGGATTTTATCGCCTCTGGAATGTCAGGAATATATATGCGCGTAATCAAAGATGGGCTAGTAAAAAAAGGTGACTCTATGGAGCTTCTCATTCGCTCTAAAACCAGCTCACCAATTTCAGATGTTTTTCACTTATTATATGCAAAAGAGGCTAAAAAAGAGGCAATAGAAAATGTGATCTATGATGGGAATTTAGCTCAAAGTATTAGGGAGCAGCTTGCGGCAAAGATATAGTCACAAACCCACTACAGATTAAACTTACAACTCAACATCACATATCCGGGAAGCGCGCTATATCTATTTCTAATATACCTGTTTTGCATTTGATATGCCTCTATTGTATTGGTTTTACCGAGGTTCAAAATATTATTAAAAGTGAGGATATAGACCAGCCGAGTTTTAAGATGTTTGTACTGAAATTCACATGAAAGATTATCAATAGTAGAATGGATTGGTTCATTTGAAAAATCCAAATGGCTAAACGAAGCTGAATATTTCCATCTTTTGTAAACACCTTTTACTCGAATCTCCGGATTAATTTTTCGATAAGTAAATGTGATGTCATTTTCTTCATTAATGCTCCTATTAATACTAAAATTACCATTAAGCCAAATATTAAAATACTCAGTCCAGATCGTCCTAAAACTCATATTTACATTCAGGTTACGATAGTTTAATTCACTAAGGATATCAGACAAATAATAAAATTCATTGCCCGACGCGAAGGAAAGATTACCCTTAATGGCAAATTTTTGTGGAATGAATTGGTTCATGAAAAACAAATTGGCAGTAATAGATTCTTTACTTGAATAGCGAGCTCTTTCTGAATCGCTGTATGAACCATAAAATTGCTGATTGAAAATGAAAAGGTCCTTAAACCAAAATTTATTGATACTACCACCCAGTGTCATAAAACGGGCGGTGTTGAGATAAAAATAATTCAAAGTCACCCTATCTCTCTCCTGCACTGCGTCAATACCCAATGTGCCGGAAACTGTCGAATGATAGTTCCTAATAATAGGTTCTTGCATATATTGATCGGAATTTGGCAATCGAATATCTTTGGCATACATAAACTTCAGTCGATTTCCTGTATTAAATTTATATTCCAAATGTGCCTTCGGGAGAATTGTATAAAAAGTATGTTTGGATGATATTTCCTGCTGAGAAGAATTTAAATAGAAGTTCTCTGCTTTGAGCAAAAGTGAATAATTTAATTTGCCATATTTCTTTTTTAGCTCAGCTTCCATTCCTATAAATTGGTTTTCCAACACCTGATCATTTACATGGGAAATTCCTGAGGTCCTTTGATATTCTGACTCAGTAGTATATCGGTTGGTAGCGCCATATATATTGGTATGGAAGGAGAATTTTTGCATCAACTTACCCAATCCTGATTTAAAGCTGTTATAGTTGGCCTTTAGGGTTAGCGGTTGTACTACATTATAATCTCCAGATGAAAAACCTATTCCCAAAAATGGCTTATCAGACTGAAGATGGAAATCAGAAGTCTGCTGAGAAATGAGAAAATTCAATTCAGAATTGATAGAAGTCTTTTCAGACAAGAAATATTTATGTTTGATATTTGACCATGCATGATATGTATTTCCCTTTTTATCATTCGAAAAATACTGGCTGCTATCTACATAATTATAATCGATGAAATTATCTGATGACTCCCTCGATACTAACAGGTCAAGCTCCACATTGACTACGTTTTTTTTGTTTGGTTTTAAGTCATACCTCCCATTAAATTTATTGAATCCATAGCCAATATCATCGTTGATAGCTGAAGTAGTATTCACCTCGTTTTGCTGACCAATCAGGTTTTGGGTAATATTTAAAACGTCAGCTTCACTTAAAGAATAATTGAAAATATTATAAAACTGAAAGCGTGATTTTTCCTTTGCATTATTAAAGTTAATAGTCGCAAAACCATTGTCTATTTTCTTATTTTTCAAATGATCGTTTAGCGATTGCTGAAAAGTAGATTGACTCAAATCGTACTGTAAATACTGAAGATCTTCGGAATCTGATATTTTGTAAAGCATATCATCAGAAATCAATTGGGAGCCTGTATTTTGAAATTTACCTATGATGCTTAACCCCGATTTATCATTGAAATTAAACAGATTAGTCTCTGCTTTATATCTAAAACTGACGCCATAACCACCTCCAAGAACCGCGTTTCCTTTGAGACGATTTTTATATTCTTCTTTGATATTTAGGTTTAATGCACTTTGTTCCTTTCCTGACCTTTTATTCATTTCAAAAGGATCATTATAATCCTCATAAAATTCAATATCATCAAGCATTTTAGCTGGCAGGTTTTCTATAGCAATTTCTTTTTGGTCTTTAAAATGTTCCTGGCCATTTACCAGCAGCTTATCCACTACTTTACCATTTACCTTTATGTTATTTCCATTTACCTCTACACCGGGTAAAGTATTAAGCACATCTCCGAGACTTTCTTCATTTCCGGTCATAAACCGCTGAATATCAAACTTAACTGTATCACTTTTCAATTCAATTGCAAATGATTCGATGGTCAATGTATCCATCATCATGGTCTTTTCAATTAGTACCAAATCAGACTTTAATGGACCTGGTTTTGTCAACTCACTCTTATCTAACTGAAGAATTTTCACATGGTATCCTAAAAAAGAAGCTTTCAATTGAATGGAATCATTGCTAACAAATTCGTCCAATGTGAGAAAATATTGCCCGGAAGTATCGGTC
>JBNLGO010000188.1:0-6522 GCA_050306095.1 Cyclobacteriaceae bacterium
GTTGAGCGGTCCCATGTCGGTGTCCGCGTCCATGCCGTCTCCCAATTTCATGCTTTCAGCCAGTTTCTTTAATTCGCTGATCATTTCAGCTAATGCCTTCTTAAATAAATAGGTGTCATCATTTAGCCATAGGTAATAATCGAAGTCCTTACCTTCACAAAAATCCATTAGTTTCCTCATTCCTCCTGCCCAATAAAGATTTCCATCACCTTGAATAATTTCAACATTCGGAAATTTCTTTTCAATTAATTCACTGGTGCCATCTGTACTACCATCATCTAGTAAGACGACATGCATTGATATATCGGGAGGTAGTTCCGCTAGAAAAAGATGCTCTAAACATTTATTTGTCTTTTCCTTTCTGTTGTGGCAGGTAATTAAAACAACCAGTTTTTTCATAAACCAGATTATTGTTGCTTAAACCTTTTTTGAAAGGCCGGAATATAAGACTTCGTTAAAGAGAAATATTTCTTCCCCTTCTGTTCACCAAATTGAATCATTTTTTCCAAATTTTCACAGTGACCTTCGTAGTAATCTTTATAATCCCGATCCCTGAAAAATGACGGGTGTGTATCAAAAACATCATTCATCAGATCGTCATATTGGGCTGTTTTACTATGCTTCCAAAAATAATTCTCATTGGGTTGCCTTCCATCGGCACCTATAACATTTATCTCATCTGCCAACGTAGAAGCAAATGGTATCATAAAATACGTCAAAATATTCCCGCTGTGTTTTACTTCAAGATCATCTTTGGTTGGAAATTTTAAATTCCAACCCCAGTCAACTCCAATCACCTTATTTCTGATTTCAGGAAAATAGGAAAGCATCAACGGCACTGTCTTTAAAGGAATTACTATATAGCAATTATAATTATTAAAGCATTCAATTGCTTGCTTTCTAAATTGAGTAGAATAATTATTTGGACTAAAATGAAAAACCGGATCTGCAAATGTCAATACATGTGGCTGTTTGATATGCTCAAGAAACTCGTGGTTTTTCACTACGCTATTACAAATCACTTTTATGCTATCCGGCTCATAATTAATAGATTTGTAGTTGTCAAATGAAGGACCGGTGACAAAACAATAACTTTTAGTATATGAACTGGTTTCTTCACTCAGTTTTTGGAAATTTTGTCTGGATAGGTCAATTATTTCTTGCATTTGACCTTCTTCAAGCGTATCCCAATAAGAATCCCGCCAGGTTCTGGACTCTGTGTATGAAAAGAAGTTTTTATCAATAATAAAGCTTCTGGGAATTCTCCAAAAATTAAACGGATTCCAAAGTTTACCTGCCTTCCAAATCAAAAAAGTGTCTTTCGTTTTGGGAAGTTTATCTACCAGTTGGATATGAGAAATATCGTTTTTCTGTAAATAATTGAATTGGCTATCAGGAACATTTATTGATTTCAAATCTGTAGCCAATAAACCCCTACTGACTAAGATGTAAATCGTTAAATTCTCTTTATTAGGATACCCCCACGCAATACGGTTAGCAATATCTCCTAATGTTTCTTTATTTTTTATCCCCGGTAAAACTGCTATGTTTTTAGATACATGGTTTGGATAGAGTAGCCTTCTCCCATGTTTTTTTAAAATAATTAAGAGGAGACCAATGATGCTCTTATACCAAATCTTAAAGTAATCCCTTTTCCCATACGCAACTTCACTCATATCTAATCTCTCAAGTCATTTAAAACAGAGCTTATCCCACCGTCTAATTGTAAATTAGCTCCATTTAAAAATTTCACTTCATTAGAAGTCAAAAACAAAGCACATTTAGCCACTTCCTCGGGAGAACCAATTCTTTGCATCGGATGTAGCTTTTTCAACTCATCAATCACTGATTCATCATAGTTAAATCCAGCCTTAAGCATTTCGGTCTCCACCGCCGCCGGGCTTATGCAATTAATTCTGATCCTTCCTTGTAAATCTACAGCCAATGCTTTTGTGAGTCCAACCAACGCACTTTTACTTGTGGCGTAGGACACAAATTTTGGTTTGGTAAGTTGCTGGTGAATACTAGCTATATTTATGACCGATCCGTTAGTTCTTTCAAGTATTGGTAAAAAATATTGAATCAACATTAAAGGCCCTGTAAGATTTACATTTAAAGTCTCATTCCAATCTTTCAGCTTTAAATCCTCGGTATTATCCAGCAATTGAACTGCAGCATTATTTATGAGCACAAATAGATCACCTATCTCACTTGAAATTTTATTGAGCTGTTCTTCCCGATATTGATCATTTGTGCATAGCTTATGAATATCAGTATCATAGGAAATATCGCAATGTGGAATATCATCCTTTGCACGGACATCCATTCCTGCAACAAACCACCCCTCATTTTGAAAGGATTGACAAAGTTTTTGGCCTATGCCTCCCATTGCACCGGTGATAAGTATTTTTTTCTTGCTCATAGCTATTTGATTAAGTTGGTGATTCTTCCTTTCAATTTATCAACGAATGATTTTTGTTTTATTAATTGATCGGTTCCTTTTGGTTGGTAAACTTTTAAAATTAAGTCAATAATATCAGCTTCTTCTGTCCGGTTCGTATTTTTAATAAAAAGTGCATCATATTGAGAGTTAAAAGAGTTTTTTAATCCCGACCAACCTGCAAACCTAAAATTCAAATCCTTCAGAAATCTTTTCACCTCCTCATCAATGATAATATCTTCATAAAGAGGATATCTAAACAACTCTAATTCAAGCCCTAAACAGTCGTCTTTTAAGAATTGTTCAGCTCCTTGCAACACATGCCCTTCGCCGCTTTGGGTATCGCTTTTTAAAAAATGAAACCTGATCGGTTCTTTTAATTTTGAATTCAATTCTTGAAGAACGGTATCAAGTTTATTTACTTTCACTTTAAATGACTCCTTAACTTTTGACCGCTCAAACCAGGTTTTATTTAGTTCTTCATTTCCCTGGTTTTTGATACTTTCAAAATTTTCTTCTACCCATTTAAAGTTTTGCTTAAGAAGCGATGATCCAGAACCATCTTTTCCACTCACATTAAATTCGGCAAAACCATCTTCGTTCCAGATAGCTGTATTATATTTTATAAAATCAGGATGAATGACAATTTCTTCATTTGGCTCAAAACACAATAGTTTACCTATTTTGTTCTTATGCTTTGACCAAGGGAGGTCAACACCTCCTAATGAACCAATATCAATAAGGTTGATTTTTTCACTCATCGAACAAAACGCTAAACATATTATTTATGGTATTCCAATGGACTCCTTCCCAGGCAAATGGGCTACTATTAGAGTTATGAGGGGCCATTAGCACGTTTGTCATTTCTATTAAAGGACTATCTAAAGGAAGAGGTTCATGCTCAAAAACATCCAATGCTGCCCCAGCAATTTTCTTATTCTGAAGCGCTCTAATTAAAGCCTGTTCATCAATAATTGGCCCCCTTGCTGTATTAATGATTACCGCATTTTCTTTCATAAAAGAAAATGTAGTATCATTCATCAAGTGATGACTGGTAGGGTTCAAATCGCAATTGACACTTACATAATCGCTTTGTTTAAGTAATTCTTCTAACTCGACTACCTCAATCCCAAGCTCTATTACAAGGTCAGAAGGAATCATTTTTATATCAGTTGCAAATAGCTTCATGGAAAAGGCTTTGGCTTTTCTTAATACGCTTTCACCGATATTCCCAACCCCTATGACTCCTAAAGTACATTCATGCAAGGCAGTACCATTTATCTTTTTCCATTCTCCCGCATGCATGGCATTGTTCATAGAAGTGATATTTCTGGAGAAATCTAGCATATAAGCTAATACTGTATCGCTAACTGGAATAGTGAATGCATTTGGGGTATTGCAAACTTTTATTCCTCTTGCCTTGCAGGCGTCCTGATTGATTGAATCTATACCCGTTCCCCATTTTGAAATTACCTTAAGCTTGGGGGCGTTATCTAATACTTTTTCTGTAAACCTGTCATCACCACAAATCACTCCATCAATATCCCCTATCCATTGCAGTAATTCATCTTCTTCAAACCTCTCTTTAACTTTAGGCGCTATTATTTCACAATTTTTCTCTTTAAAAACTGGTTCAAACCTTGATAAAAACGGTTGTAGATAAGGTGCTGTAATTAATATTTTAAAACTCATTGATTAATCATTTATTAACATTTCGGCTATTTCCCAAGTACTTGCATCGTCTATATCAATTGATTCTTTTCTGGGAGTAACAAACATATAAGGATTATTTCCGCTTCTCGAATCTGTTTGTTTAAATGATGTCTTTGAAAAAATATACAAACAAGAATTCTCCTCATACAATGGATCAAGATCCTGGGTTCGCATTAAATTTTCAGGGTCATGATTTAATGGCTTTCCATTCTCCTTATAAAACCTTGACTGAAATTTATTAACTGAAAACAAACTATCAAAACCCTTCTCTAATCCATATTCATAACCATCAATTGCTTTACTAATGGTTTCCACACTTATCAAAGGATTAGTGGCATGCGTCATGATATAATGAGGACCTTCTGTAGCACTAAGATCATCATTGATCACCTTGTTCATTGATATATAATCCCCTTGAATATCTTTCTTTCTATCTCTCAGAATGACTTTAGGATGTTGGGGTAATCCATTCTCCCTCAATTCTTGCTCGGCATCTGTATTAATAATTATCTGAGATATTTGCTCCACTGCTATCAATGTATCTAAAATCCACCTAAACAAAGGCTTACCATGAAATAATTTAAAATTCTTTCCGGGTACCCGTTCACTATTTTTCTTGATGGGTAGCAGAGCTATGTATGTGCCTTCCATTATATATCTATTTCAATTTTCTGATTAAAATCCATCCAACTAATTTTATCTTCTTTGCCCAAAATTTTAGCTGCAACATTCAATTCTTCTTTTTCTACAGAGTTGTACTTAAACATATCCCAATGAGTAGGTATCCATCTTTTAGCGCCAATGACATCAGCGAATTGAATGGCTTCCCGACAAGTCATATTTCCAATAATGTTTTTCTCGTCGCGAAAATAGTTTCTTTCATTGATTGGAAGAAAGGCCAAATCTATTTGTTCCGGCAAATGTTGGAATATTTCTTTATGTGGAATGGTATCACCTGGATGATAAATGATATACCCATCAATATCAAAAAGATAACCATTGAATTTGGAATAACCCTGGGCATCTATTTCATATTCCAAATGTGCTGAGGGAATGGTTGTAATTTTAATGTTTTTAAAATCAAGCTTTTCACCAGGTTTTGGTATTTCAATCCGCTGAAATATTATTTGCTTCTCGCTTAATATTTCGGATGATGATTTATTGCATATCAGTAAAGTATCGGGGAATAAATCCCTAATGTTTCCAAGTGTAATTGGATCACAATGATCTTCATGATCATGTGTTACGCAAACTATATCAGGTGAAATACCCGCAAGCTCGACTACTGGTTGTTGCCGATTAAAATCCTCTCCATACTGGTCTCCCACATAATTAGAAAAGTATGGATCAATCAAGACATTGATATCATCATAATTTATCAAAATACATACTTGCCCTAGAAAGGTGATTGACAATTTCATTTTATTGGACTTCATTTCTGAATGGCTTGATCAAATATTTCAGTAAGCCTTTTAACTTGCGACTTGCACTCAAACTTTTGTATCTCTGATTCATTGGGTTCAAAATTATACTTCCCATTGAAAACTGACAAAATAAATTTTTCAATGTTTTCTGAATCAGAATTCGAAAAGCATTCACCTAATCCGGTGTTTTTTAAAATCTTATCAATATCACTATCTTCATTTCCAATGCACAAGGTTTGCTTTTTTAGCCCCATAATTTCATAAATCTTTCCCGGAATTCTTCCATTCATATTAGAAGCTTCATTGATAATTGTTAAAACAATTTGTGCATTAGCGGTAATTTCAAGAACCTCTTTTTTTGAAATAAAACCTTTATAATCAACATGATTCTTAAGAGGGGATTTTTTAATTAATTCTTTGATCCTATAATCTACATCACCAATAAATAGTAGTTTCAGTTTGCTGGAAAAGGTTGAATTGCTCAAGAGTTTTTCTAAAGCTTCCATTAATCCATGCGGAAAACGATCAAAACTTAATGTTCCTGCATGAACAATGGTAAATTCATCTTTTACTTGTTTATTGACAAGCTTCATATCTTCCGGATCAAAACCTGAATAAACCACCTCCACATTTTTAGCTCCAATTTCTATTAAATCATTTTTCCATGATGAGCTAACTGTAGTAATTACATTAGCATTGCGAAAAGCCTCTTGCTCTAATTTTCTATGCAAAGCAAATGCTCTTTTTGAAAATGCAAATTGTTTGAAATAATCTACTTGCGTCCACGGATCTCGCCAATCAGACACCCAGGGAATTCCTGTTTTGGTTTTTAGTTTTTGTCCTATTACTGTAGTGGTATGGGGCGGAGCTGTAGTGAAAATAAGATCAACGGGGTTATCTTTCAAATAATTGGCTAAAAACGAAACGGAAGGTTTAATCCAAAAA
>JBNLGO010000189.1:0-6459 GCA_050306095.1 Cyclobacteriaceae bacterium
AAGGGCTCAATTTAACTCAAAAAAGAAAAACCTGTCCAAAACATGAACAGGTTTAACATTGCGGCTAGTAAAACTAAGTATGTTGCTAAATTATTCTTCTAATACATTAATTTCCACATCCTGTGTTGTCACATTATTGATTTGAACAGTTACTCCCTCTACTGTAAGTGTATCGTAACCTTCTTTGCTACTTTTTAAAGTAAATTCACCGGCTGGAATACCAGTAAGCGCGTAAAAACCATCTTCTTCAGCGAAAGTGGAGGCTACTACTGTATCTGATTCAATCCATACCTTTGCATCTGCAATTGGAGCTTCGGTAGAATCAGCTACAATTCCTTCAATTCTACCAGCAAATGAAATATTAACGGCACGAACTACTGGTTTAAAATTAAAACCACTGATTTCTTCTTTCACCAAGTTTCCTTTCGGTACAAAAGACTTGCTCACATCAAAGTCAAGTAATAACTCTGTGGTTAGCCCACTGGTGACTTCAATATTAGGGTGTACAAAAACTTTTAAACCAGACTGAGCGCTGCTTGGAACTTTTAAATCATATACCTTTTCATCATTTAACACAAGTCCTGATTCACTAATGTATAAACGAATCAGATCATAGTTTCCGGCAGGTACTTCCAGGTTAACCAATTCCTGAACGATTCCATTTTGCAGGTCTAATAAGTTTAATGAAACTTCTTCCTCACTTAAAATGACAAAATTTGCACCTTCACTATCCTTATTTCTCAATTCAATTTTATTAATTGTAACATTGGCTTCTTTCACCAAGGTAAAATCAAAGGGCGCATCAGTCATATTTATTATTAATCTTCCCGAAGTCCCATCTTGATCGTTACAACTTTGCAAGAAAAAAACTGAAACAATACTTAGTAAAACAATTGTTAATCCTCTCATCATAATTAATTTTTAATTATTCCAACAATAAATATAATTAATTTAATACAATTTTTGTACTACATAGGTTTCTATTTAAAAAACCATACCTAAATTAAATTATTGTTCTATGGGCTTTAAAAGGCGCTATTAATAGAAAATGATTGTCAAAATGAAATTGCTTTTGTCAAATTGACAATAAATCCTTTGAAATCCACGTGTATTAATCAAACATGTGGTAAATTGCCTATCCAAGTAAAATTAAATGAAGCTCAAACTTGTTGCTGTTTTATTCCTCGCCATCACCGCTATCATCTCAGTGGGTTATATCTCCTACCTGGGGTTAACTAACCTGATGACTACTTTGGAAGAAACGGTTAAGCCAGATTACCGGGAGGAAAAGCTTCAAAAGCTCTTATATCATATTTCAGAAGCTGAAAATGGTATCAGGATTTATACGATCACCCGGGAATATAAATACCTCCACTCCTATTTTGATAACAATAAAAAAACGGACACGCTTATTCAGTCTCTCAAAGCCAATTCATTAAGCGACCTTTACCTCATTCATTCATTTGACACTATCCAGCAATTAATTAATCAAAAAATCCGTATTCAAAACCGATTAATTAGATTAAAACAAGACCAAAAAAGAATCAATGTATATGAAGAGGTGCTTAACAAAATTCAAGACCTCGAAAGAAAAAATGCAGTGTTTGATTCTTTGGAAAATGCCATTGAAGAAGCTGAATTTAATCTCGAAAAAGAAATTCTAATTAAGGAGCAGGAATTGACCATTTCTGAAAATGAAATGGTTGATGAGAAGCAAGGCATTTTAAAAAAAATATTTGGTCAAGGAAAAAAAGCACAACAAGAACAACTAGCACAACAAGAGAACCTACTTGTAAAGGAACGGGAGCTCGACACCTTAATAGCTACTAAAGATACCTTATCGCAAATCATCGACACTATTCAAAAAGAAAATCTAACAGCGGAGGTAGAACAATCCCTGGCGGAGATCAAGTTGAAAGAAGAAACTATTAACCGGGAATTAACCATTGCCGAATTAATATTGACACGTCGCGACAAAAATTTTTCATCTGCTATACAAGGGAAAGTAGCGCGAGTCCAGTCCCATTTTGATCAAATAGATATGAATCAGGCTAAAGAAGCTTCATCCTTCTTTAGCAATATCACCAACCTCATCAAAGTAATCGGAAGCATTTCATCGATGATATTCCTCGTTTTGGTATTTATTATTTTCAATGATATCAAAATCAACCAGCGATACCGAAAACAACTGGAAAAATCTAAACAAAAAGCAGAAGACCTGGCTCAGGCAAAAAATGATTTTCTTTCCAACATGAGCCATGAAATAAGAACTCCCATGAACGCTATTTTGGGATTTGCCGAACAGCTAAATTCCGCTTCACTTAATAACAAGGAGAAAAAACAATTGGGGATTATTCAGAACGCTTCCCAGCATTTACTTTCCATCATTAATGACATTCTTGATTTTGCAAAAATTGAAGCTGGAAAAATAAAACTGGAGAAGATACCGTTTTACGTTCCTGACAATGCACAAATCGTCTATGACACGCTGTATCAAAGTGCAATGGATAAAAATCTGCATTTCGATTTAGAAATAGAGGATCAGATCAAGGAACACAATGTAAAAGGTGATCCGGTTAGATTTAGGCAAATCCTCTTCAACCTTGCAGGAAATGCCATTAAGTTCACTAAAGAAGGGTTTGTAAAAATAAAAATCGACCATGATTTCCGACATATCATTATCAAGGTTATGGATTCCGGAATTGGCATTGAAAAAGAAAGTATTTCATTGATATTCAAAAAATTTGACCAGGCTAATCAGGAAACATCCAAAAAATACGGAGGTACCGGGCTAGGATTAGCAATTGTGAAAAAACTTGTGGAAATGCAAAAAGGAACAATTTCCGTCAAAAGCGAAAAAAACCAGGGCACAGAATTTACGGTAAAACTCCCCTACATTCCTGCTGAAACACATGAAAAAAGAGAGGAATCCAAAGATGAATCTATGCTGGCAGGAAAACTATTGCCTGACCATATTAATGTATTATTAGTAGATGATGAAGAATATAACCTTTTACTTTTGGAAAACATTTTAAGTAATCATAGCATTCCGTTTCAATCTGCTCAGTCAGGTAGCAAGGCCATTGAATTATTTAGTAAGCATACTTTTACCATTGCTTTTATTGATGTGCAAATGGACGAAATGGATGGATTAGAAACCACCCGAGTAATTAGGGATCAATTTAATTCTACTATTCCAATTATTGCAGCGACCGCTTCGGCAACAGAAGACACTAAAAAGAAATGCCTGGCAGCAGGCATGGATGAAATTTTGATCAAACCTATTTCTGAACAAGCGTTTTTAGAATTGATAAAGAAACATTCAAAGGATTCCTCCGATCTAAATCATCAAGCAGAACCTACTCCTTCTCGAAAAATTGAGCAGGAAACAAATAACCAGCACGAAATTAAAGATGAAATAATAAATGAAGGATTTCAGGAAATAGAAAGGTTATTTCAAGACAATAAAGAGATGGCCATAAGTATGACCAACATTTACTACAAAAGCATTCAAGAGTTAATTGATCGATTTACCTCTTACAATGTAGCTCAGGACCTTAAAAAGATAAAGGCGGATGCACATCGATTAATGCCCAGCACTAGACATATGGGTTTTATTCAACATGCCGACAACCTGAAAACATTAGAAAAGTGCATCGATCAAAATGAGGAATTACCAAAAATTGAAAAATTAGTTGAGAAGATCGTACGGGATTCAAAAACGATCTTGGAAAAATTAGATGAATTTTTAGCTGTTAGCCAACAATAAAGTTTGTTGTTGGTATTAAACTTTTAGGGAGTAATTATGAGGCAATTAAAAATATTTGTTGTTGAAGACGACGATTGGTACAGTGAGTTTATAAGTTATAATCTTAAATTGGATGATGATCATGAAATCATTCAATTAAAAAACGGGAAGGAGTGTCTTTCGCGCATCAAAGAAAAACCGGATGTAGTCACATTGGATTATCAGCTTCCGGATATGACAGGTGAGGACATTCTAAAAAAAATTAAAGATATCAATCCTGATATCGATGTCGTGGTTATTTCTGAACAAGATAAAATTGAAACCGCCGTTGATTTGTTAAAACTTGGCGCATACGACTATATCGTTAAGTCTAAGGATATTCGGGATCGAATTATAAATGTGCTGAGAAACCTGAAAAACCAACGCGGATTAAAACAGCAGATCGATCATCTCCAACAAGAAGTAGAACGAAAATACGACTTTGAAAAATCGATCATTGGAAGCAGCAAAGCACTAAAAAAGGTTTATAACCTCATAGAAAAGGCCATAAAGACCAATATAGTAGTAACTATCACAGGTGAAACAGGCACCGGAAAAGAGCTGGTGGCCAAGGCCATTCATTACAATTCGGATCGCAGAAAACAACCTTTCGTTCCAATTAATATGGCTGCCATTCCAAGGGATTTGATTGAAAGTGAATTGTTTGGTCATGAAAAAGGGTCTTTTACCAGCGCGCAGAGCACCCGGATTGGAAAATTTGAAGAGGCCAGTGGCGGCACACTTTTTCTTGATGAAATCGGAGAAATGGATTTGACCCTTCAGGCAAAACTACTCAGGGCGCTTCAGGAAAAAGAAATTACCCGTGTAGGTAGTAATAAAACCATAAAAATAGATTGTCGAATAGTTGTTGCCACGAATAGAAACCTACAGATGGAGGTGAAAGAAAAGAAATTCAGGGATGACCTATACTACCGTCTTTTTGGAATTACGATTGAAATGCCTCCATTGCGTAGCAGGGATAACGATATTTTGATACTTTCTAAATTTTTCATTTCAGAATACAGCAAGGAGTCCGGGCTTCCTGAAAAGGTTTTAAGCAGGGGCGCTCAAATGAAATTGATGAAATATTCTTTCCCTGGTAATGTCAGGGAATTGAGATCAGTAATAGAACTGGCAATGGTCATGTCAAACACAGATGAGATTGAGGAAGATGATATAACTTTTGGCAGCAATGAAGTGGATCCTGACTTTTTAAACCATGAGCTCACCCTCCGCGAACACAACTATAATATTGTCAAATCATATCTCAAGAAATATGATGAAAATGTAAAAGTAGCGGCGGAGAAATTGGGTATTGGTTTTTCTACCGTTTATCGGATGCTAAAACAGGAAGAAGAAGCCTGATCATTTTCATTCAAACAATTTTTTTGTCAAAATGACAATTTTTTAAAGGTCTGGTTTTCGTAACCCCTTGATATTAAACCATTTAATTTTTTGGCAATCTTTTGGCACATGGGGAAGTGTATTACAAAACGTACACAACATGAAACTCAAACTATCTATCTTAATCGCTATTGTAGTATTAGCAGCAGCTTGTACTGACAAAGAAAAAATTGCTCAAATGCAGGGCAGCATTGATAGCCTAAAAACTGAACTAGGAAGCAGAGATACCGAGCTTACTGAATATTTCACACTTGTTTCAGACATTGAAAGCAACATCAGTGAAATTAAAGAAAGAGAAAACATGATTTCTCTTGAGCAGGAGTCAAACCCTACTGATAACCTGGAAGCTAAAAAGCAAATGGTTGAAGATTTGAAAGCAATCAATTCTTTAATGCTTGAAAACAAAACTAAGCTGGAAGAACTTAACAAGAAACTTCAAAGTTCTTACTACCAAACTGGCAAATTCAAAAAATTAGTTGCTCAGCTTGAAGAAAAAGTAAACACGCAAGAAACAGACATTCAAAACTTAACTGTTCAAGTGACTGAATTGACTGCTCAGAATGAAACATTGAACGTAAAAGTTGACTCCCTTTCAACTGAGAACACAACCAAAGAAGAGCTAATTGCTGAAAAAGACGGTATGATTACCGAGATGGATGAGGAATTACATGCAGCATATTACACAACAGGTACCTCAACTGAACTAGAAGAAAAAGCGATCATTACAAAAGAAGGTGGTTTCATTGGAATTGGTAAAGTGGAACAATTAAGCCCATCTTTCAATAAAAATGACTTCACATTAGTTGATATCAGAAAAGTGAATACCATCCCTCTTAACAGCAAAAAAGTAGAATTGG
Source organism: Cyclobacteriaceae bacterium (assembly GCA_050306095.1). GTDB lineage: Bacteria > Bacteroidota > Bacteroidia > Cytophagales > Cyclobacteriaceae > CAJXNP01. Next base: position 6,049 of record JBNLGO010000189.1, read on the forward strand.
TGACAAGTCATCCACAAGACTCCTATGAAATTGTAGTTAACGAAGAGGAAAAGCAAGTTGACAAACTAGTGATCTTAGATCCTGATAAATTCTGGGCATCTTCAAAGTACCTAGTAATTGCAAAAAAATAAAAAACATAACAGCTAACTATAACAATTACCAGTCAACTCCCTCAATAATTCCCGTTACAAAAAAGGCTGCCTTCCCAGGGTAGTCTTTTTTATTTTGCCTTTCTCTTACCTGACCAATACAAAAAAACCTGACAGATTTCAAAAGCCTGTCAGGTTTAACATCTATTACAAAGATTAATTCTTACAATTCAATAGTCTCCTCTAGTCTTAGATCATTTGAAGCGCTTCCCACAAAAATCGTGAATGCTCCTGGCTCTAGAACCCACTGTCCTTTATTATC
>JBNLGO010000190.1:0-6378 GCA_050306095.1 Cyclobacteriaceae bacterium
AATAGCATTTTCATAGTACTTTTTAGCGGTACTAACATCTCCACTTACGGCATAGAAGTCTCCAAATGCGTTGATTACCTGTGCATTATCCGGGTATTTATCGAGGGTGAATGTCAGTATTTTTTTTGCTCGTTCCGGATTATTATGCTGTAGGTAAAATTGAGCATAGTTCATTAAATGCGGCGCATAGGATTTTTCCAAAAAATCATCCTTCTCGAATGCTGTGAATAATGAATCAAACCATTGATAATCATTTTCAGAAATTGCCACAAATGTCAGGTTTCTTCGGGTAGCATGTTTGGATTCATTATCATCGTCAATGTTCAATTTGGCTTTTCTATTCTCATAAAATGTTTCGACGTAGTTTAAGCCACCGAGTTGTTCAAATTCGGCTTTGCTGTTGAAGGTTAAGTAATGATAGAACTTGTAATATTCTTTGAGTCCGTCAAGAATGGTTCGGTAGGCACACATTTCGTGGGTTGACTCTTTCATAACTTGATGATGCCAATTTAGACCTTTGGGAGCTTCCTCATTTAAGAGCTTTGTAAAAGATTTGGTACCATAAAATACAGGATAGTCTAATTCACCTTCTCCCATGAATAGGAAAGTATTTAGTTCCTTATTTTCTTTCAAGAACGTTTTTAAGGATAAATATTCATTTTCAAGGTTTTTAAAATATTCACCATATAGCGGAGTTGGACTTGCAGCTATATAGGCAGCAAACAATTCGGGCTTTTGTGACAAAGTTTGAATCACAAATCCACCATTAGATTCCCAGCCAAATAAGATGCGTTCATTGCTCGTCCTATAATTTTTGTCAATAAATGTAATGATGTTCGATTCAATAGTTCTCAAGAATAAATGAGCATTTTCTCTCCCCCAATTCCATCTGCTGTCATTATCCGTAGTGATCCCAACAATTATAATATCCGGGGTGTGCTTTGGCCCATTTCGCTGAGTCAAATCAGCCCGAACACTTAATGCATGAAGAAAGAACCATTGTCCATCAAGAATATAAAGCACAGGATATGAATCCTCAGAATTATTATAATTTATTGGCGTTGAGACTTGTATATGAAGGCTCGTATTTTCTAAATAATCTGATCGTAATTCATAAGCTTTGCCAACTGTTATATCAGTGGAAGCAGTCTGAGCAAATAATTTCCCAATGCCCATTAATGAAAAAATGAGGTATAGTTTGAGATGGGTATTCATTATTTCTTATTGTGGTTAGTGCAGGCTCAAAAGCTACTAAAAAACAAAATCATTCTAACATTAACAATGGATAATCCTAACATTCACCATCTACTACAACTTGCTATTTTTACCCAAGTGAAAGGAATAGGCCTTTATGCGATAAATAAAAGATCAGACATGATTTTAATGATAATCGCCATGACTATAAATCCCTGACACCCGATACAAATGAAGGTGCTCTGATTGGGAGATGGGTTAGTTATTTTTTCACTCCGGAAGCCACAAATAGTTTTCCCCCGACTTTACTTTCTTTTACAGGTAGATATTCCTGATTAAAATTGTTCGTCTTTTTTTCAAGTGTTTGCCAGATTTTACGATCTAAATCTGCTTGAGCAAACTTTTCTACTAACCATGTATTGAAGGTCCTTTTTTCTGCATACACATCTACAATCACGATCTTCCCATTTTCTTTTAATAGTTGAAGCATGTTATCCAGTACCAGCTCCCATTCTGGCACAACAGAAAGTCCTAAAACGCAAAGTACCCTGTCAAAACTTATGTCTTTGTTTAATTGGCTTTTAATATAATCGGGTGTCAGCATTCTGGCGTCTGACTGAAACAACATGATGTTTTTCCAATGATTCTTTTCAATAAGAGATTTGCCTTTATTAAGCATACCTTCCGAAAAGTCTGTTCCATAAATCTCTAAATCAAGCTTTTTGGCAATGATATGTTTAAAGTTTGCTCCGGTTCCACAAGCTACATCCAATACTGCTTGTCCGGATTTTAAATCCATTAGTTCAATAGCCTTCTTCCTACTTTCAAAGTATAATTTTTCCAGGGAGGAATCATATATTTTTGAAAATATGTCGTACCATTTCATAGGTTATAATTTTGGTTTAGTTTTTTCTGAGATAGATAAAAGTGTTACGCCCTAAATAGGACTTTATCGTAACTTCTTTCCATCACTTTTTCCTGGCTGATACAAAAAATATCATTTCTTTTATCAAGAGGCATTCAGATGCTCTCTTTTCTGATTCGAGCGCTTCAAATAATTTTCCGTTCATCAATTCCGACTCGGTAACAATCCCTCTTGCAAGTAAGAGAGGCATTAATGTCTGCGCAATAGAGGCTAAAGATACTTCATTTTTGGGAGTTTGGATTTCCATTTCCGGTCTAATGCTTTCTATCGTGATCGAGAAGCATTGTCAATTTTATGGTGGCTAATCATACTGCTGAAGCGGTTATGAATGCGGCTGAGTCTTCATAAAATCTATATTCTTTTATTTTTTCATCCTTGATCACACACAATTGCACCCAGTTACTGTTAAACAGCTTTCCGGTTGCTTTCACTTCATGTGAAAATGTGCCATTGGCCATTACTTCACCTTCGCCAATAGCTCGGATACGCTCTATCGAAAAGTCTTTTGGATTGAACAAGGCGCCAATATTGCTGAGAAATTGCCTGGCCTCCTCTTTGGTTCGGTATATTCCATGCAGCTGTTCTTTTGGGCGTTCTTCTTCTTTTACACTCACGATATAGCATTCATCGTGAAAAGAGTTGAGCACCGCTTCCATGTCTCCATTTTTGAACGAGCCAAAGTAATGCTCCAAAACTTCAATATCACTCTTTCGTGAACGCATGGGCTCTTGTATCAAAGCAGCCATGGCATTTTCCAGTTCAACCCATTGGCCTCTATCTGTAATAGACTGAGAACTTTCGTCATAGTTTTGATCAAAATTATTGAGGGAATAGCGTCCTGCCAATATACCTCCCCACCTGGGCAAAAGCTTTTCCAAAATCTGAAGGTGCGTGCTTCCTCCTGCCGATCCGGGTGAAGTACTTAATAATAGAACTGGCTTGGATCCAAAAAACTTTTGATCAATTCGAGAAAGCCAATCGATGGTGTTTTTTAACAGACCGGAGAGAAGACCATTGTATTCTGGCGAGGCGATAATAAAGGCATCCGCTTCCGTAAATAAATGAAATAGTGCTTTAATCGGTTCGGGAATCCCCACTCGCTCTTTATCCCTACTGAAAATGGGGGCATTATACGCTTTCAGGTCGATAAATTCAATCCCCCGATCGGGAAAATTCCTGATGATCGCCTGGATCAATTTTTCATTAATCGAATCTAAATTACTACTTCCTGTAAATGCTAAAATCTTTTTCATTTGTACTATTGTTTAAAATTGATAGTACAAACCTAGAGACACCGATTTGGATAAATCTTAAGGTACCTTAAGAAAGGTTTTCAATCGGTTTTTTTCTCAGAGCACTCAGAAATTCCGGTGTGATGCCCAGGTAGGATGCAATCATGTACTGGGGGACACGTTGTTCTATGTCCCTGTATTTTGCACGAAAATCCAAATACCGGTCTTCCGCATTTTTACTCATGGCGTCAATAGTGCGCTCCTGTAAAGCCACATAGGCTTTTTGAATTTTAACCCTGAAAAAGCGTTCAATCGCTGGTACCTGATCATACAATTTTTCTAGCCTTTGCTTATGTATTTGTAGTACTTTGCTTGGTTCTATTGCCTGGATAAATTGCTTTGCTGGCGTGTCTGTAAGATAACTGTATAAATCATTGACCCACCAACCTTCTATTCCAAATTGAATGATATGCTCCTTGGCTTCCTTATCCATAAAATAGCTTCTGAGGCAGCCTTCAGCAATAAATCTCATATGATTAGAATAATCTCCCGCATACAATAGAATTTGTTTCCTGTTGAGTTCTACCAGCTCAAAGGAATCACTGACAATCCGGACATCTGCTTCTGTAAGTGGGACGCTTTTTCTAAAATGTGCTATGAGTTGGTCAATCGGCTTCATTTTTAAATTTAATTAGTAAGATTAGCTAAAGAAACGAAGAGGACTAATTATGGTATCACCTATCATTATCGACTATTACATGAAACATTCAATTTCTTACTCAAGAGTTTATGCCAAGGTTTCAATTTTTGATAATACCTTTTGAAAGTAATAAATACCTTTTCACTAAGGTCTGACCATTTATGATTCCCTTCAATAATCTGAATTTTTAAACCCTAACTATTTTTTTTGGTGAGGAAAGGTGGAAAAAAACTATTGCACTTAATATACAAAATGCAATAATTTGCTTTAGTTATCCATAGATGATAAAATGAGCATCGCTAAATCAATTCATTAATAAAGAATCCTTCAGGATTAACAAAATTGGATAAAAAAGAAGCAATTGAAACGGCAAATAGCATCGTAGTGGAAAAATACCCTTCCTTGAATTGGAATGCGAATCTGTTTGACATAAAGGTGTTAAAAAATTCAAAACATGTTTTAGTTGAGTTCCATAGAGTCATAAAGTTTATTCCATTGGGGAGTCAGGAATCTGATTTTGTATTTGACTTAAAGGTCGATATTACCGAAAACATCGTGATGCCTTTTGATTTTGGGAGAAATCTCCAGCAATTGGCACCCTTGAAAGAGCCTTCCGAATTGTTGCGAACATATTTAAGAAAATTAAAATTACCTCGGGGTGGCTTTATTCATACAATTAATGAGACTTCAGAATGTTATAAGATTTTGATAAGTAATAAATATGCCTTTGCAAAGTACTGTATTGATAAAATGACTGGCGAACAATGCCAAGCACCTATTGAAGGAAGCCATTTTGTAGAGAATGAACCAATCGGTTTGCCTGACATAGATCCCTATGTTGAAATAGTTTAACCAAAGAATATTGGTGAAATTTGGTTCAAGCATGATGGTTTAATTTTAACTACGATATATCATTTTCAAGCTTTAAAGCCTTTTCTTACTTGTCTTTCAATCTCATGCATCATCTCCAAAATTTGATGTAGCCATGATGTTCTGTTCGCTAAAAGACTTTAATCCGGCCATAAATTTCTTAATACCTTGATCAGACTGTGCCTTTACCATCAGCGCATCCATTATTTTACCCAGCCATCCATATTTCATCTGATAGGTCATAACCTGTTTTACCTTTATTCCAGTTTTCACCTGCTCAAAACTATAGGCGTGCTTCAGGTTATGGACAGGAAATGAACAAGCGGTTAGTTCGTACGTCAATGCTTCATTTGGCACCCAGGCTGTACATTTTTCTTCAAACCAGTTTTTCCCATCCTTCATATCCACTTTGCGAGTTGCACCTATACCGGATTTGGAGGTGGATAAAGCCATTGATTTTTTGACTGTTGGATCGTATTTATCCAATTCTTCAATATTAGAAAGTGCATCCCATATTTTTTCGATGGGAGCGTCTATGATGATTTCATTATGTAATTGGGTCATATTTTTGATATTATATTTTAAACTGTTTTTCTATTCCACTTTTCCTGGATGTATAAAGTTCCTTAGCATGGGCTACCAGGTTATTCTCAAGTTTTTAACTTGCATATTCAAAGTTAAATAAATTAACTCTGTTTTTACAAGTTAAATTTGAAATAATTATATTTGGAGCATGAATTTGAAATCACATTGCCCTGTTAACTATGCATTGGAACACTTTGGTGACAAGTGGTCTCTGCTGGTTATCAGAGATCTGATGTTTAATGGGAAACGTCATTACAATGAGTTTTTTGAGTCGGATGAAAAAGTATCCACCAGTGTTTTGGGTGACCGACTAAAAAGCCTGGAGGCGTTAGGAATGATCTCAAAGGGTAAGGATAAAGTGAAAAAATCAAGAATAAGATATAGCCTTACTGAAAAAGGGATATCCCTTTTACCCATGATGGTTGAAATGATCCTTTGGAGCGGTCAGTTTGATAAGGATACGGCAGCCAGTCAAAATTTTCTTATGAAAGCGAAAGAGGAAAGAGAGCTGTTGATTGCTGAACTTGATCAAAAATTAAGGGAGGAACATTTATAAATGGTTATATTTTTTCTGGCTATTGCACCATGAGGATAAGTTGATTTTTCCCAGCTATTTAACAGAATCTCCATCAAAAATGAACAATAAATATAGAAAAGGAGGTCAGCTAAATAAACAGGTTTACATTGTCCATTTATTATTGCTGAACCTCTCCATTCATTTGGTGTTTAGTAGATGTCGGAATTTTATACTTTTTGTATACCCTTGATGGTCAAGTAGAGTGAAAATGATAATTCACCGAACATTTTGTGGATGTGTCTGAGAAACTACCACAAAAACATGATGAGAACTAAAAAAACTCGAGACTTTTGAT
>JBNLGO010000191.1:0-6333 GCA_050306095.1 Cyclobacteriaceae bacterium
CTCCTCCTTATACAATAATGTATACCTCTTTAGTAAGGTTACACAAATAAGGCATAGCACTTTAAAACTACTCGGTACATTTTTACTACATCTCTTTTTAATTTCTCTAAGCTTTGTCGCATTTAAAGAATACGATTATTCAAGACTGGTACTTACCTATACTTACATATTTAGTATTGCAAGTATATTTATTTTGAGAGTGATCTACTTTTTAATCACAAAACAATATTATAAATCTGGTGTAAATGCAAAACAATGTGCGATAATCGGAGACACTCTTGCGGGAAAAGAGCTTTATAACTATTTCAAAAATGAAAAGTCAGGATATAAGTTTATAGGTTATTTTGATGACATACATTCTAACCACCTCCCAAAAGAAAAAAAACTGGGGAACATTGCTGATATTCAAAAAGTTTGCGATGAGAAGGACATAAACGAACTGTATTATGCAAAAGATTTGACAAATGTCAATCTGATTTCCACTTTGACCAATTATGTAGACAAGAATTTCAAATACCTGAAATTCATACCTGATTTCAGAGGACTACAAAAATCAAAAGTAGAAATTGATTTTTACAATACTGTTCCAGTAATTAACTATACCCAAGCGCCACTAGGTGGATTTTTCAATCAAAAAATTAAACGAGCCTTCGATATAGCATTTTCATTATTTGTGTTGATGTTTTTAGTCCCTTTTGTATTTCCGATCATTGCGTTACTTATCAAAATGGAATCAAAAGGGCCAGTATTATTTAAACAAATGCGACCTGGTAAAGGGAATAAATTATTTGAATGTTACAAATTCAGAACGATGCGTTCTGATATGGTGATAGAAAAACAAGCCACTAAGAACGATCCCAGAATTACCAAAATTGGCGCATTTTTAAGAAAAACCAGCTTGGATGAATTACCACAATTTATCAATGCACTAAAAGGTGATATGTCTATCGTTGGACCAAGGCCGAATATGATCAGTCAATTAGAGTACTACTCTAAAGAAATTGACAAATACAATTTCCGTCATTTCATTACGCCGGGTATAACAGGGTATGCCCAAGTGAATGGTTTTAGAGGGGAAACAAAAGATATTAGATTAATGGAAAAAAGGGTGGAATATGATGCCTGGTATATTGAAAACTGGTCATTAACCCTTGATATAAAAATCATAATAATGACTGGTTGGAAAATGTTTACTGGAGATGAAGCAGCGTATTGATATAGCACCACCCAAAAGCAAGGAAGAAATTCCAACAGTCCCTGTAATAGGAATTAATTTATTTGATGGGACAATTCCTGATGCTTTCAAGATCTTTTTAAGCCAAATCAATAGTGGTGTTAAAATGAATTATTGTGTAAGTGCTGCTGATGCAAATGTTCTTGTTAGTTCCAAAAAAGACCCCTCTTTTAAAAAAATCCTATCGAATACATTTATTAACTTGTGTGATGGTATGCCAGGTGTTTGGATAGGCAAAATGAAAGGTGCAAAACACATTGACAGATGTTACGGACCTGATTTTTTCGAATATGTTTTAAACGAATCAGCGAATAAAAACATTAACCATTATTTCACTGGCGGTAGAGAAGGAATTGCCGAGAAATTACAAGAGGCTTGCAAGAACAAATTCAACAATCAAAATGTTGTTGGTACCCATTGTCCTCCTTTTAGAGAGCTTACAGAAGAAGAGATTAAAGAAATTGCTGAAGATATAAATACTAAAAATACAGATATAGTTTGGGTGGGAATAAGTTCACCTAAACAAGAGAGATATGCACAAAGATTAGCTAAATATACTAATGTCCATTTTTTCGTAACGGTAGGCGCAGCATTTGACTTTCATACTGGAAACATTAAGCAAGCGCCTAAAACAATTCAAAGGAGTGGTTTTGAATGGCTATATAGGGTTTTTGCTGAACCAAAAAGGCAGCTGAAAAAATATTTTAAAGTCGTTCCAATGTATATTTATTATAATCTTAAAGATTTTATTATTATAAAACGGAATAAAATTGCGAAATAGTAAAAATTTACTATTTTTGCACCATTCAAATATATTTTTGAACTTTTCTAATATCAACAACTATGAAAGCAGTCATCCTAGCAGGAGGTTACGGTACAAGAATTAGCGAAGAAAGTGGTGTCAGACCAAAGCCAATGGTTGAGGTTGGTGGAAAACCAATTCTCTGGCATATCATGAAAATTTATTCGAGTCACGGCATTAATGAATTCATCATTTGCTGTGGATATAAGGGGTATGTCATCAAAGAATACTTCTCTAACTATTTCCTCCACCAATCAGATGTAACATTTGATATGGAGCATAATAAAATGGAAGTCCATAGAAAAAATGCTGAAAAATGGAAAGTAACGCTCGTTGATACGGGAGAAGGGACTATGACAGGTGGCCGTATAAAAAGAGTTAAAGATTATATTGGCAATGAACCATTTTGCCTTACCTACGGAGATGGAGTTAGTGATGTTGATATTACTAAATCAATCGAGTTTCATAAAAGCACTAAGGCAACAGTTACCTTGACGGCTGTCCAACAGCCTGGAAGGTTTGGTGCATTTAGCCTTGGTTCTAACGATAATACAATTTCAAGCTTCAGGGAAAAACCAAAAGGCGATGGTCATGAAAATGCTTGGATCAATGGTGGTTTTTTTGTTGTAGAACCAGAAGCCTTAGATCATATTAAAGATGATAAAACTATATGGGAAAGAGAACCTTTGGAAAATCTAGCCAATAGTGGAAAACTTTCTGCTTTTAAACACATAGGATTTTGGCAACCTATGGATACTTTAAGAGATAAAAATGTATTGGACGAAATGTGGACATCTGACCAAGCTCCCTGGAAAATCTGGTAAACACTAATCACGAATAAAATTATTACTGTGAAAGAAAACATTATACTTAAGGAAGATCTTGAATACATTTTAAAAGGTCTTTCAGAAACTGAAAAGAAAAAATTCGAAAATTCAACTGTGCTAATAACCGGTTGCGGGGGATTTTTAGGGTACTACTTCATGCATTTCTTATCCAGATATGCAGATGAACTTAAGATTAAAAAAATAATAGCCTTAGAAAACTTTTTGACAGGTACTAAGGATTGGCTAGACGAACTGGTAAATAGTAATGATAAAGTTGAGCTACATGAATTCAATGTAATCACTGATGATGTTAGCTCTATTGCAGGTGCCGAAGAAGCTGATTTAATTATTCACGGAGCTTCTATCGCCTCTCCTACTTTTTACAGAATTTATCCTGTAGAAACCATTGATGCAAATATTACTGGCTTAAGGAGACTGCTTGATTATTATAAAGAGAAGTCTATTAAAGGTTTTCTTTTCTTTTCAAGTAGTGAAATATATGGCGACCCATTTCCGGAATTCATCCCTACTAAGGAAACATATAGAGGTAATGTTGAAACCATGGGGCCAAGAGCATGCTATGATGAAGCTAAAAGATTTGGAGAGACAGTATGCTACATTTTCAATCAGAAATTTGACATGCCAATAAGCATTGCAAGACCTTTTAATAATTATGGTCCCGGCATGAATATAAATGATAAAAGGCTTCCGGCTGATTTTGCTAAATGTATAATGGAGGGAAAAGATCTGATCATGTTTTCGGATGGAAAACCTACCAGAACATTTTGTTACATAGCTGATTCAATTACTGGCTACTTAAAAGTGCTTTTATATGGCAAATTGGAAGCTTTCAATATTGGTATTGACAAGCCGGAAATATCAGTAAAAGAATTTGCAGAATTATATATCTCTGAAGCAAAGAAGGTATTTGACTATAAAGGTCAAGCAATATTTCAAACTTCGGATGACAAGGAATACATGACGGACAACCCAAACAGAAGATGTCCTGATATAAGCAAAGCAAAATCCACTCTTAACTACGATCCTAAAATTTATGTAGAAGAGGGTGTCAATAGATTCTTAAGATTTTTAAATATAAATAAAGGAAAATTATTATGATTACTGTTTTAGGTTTAGGATTTGTCGGTCTGACTACCGGACTTGGATTCGCAAAAAAGGGATTTAAAACATACGGTTTTGATATAAATGAGGAGCGTTTAAATCAACTAAAAAATTTAACAATTCCCTTTCATGAGCCACATCTTAAAGATGTGATTACTGAAACATATGGAAAAACTTTCTTCCTTGATGTAGATTTTGAAACTGCGATAAAAGAAAGTGAGGCTATCTTTATTTGTGTGGGTACTCCAGGCAAAGAGGATGGAAGCGCAGATTTAAAATATGTATATGGTGCAATAGATCAAATACTTGATGTTCCTACTGATAAATTCCAGGTAATCATTACTAAATCGACTGTTCCACCTTCCACTGTATCAAACAAGGTAATTCCTTATGTAAACGAAAAACTTTCTCAGCTTCCTAATAGAAAAATAGGATTTGCTTCAAATCCTGAATTCCTTCGTGAAGGATATTGCTGGGAGGATTTTATCGAACCAGATAGAGTAGTAATTGGTGTAAAAGATGATGAGTCGAAAGGTATTTTAGATAAAATATACAAACCTTTCAATGCCCCAATTCATTATGTTTCCTATAATTCAGCAGAGTTTATTAAATATCTTTCTAATACACTTCTATCTACATTAATTAGTTATTCTAATGAAATGTCAATGGTAGCTAAAAGCATTGGAGATATCGATGTGGCTAAAGCATTTAAAATTCTACATGAAGATAAAAGATGGTTTGGTAGTCCTGCATCAATGTCTAAATATGTGTATCCTGGATGCGGATATGGTGGGTATTGCTTACCAAAAGATACTTCAGCCTTAGCAAGTATTTCAGAAGAAAATGGATTTGTACCTAATATATTAAATTCAAATATTGAAATTAACGAACGCATAAAACCATTGTTAGTTGAGGATATTGCTAAAAACACTTCTACTGACGAAGTGATTGGAATATTAGGACTATCATTTAAGCCTAATTCTGATGATGTTCGATATACCCCTTCTAAGGATGTAATTGATCTTCTGATAGAAAAAGGTTATAAAAACATCATTGCATATGATCCAGTAGCAATTGCTGAGTTTAAAAAGTATTATCCTGAACTTCCAGTTAAATACATCGATAATTTAGATTCCTTGATTGCAGATTCCGATGCACTGGTATTGACCACAGCATGGGATGAATTTAAGGATAACAAAGAAAGCATTTCTAAAAAGCCATTGTTTGATTTAAGATACGCTCTTTAATTCATGAAAATTGAAAAATATAATACCGAAATTCCAGGGTGCTACATTCTCAAATTAAAAACATTTGGGGATGATAGAGGGGGATTAACCAAACTGTTTCATGATGAAACTTTTCATTCCCTGGAACTTGAGACAAATTTTAAAGAGGAATATTTTTCAACTTCAAAAAAGGGGGTATTAAGAGGCTTACACTTTCAAACACCCCCTCATGATCATGTTAAGTGTATTACTTGCTTGAAGGGAGCTATTTGGGATGTAGTGGTAGATCTTAGAAAGGATTCTCCATATTATAAAAAACATCTTGCCTTTGAATTATCTGAAGATGACCCGACGCTAATTTATATCCCAAAAGGTCTCGCACATGGGTTTTATACATTGGAAGACGATACCATATTCCTAAATAAGACAACAACAGTTTACGCTGCAGATAATGACACAGGTATAAGATGGGACTCGTGTAACATAAAGTGGCCAGATATGAATCCTATTTTATCGGAAAAAGATAAAAGCCTTATTACGCTACAAGAATTTAACTCACCTTTTTAAATATTTAATATGTACATAATTGATCAGCACTTAAAAAACCGGGAGAAGCAAAACAATCCAATTAAAGTTGGAATTGTTGGAATGGGAGAAATGGCCAAAGGCCTGCTTAACCAAATTCAAAATTATACTCCCGGAATGATCGTACTGGGTATATATAACAGATCTTTAGACAAAGCTAAAAGCGCTTGCGAAAGTTCTAACAGTAAGCAATATATTATTGCTGAAAACCAAAATTCATTTGTCGAAGGATTAGAAAGAAAAGTACCGGTATTGACTTCAGACATTGATTTATTAATTGAGTCTGATCAGTTAGATGTAATCGTCGAAATGACTGGGAACATTTCATTTGGTTTAGAAACTATTATTAAGTCCTTTAAAAAAGGAAAACATGTGGTTTCTTTTAATGCTGAATTAGAAGCTACATTAGGACCCTATTTGAAAGATCAGGCCAAAATACACAATGTTAAATATACACTTGGTGATGGTGATCAACCCGGAGTAACACTCAATCTATGGAGGCATGTCAAAATGATGGGATTTGAACCATTGGTTTGT
>JBNLGO010000192.1:0-6309 GCA_050306095.1 Cyclobacteriaceae bacterium
TTTTTAAGGAAGGGAACAAGCTATTAGAAGAAAATAAATTAACGGTATAGACATGGCGATTATAGTAAACTTAGATGTCATGATGGCCAAAAGAAAGATTTCATTATCTGAGCTTTCTGAAAAAGTAGGTATTTCTTTGGCGAATTTATCTATTTTAAAAAACAACAAAGCTAAGGCAGTTCGTTTTTCGACGTTAGATGCGATTTGTGAAGTTCTGGATTGCCAACCTAGTGATTTATTGGAATTTAAAAAATAGATGAGGACTTAAGTATTTTATAGTTTTCAATTTGAATAATTAATCCAGATTATTTACTACAAAGATGTGAATAATGATGATAACGGTTTGATAATCCGAATTTTTCGGTTTAAATCAACATAAAGTTTTATTTCCTAATCCCTATTTCAGCGATTGCCAAGGTTTACAACCATTGGCAACGCTTTTCCATCCCCAATTCCAAAAAAAATCAGGAAATCAATTTTTGATAATGCAATTGTATTAGTCGCTCACCCCCATTGAAAACGTAGGCGATTAACCATTGACAATACAGCTAATTTTAATCCACCAAAGGCTCACAAAAGATTCCATATCCATTCATCAACCGAATCACTTCTCTTTCTGAAAGATCTCCAACTGTTTCAATTCTAAGTACATGGTCAATGTCTTCCACGTCCACTGACCAATCTATAATGAAAGGGTACTTTTGAAGAATAGGGTTTACAACTTTTGCTTTTCGGTTGTTTTCGAGGCTTGTTTTAAACAACAATATATTCGTCATCATATCATCAATTATTTACATTGTTTTAGAAGCTAAATACATATCCTCTACTGGGTTTCCGTTGATGTTAATTAACACCTTACCAGGTGCATGCAAAGTTTCGAGGTAGGTCATGGCAGGAGTAATATCCTCCAAAGGAAAGTATCTGTCAAGTACTGATTTCACTTTCCCCTCTTTCATAAGACTTAATAGAAACAACATATCCTCTTTGGAAGCCTTAGCCCTCATAACCCCTATTTTACCTTTTTCTGGTTTTCCTTTTACCAACATTGGAAAGGCATTTTTTAAGGTTGTAAAACCTATCACTATTCCTGTTCCACCGTCTTTTACTAACATTTTGAGATCACTCATAGATAGGTTCCCCACATTATCAATGACGATATCAAATTGCTCTCCTCGTTCAATTATATTTTCTTTAGTATAATCGACAACTTGATCCGCTCCCAGACTTTTCACCAATTCTACATTTTTGGTGCTGCATACCCCCGTTACCTTCATTCCGAAACATTTAGCTATCTGAACAGCATATGTCCCTACCCCGCCTGAAGATCCATTAATAAGAACAGTTTGGCCAGGTTGGGTTTGCACAACATTTTTTAAGCTTTGCAATGCCGTCAATCCAGCCATAGGAATAGCAGCCACCTCTGCAAATGAAAGCGCTTCTGGTTTTAGGAGTGTTTTTTCTTCCTTAATACAAGCATACTCTGCTAATCCGCCATAATCGCTATAACCAAACACAGCATCTCCTACCTTAAATTGTGACACATCACTTCCAACTTCCTCAACCATACCTGCCACATCCATACCTAAAATGGAATACTTTGGCTTAAATAAGCCGGTAGTCAGGCGTGAAAATAAAGGTTTGCCGCGCATGTGATGCCATTCAAATGGATTGATGGAAGTGCAATGAACTTTGATGAGCACTTCATTTTCTTTAGGACTAGGTCTTTCCACTTCCCTTACTTGAAAAACCTCAGGCCCTCCATATTCTTCATATATTACAGCTTTCATATTTATTAAGTTAAGTTCTGACGATTTTTGATATTAGGACAAATGTTGAAACGCTTCAAAAACAAGAAACGCCGGCCATACAATTGCTTTTAAAAAGCCTACAACCCCCATCCAGAAACCGGTGGCTTGAGAGATAAAAAACACTGCTGATCCGATGAGACCTAATCCATAAATGCAACTTCCTGATCCATTACAGTACTTTTTCGATACTTTTTCCATGATGATTTATTTTTTGATTGAACATTAATTTTTTTGTTGTTTTACTTTATCAGCTAATTCCTGCGTCAATTTTCTGCCACCCGAGCTCACCGCTGACACATTGAAAAAACCAGCTATATTGGTTGGGGAATTTTCTACTGTACTTGCCAGATTGGTGGTGGTATTTGCCAATGGCGAAGAAAATAATTCTGCAAATCCACCCGGACGACTGGTATTCAAATAGATCTCATATAAAAACCCAAATGCCTGTGGATCAATAGAATGAATTTCCACATAGACAGAATCCCCAACTGCATAAGGTGGTAGAAATTCACTTTTATTTTCAGGATTCTCATCATAGGGATTAAGTAAGTCCCTGCGAATGGGTATAATAAACGCTTGTCCGTCAAGGGATTGGCCTGTTGAAAAGCCTGCATCAAATGCAAAATTCAATTCAGATGGTTTATTTAAATAATTGCCATTTTTCCATGTTTTAATCCAATAGGCATCCCCTATTCCCATGGGATCGGAAGCCATGAATTCTGCCGTATAATAATCTTCATTAAAGATTATATCTTTCTCATTGTAGGTAAATGATACGGAATCTACGGGTGGCACTCTTCCTAATCTTGAAAAGGCTTCAAAAGTTTCTCCATCCACTGTTACCACCAAACGATAATTGTGCCCTATCTCGCCAAAAGGAGCAGTAGCAGGATCCCAATAATAATATTCATTACCTTCCAGGAAGGAGTAAATATCACCATTTTCCAAATCTTCAATTTCTACCAATGCACCAGGAATTTTCTGAGGCGCTGAATTATCAAAATAGGGTTGTGAACGGGTAATTTTAATGATTTGTCGCTCCATATTTTGACTCACCCAGGCATCTACTACTATGATATTCTCAGGAGTATCTAATTCCGGATAAATAGTTTTCTCACAGCTAAAAATCACTGAAAGCAACAATGCATTTAGGGATAATACCTGACAAATATTCCAAACCTTTTTCATCTTGGTTCTATTCTCTCTACCAATTTCAACTTTTACACGCATCTTGGTTTTATTTTTATTGGAAGACATTCTCTTAAAATTTAAAGTTGTAGGAAAAAGCAGGTATCACAGTACCCACGATGGATAATTGAGTAGAAGAAGTTGGTGTAGGCTCATCCCCTAAATGGCGATCTGTTCCTTGTGAAAAATAGATACTGAAAGGATTTTCCCTTGCATATAGGTTGTAAAATGAGATGACAAGATAATCTGAAGCCTTCCCTCCTTTTTTGCCAAGGAAAATCTTATTGATCGTTAAGCCAACATCTAACCGGTGATAATCAGGAATTCTGACATTATTTCGCTTGCTATCCCCTATATAAGGAATGACGTAATCCTGTACGGTTATTCTGTCCGTTGGGTAGGTAACTGGCGTACCCGATATATAGGTGAAATTCGCTGACAGGGATAGTTTTTGACTCAATTCATAAAAGGCGGCAATTTTTAAATTATGTCGTTGGTCAAATCTGGTAGGATACCAATTACCTTTTCGGTTAATTTTATCCTTCCCATAATTGATACCATCTACTTTCAACTCTGATTTACCTAAGGTATAGCTCAGCCATCCTGTTAACCTTCCTTCATTTTTTCTTGCAAATAATTCTAATCCATAGGCTCTTCCATCACCTGACAACAAATGAGACTCCAAATATTCATTTCCAAAAATTTCGGCACCATCCACATATTCTACCTGGTTTTGCATCCACTTGTAGTAAATTTCGGATGAAAACTCATACCGATTTCCCTGGATATTTTTAAAATATCCTAAAGCTACCTGATCACCAATTTGAGGTTTAATGTTGTTGGTGGAAGGTTGCCATACATCAATAGGTGTAGAAGCTGTGGTATTGGATATTAAATGAATATATTGATTCATTCGATTATAACTTCCTTTAATAGAGGAGCTTTCATTTAACTGGTATAAGAAAGACAACCTTGGCTCAAAATTTCCATACGATTGAATAATTTCCCATTCGTCCTTTTCGGTGATACCAATTAATGGTTTTTTCATACCTACAATGGTGTCACCGTATTGATAAACCTTCCCACCCAGGTAATTGAAATTACTATATCGTAGGCCATATTGTATAGAAAATTGATCAGTTAATCGCTGATTATTACCCAAATAAACAGACCCTTCAAAAGCTTTTCTCTCATCAAGTTTAAAATTGGTCGATATACCGCTGCTCACAGATTGGGTAGTAGCAGGCTCAAATCGATAGAGAATAAACTCACCCCCAAAAGTCAATTCATTTTTGGCATTGATAAACCAGCTATATTCGGGTTTGAAATTAAAGGTGTTGATATGTGATTTCCAGCTGAAATTATCATTTTCATTTTTTCCAAATTGAAATCCATAATCATATTTGCTGTAAAACAGGGTGTAATTAGAAAACAGCTTGTCACTGATCAGGTTATTCCATCGAAATGTTGCGGTTTTATTGCCCCAATCAAACCCTTGGTATTCATCAATCTTAAATACATCCCTCCCAAAATAACCAGAAAAATAAATGCGGTTCTTTTCGTTAATATTAAAATTTGTTTTAGCTGTCAGATCATAAAAATACAGGCCAGCACCATTATCCAATACATCGGTAAACGGCCGTGCCAATACATCCACATAAGATCTTCGTCCGGCAATGATAAAGGACGACTTTTCTTTTTTGATCGGGCCTTCCACTGCTAGCCGACTAAATACTGTCCCCACTCCGCCGTTCACTTCCAGCTTTTTACTATTGCCTTCTTTCATCCGAATATCAAGAATTGAAGAAAGCCTTCCACCATATTTAGCAGGCACACCTCCTTTGTATAATTTCACATCCTTTACTGCATCGGGATTGAACACAGAAAAGAAACCGAATAAGTGTGATGACTGATACACCGGCGCTTCGTCTAGCAATACCAGGTTTTGACCAACACTACCTCCTCTCACATTAAAGCCGGAAGCCCCTTCTCCTACAGTGCTAACTCCCGGCATCATTTGGATGCTTTTAATAATATCAACTTCACCAACAAAAGCCGGTATTTTTTCAATGGTTTTAATATCCATTTTAGCTGTACTCATCTGCATATCGGTCACATTTGCATTGATGGCTTCATCTGTTATGACGATTTCCTGCATCTGTGTTTCTTCCAAATTTAATTCGATATCAAGACGGATATCCCTTTGGAGATCAATCTGATCTTTGGCATCAGTAAATCCAAGGTATTGGAAATTTACGTGATAGGTATCTACCGGTAAGGTGATGGAATAGAATCCATATACATTTGATATGGTTCCGTTTGATATTTCATCAATATATACCGTCGCCCCTATAAGTGCTTCCCCATTACTAGCGTCCCTGATGTACCCACTAAGTGTAAATTGCTCTTGTGCAAATAATGGACTGGTAATAACAAGGCATAGCAATCCTGTTAGAAAATATTTCATTTCAAATTTATTTTGGTTGTAATTAATATTCCCGGAGTTGGCTGTCTCCGGCTTAGTTATTTGATTTTAGATTAATTCATTTTTTTAAATATCATCTACAAATTCAATATTTGCATTACCAGAAGTACGGTAATACGAATGTTCAATCGAGTTTTTGTTACTGATAAATGTTCCATTTCCTTCAAGCATCACTGATAAAGAATCTGATTGAAAATTCTTTATTTCAATATGAGTTTCGCCGGTTGCACGAATAGATTTAACATCCGGAGTAACAATCCTCGCAAACATATTCCCTTCTTTGTTTTCAGTATTTGTGCTATCAAATTTAAAGTATAACGTACCTTGTATATTCTCAACATTCGGATTATAAGAACCGTTTTTAGCAATCTCCACTTTATGCTCCCTTCCCTGACGTATATTCACGATCCAATTGGAGGAAAAATCCAGGTTGTAAAATTTTCCTGCCTCCACCACGGAATAAGGCAACTCCAACTGTGCCTTGGTCATCAGGGAATTTACCTGGCTACGGAAAAACATCAAACCGGTAATGAAAATCGCTATGATTAATCCGGTTGAAATGATGAGTATTTTTTTACTTGTTTTCATGGTTGAAATGTTGGTAGTTAGATGACGGGTGACCGAAGTCAGAAGTCAGATGTAGGAGGTCGGTTGTCCTAGGTTTAATTTTATTTCCTTGTATTAATATTTTTATAGCCTTCATCAGTTAATTTTATTTTTAAATGCAACTAGCATATTCATCAGCTCAAATGAACTTTGATAATATTGATCAAATTACTCTTCTGAAATATAACTCCTTCTTTTTGCCTTATATAAACAAGTCACGAC
>JBNLGO010000193.1:0-6141 GCA_050306095.1 Cyclobacteriaceae bacterium
ATTTAATGAATGGGTTTTTGAGTTTTCTAATTCTTCAATAAAGTGTTCTGTTTTTCTCCTTGAATTGGTAACAGATACCCTACCGGATCGGACGAACTCCAAGACACCAAATGGCTTGAGCGTTTCAAAAAGCTTGGTAGTCTCGTCTTTATGTCCTGTTTTTTCTATTACTATATAATCTTTTTCTATTACTAAAATCCGAGCATTATTTGCACGAACGATATTCTCTACTTTCATACCCTCAAAGAAAATATTGGTGGGTACTTTATACAATGCGATTTCCTGGTAGTGAATCTCATCTTCCTCGTAAACAAAAGCACCAAGAACATCCACATGTTTCCTGATTTGCTTCACTACTTTTTCTACCTGACTTCTTGTAGTAGTCAATACAATGGTATATCTACTTACACCTTTTACCTCAGAAGCTGAAACATTAATCATGTCGATATTGAGCTTTCTTCGGGTAAAGATGATCGTCACAGAATTTAATAATCCCGGGAGGTCTTCTGTCAATACGGAAAGCGTAAATTGCTTTTCAATTTCTTCGCCTGTTTTGTCCTGATATATATCTGCCATGGTAGTTTTCTTTTAGCTTAATCTAATATTTGACACTGAATCACCTGAAGGAACCATCGGAAAAACGTTTTCTTCAGTTTCTACCTTTACCTCAAGGAAATACGGGCCGTCAAAATTATACATTTCTTTGATAGCATCCTCTAAATTTTCTCTTTCTGATACTCTTTTGCATTGAATATGGTATCCCTCTGCGATTTTTATGAAATCAGGATTGGTCATTTCAGTAAATGAGTATCGTTTATCAAAGAATAACTGTTGCCATTGACGTACCATACCAAGGAAATTATTGTTAAGAACAATGATCTTAACAGGAATCTTATATTGGAAAATTGTACCCAACTCCTGGATCGTCATCTGGAATCCACCATCACCTATTACGGCTATTACCTGTCGATTTTGCTCACCAACTTTAGCACCTAATGCCGCAGGTAAAGCAAAACCCATTGTTCCTAGGCCTCCGGAAGTGATATTGGTATTCGCATATTTAAATTTGAAATAGCGAGATGCTACCATCTGGTGCTGACCTACGTCAGTTACAAGTACTGCTTCTCCATTTGCCGTTTCATTGACTAATCGGATTACTTCTCCCATTCGGATTTGTTTTCCAACAGGGTAAAGGTCTTTTTTAATGACTTTTTCGTATTCGATTTTATCACATTCCTTAAACTCCTCCACCCATGCTTTATGGGTATTGGCATTTACATTTTTGATCAATTCCTGTAATGCTTGCTTGGCATCGGCATTGATTGCCACATCGCTTTTGATGATTTTATCAATCTCAGCCGGGTCAATTTCTATATGAATAACCTTCGCATTCGTAGCATATTTAGCAGGATCACCAGTTACACGGTCGTCAAACCGCATTCCGATGGCGATCAAAACATCGCATTCATTGGTTTTTACATTCGGGCCATAATTACCGTGCATCCCTAAGTAGCCCACATTCAATGGATGGTCTGTAGGAAATGCCGACAAGCCTAATAACGTGCTGGCAACAGGAATCCCTGTTTTCTCAGAAAACTCTTTTAACTCTCCCTGTGCTTCAGAAATTAACACGCCATGTCCTGCCAAAATAAATGGCTTTTTGGCCTTGTTTATTAATTCAGCAGCTTCACTAATTTTTTTAGTTTCGATAGGTGGATAAGGGTGATAACTACGGATCTTTTCACATTTTTCGTAGTTAAACTCTAACTCACCAAACTGCGCATTTTTAGTAATATCAATTAATACCGGTCCCGGCCTTCCCGATTTTGCAATGTAAAATGCACGGGCAATGGCATAAGGGATTTCGTCAGGTGTTGTTACCTGGAAGCTCCATTTAGTTACCGGCATAGAAATACTCAATACATCGGATTCCTGAAAAGCATCCGTACCCAATAAATGGGCAGGTACCTGACCGGTGATACAAACGATTGGGGTAGAGTCGATCTGCGCATCGGCAATTCCGGTGATCAAATTAGTAGCACCGGGGCCACTGGTGGCAAAGCAGACGCCGACTTTTCCTGAGACTCTTGCATATCCTTGTGCAGCATGTGTAGCACCTTGCTCATGACGCACAAGATAATGGTCAATTTGATCCTGATAATGATACAAGGAGTCGTAAACGGGCATGATTGCCCCTCCCGGGTAGCCAAAGATGGAATCTACCCCCTCCTCTAGAAGTGAAAGAATGACTGCTTCAGATCCTGAAATCTTTTTGCCCATTTTTTCCTTCACTTTCGAATTTTGAGTCAGCGTAGCCATGTGTTAAAAAGTTTAAATTATTCGGTTATACATCCTTCGGATGCGGTTTTTACTCTTTCTTGGAATTTTTTCAATATGCCGGATGTAACGCCATTATCAGGTTTCACCCAGTCTTTTTTTCTTTTTTCTATTTCTTCAGCACTAAGATCAACATCCAGTCTGTTGTTTACAGCATCGATCGTAATGATATCTCCATTTTTAATCAATCCTATTAGTCCTCCTTCGCTGGATTCAGGGGTGATATGTCCTACTACAAATCCATGCGAACCACCAGAGAATCTACCATCGGTAATCAATGCTACATCTTTTCCTAAGCCAGCTCCCATTACGGCGCCAGTAGGTTTTAGCATTTCTGGCATTCCAGGAGCACCCTTCGGACCAGAATTTCTGATAACGATCACTTCACCCTTCTTCACATTTTTGCCTATGCCTTCTATAGCCGCAAACTCATCTTCAAATACATGAGCAGGTCCGGTAAATGTCTCCCCTTCTTTTCCAGTGATTTTAGCCACAGATCCACCTTCGGCAAGATTTCCGAAAAGGATTTGAATATGTCCTACTGGTTTGATTGGGTCAGTGAAAGGTCGAATGATGGTTTGGCCTTTTGCCAGATCAGCAGCTTCTTCCAGGTTTTCACCCAAGGTTTTTCCAGTTACTGTCAGGCAGTTGCCATCAAGATATCCTTCTTTTAATAAGAACTTCATTACGCCTGGCATACCACCTACCTTGTGAAGATCTTCTATCAGGAATTTACCGCTAGGTTTTAAATCTGCAATAAAAGGAGTTTCATCACTGATTCTTTGGAAATCATTAATACCTAAATCTACATTGATGGTTTTAGCCATTGCAATTAAGTGAAGCACAGCATTTGTTGAACCTCCTAAAGCCATGGTCAAGCGAATAGCATTTTCAAATGCCTTCTTCGTCATGATATCCCTTGGCTTAATATCTTTATCTAATAGGTTTTTTATGGCATTACCAATTTGCGCACATTCCAATCCTTTTTCATCACTCACTGCAGGATTTGATGAGGAATAAGGTAAGCTCATTCCCATACATTCGATAGCCGATGCCATAGTATTGGCGGTGTACATCCCACCACATGCCCCAGCTCCAGGAATAGAGTTTTGAATGATTCCTTTATAGTCTTCGTCAGATATTTTTCCTTGTAATTTCTCACCGTAAGCTTCAAAAGCCGAAACGATGTTAAGGTCTTGACCTTTCCATTTTCCTGGCTTAACCGTACCGCCATAAACTAAGATGCCCGGTCGGTTTAGTCGACCCATAGCCATCATAGCGCCCGGCATGTTTTTAGCACAACCAACAACGGAAATCACCGCATCATAAAATTGTGCACTAACAACTGTTTCTATGGAGTCAGCAATTATTTCTCGGGAAGGAAGTGAATATTTCATTCCCTCAGTACCATTAGTAATACCATCACTTACCCCAATAGTATGAAAGATCAATCCGTACAGGCCGGTTTCATCTACACCTTTTTTAATGCGGTCAGCCAGGTTATTTAAGTGCATGTTGCATGGATTGCCCTGGTAGCCTGTACTGGCAATTCCTACCTGTGCTTTTTTCAAGTCATTTTCTTTCATGCCAATGGCATAAAGCATTGCCTGCGCTGCAGGAAGACTTTCGTCTTGAGTAATTTTTTCGCTGTATTTGTTTAAATGTTCACTCATAGTAGTAATCAAAAAAAAACCTTTCTCGGTGGGAGAAAGGTCTGAATGCGTTAAAATATTTTTTATAGGCTTACCTCTCTCACAGTGTTTTGTCCACGATGACCACGACAGATACGAGAAGTAGGCTAATTAAATTCATCAATATAAAATTTCTTTGTCTTAAATATTAGGACGACAAAAGTCGAACATTCACACGAAATATCAAAATATTATTTTGGAAAATGTTGGTTTTTGTTTTGGGTTAATAGTAGAAGGATTCCGATGTCAGGTTTTTAATTGCCTGAACGTGGATTTTTGAACGGGTTGCAACTCGTAACCCGCCTCTCCCGTAACTCTCAACCCGTTCACCTACTAACCGGCCGGTAAAAAATCAACTCCCCTTTTTTGACATCCGAAAGCCGTAATTCACTAAGGCCTACTTTTTTCCCCGAGAAAGCTGTGTTTTGGTGAGCAAGTTCATAATGCCCATTGGCAAGAACTTTATAAATAATGGCCGTATGGTGAGGCATGGTTTCTTTGTAGCGCATATTGTCTTTGCTGTATTCCAGGGCTACATTTTCAAACTGAATGATGTCGCCAGGATAAACGGTGTCTTTTTTGGGATTTAATTTATCTCCGAAAATATAGATGCTTTTTTGGGTACTCCTGTCCAGGTATGCGCCAGAATGCTGAAGAGCGGCAGCTGCAAAATCCCAGCATTCACCTCGATCCACCTGTTTGCCTATGACGGTGTTTACGTATGTAATTATTTTTTGATTGATTGGTGGAATGTCAGGATTTGATGTAAAACCCAACCCTACCATAGAAAGCATCAAGACAACTATTATCTTATTCATACCGGTCATTTTTATAAAAATAAATAATACTTCAATGACCTGTTGTCAAATTTATTGCCAAATCTGACTTTTATTTAAAAAGGCTTTTTCTTCCATGTTTGCTACAGATAGGGCAGACGTTTGGGTCATGTCCCCTTGCCGGACAATATTTCCGTCCGAAGTAGATGATTTGCAGATGCAACTTATTCCAGGTTTCTTCTGGGAAAAGTCTTTTTAAATCTTTTTCCGTTTGCTCTACATTTTTACCCGTAGAAAGCCCCCATCGATATGCTAATCGATGGATATGCGTATCCACAGGGAAAGCTGGATAACCAAATGCCTGCGACATCACCACCGAAGCAGTTTTATGCCCCACACCGGGAAGTGCCTCCAACTCTTCGAAAGTCTGGGGTACCTGGCCGTTGTATTTATCAATTAAAATTTTTGATAGATCTGAGATAGCTAGCGATTTTCTGGGTGACAATCCGCAAGGCCGAATAATATCCTTAATCTGCTCCACAGGTAGTGTGGCCATATCAAAAGGGTTATCCGCTTTTTCGAATAGATAAGGGGTGGTTTTATTCACGCGTTCATCCGTACATTGGGCAGAAAGCAGGACGGCAATTAAAAGGGTGTAAGCATCCTGGTGCTGAAGGGGGACCGGAACTTCAGGAAAATGCTGTTCAAGCAGATCGGCAATATCTTTAGCCTTTTCTTTTTTGGTCATGCCAATGGTGATTATTTTAAAAAGCACAAAGATAAAGTAAAATGGGATTTTGAAGAATCGGGAGTGAAGGTTGTTGACAAACCTATTATTACCGTAATTTTACCAATAATTAAACCTTATGGAAAATACCATCACCATAGAATACTGCACCATGTGCCGCTGGACACTTAGAGCCTTTTGGATGGCACAAGAACTGTTACAAACCTTTCCCGACGAAATACATGAAATGCGTATGCGTCCGGGAACCGGTGGTATATACAATATCTATGTAAATGATGAGCTGCTCTTCTCCCGAAAAGAAGCAGGACGATTCCCTGAAATCAAAGAACTCAAGCAATTGGTAAGAGATAAGGTGTCGCCGGGCAGAGATTTAGGGCATGTGGACAGGTAGGTTGGTAATGCTATTGCATTAGTGTGAGATTTTATTTTTTGAAGGTAGATGAATCACATTGAGTGTATGTGAATTCCATGATTTTACTATATAGAAACTTATTGATGTGTTAATCCCATCACCTTTCATCACTTTCTACTAATTGTTTCACCAGCTTTCGTTATTTTAAAGGCCAAAAATAATTACCTGTTTATATCA
>JBNLGO010000194.1:0-6029 GCA_050306095.1 Cyclobacteriaceae bacterium
TATGCCTCCTGAATTAGATAAATATGAAACGAATATCGTGTCATCTTATCGAACCCAGCAAGGTATTCTTCACAACCCAAAAGAAGACCGTCGTACCACTAAGGGAGTTTTCCATGTATGTGAAGGAGGTTTACCTATAGCTGATGATAAAAAAGCAGTGCCTAAGACTACTTTTGCCAGGTTATTGTTGGCTGCTTTCAATCCTCCCAAAGAATTGATGAGATTGCCTTTTACAGCTAATCAGGAAGAAAAAGCAGAACTGTTTGTAAGTCTTTTACTTCGACCAATTGTGGTTCCAGAGGTACCGGGAATAATGAAGGAAAAATCAATGGAAATTCGATTTTTTGCTCCTGGAAACCTGGTAAGTAACCTTGATTTTGTAGAGTCAATTTTTGGAAATGCAGGTGATCCCCATTTACCGGAAAATGATGCCGCATTGATGGCGGAAAGTTGGACCGGACATACAGGTTGTGTGATTTTAGCGCCTCACTTGATTAACCTGACTAAAAAAGAACTTGGACTACCTCATTTTGATGATGCTACTGACCGGCAGAAACGGGACAGCATGTGTTGGAAAAACGAGGATGAAAAATATAACGATGGTGGCGCTTTTAAAATTACTGCGCGCGACAAACGGGGTGTAGTCGTTACGATTATCGCTGATAATTATTATGGCTACTGTAAGAAGGAAGTAAAAACGCAAATCAGTTATTCTGCCAATCTCTTTGGTCTGGCAGAGGAAGAACATGCAGGTGGCGCGATTGCTTTCCCTAGTTATGATCTAGGAGAAAAATTCCACCTTGACAATCGACTCCCTACGAATAATATGACCTTTAAGGATATTGCCGAAATGTACAAAGACATGATGGTAGTAAAACCGGAAGGATACGGCATCGACAAAGATCATAATGATATCATTTATGTTCCTGAAAACGCGCACTTTAACTTGTTAAAGCAAAGTGTGAAATGGGAAAAAGATGGAAAAGAGCAAACAATTAAACTGTTGCCAAACAGGTATTACGTACTCCCATCAGGATACAAAATTGAGATGACCAAACAGTTGGATGGACCAAGATGGCATCTTATTGGTACCCTGGCAGAGGGAACGCTTTGCCATAAACCTTGTACGGTCTCTGGTGGTGGAAAATCTGAAATCTCTAAGTCCATACAGGATGCAATGATCCAGGGTTCGGTGATTGTAGCGGATATTCAAAAAGATTTTGATGTAGTTGAGAAAATCATGGAAAAGGATTTCTCTCAGCGATTTAAGGAAAAATTTGATAACCCAAACCCTACCAGGCCCATACTAAGCCCTAAAAGATCTCTAGGGTCTGTTATCAAACTTTTCACACCTTCAGATGAATATTCTGATGAATATAACGAATGGTTAGCTTCTATTCCTCAGCGCATCAAAGACCTTATTTATGTAGTTAAAAGACACTTTCATAAAAAATGGGCCGATGATTGGAGAAACCAGTTTTCTGTGGACATCATCAATGGCACTCCAGGTAATGAATTAAAATTTCAAGGACGTAAATTATTGGCAAACTACCTGAGAGTCGGTCATGACCTGGATAATTCCTGGAGAATCTTTCAGGTAAGACAAGATTTCAATGCCGCTCAAAAGGTTCAGTTTGAAGATGACATTTCTGCATCTGTGGTATTGAGTACAAAAAAATTCAAACATCTAAATGCCGATTACACCAATCAAAGTATTAAGATGTTAAAGAATTGTGAATCACGATTATTTCAGCGTCCTGATGATTGTATTATTAAAGGGTATGATAAACAAGGTGAAAAGGATCTATCTAGTCCAAACACCTTCATTTCTAATTTTGAACCTTTAACAAGGAATCAGGTAAGGGAAATCAAGGAAGATGCAATAGGTTTTGATCAATATACCGAACCGGTTAAAAACATGATCAATGAATTCCTTGACAATGAAAGTCCTGAATACCTGGTCATTCCATCAGAACCAAGGCTTGTAAATGGTGTACCTACCAAAAACCCAAGGTACCTTCAGACTCGACCAGATATTGTAAAACCACAAGATAAAATTATCGCTGATAGAGGAACACAATTATTCAGGAAGATTCCTTATGGTGCTCCTGTTTATCACCCGGTAAATGCTGTATTGCCTGGAAGAAGGAATAATCCAGCAGAACCTGAAAACAACGTGCCTCCGCTGGCATTGTATAACCCAATCCATTACCAGGAATTACCAGAATTATTTATTGATTTCATTTGTAGTGTTACAGGTAAGTCACCTTCTACTACCGGTTTTGGTTCTGAAGGTGCATTGACAAAAGGTCCGTTCAATGCGTTATTACCTGCTTCAGACCTTAACAATGCATTTCTATCCTTTATTTTAACTGATACACCAGGATTCTCATCGGCGGCCGGATTTATAGGCCCTAAATACCGTGTTGATCATGATATCAGTTTATTAATTCCTGAAATATGGTGTAGGATGTCTGTAAAAGAGCGGGATCCAAAATACCTCATTGAAAATAAATACCTGGATAAAGTAGAAGACTTTGAACATAATGGTAAAAAAGTAGAGGCCAGCCTATTAGGATATCGTATCAATATAAAATTTGTTCATCACTTCCTGGGAAGAATATTTAGTAACCCGGATGCTGTTTTAAATGATGAAATGCTCCGACCGGAAACACAAGATATCGATACCTTTGCAGATTCGATCGAAAACCTTTCAGTTACACAAAAACGTGTTGCAGAAGGATTTATGAGAGATGGAACGTATGAATTATTATGTCCACCACTCAGAGCATTGGTAAGCATTATGGTCAATGGTGATTACGAAGGAAAAGACCGAAATCACCCGGATATCCGAAAAATGTTTGACAAAGAGGAAGTGCTGAAAAGTGATTGGTATAAAAAACGACTAGGACTCAAACAAGAACGGGATATTCAACTTTGGACGAAAAATGTTGCATACCTGGAAAACTTCATCAATCAGAAAAATTTCAAAGAAGCTACTTCCAGGCTAGATATTCCTTCCAGATTAGAAATAGCGAAAGAAAACCTTAAAAAGGTGAAATCCAGTGATTATCTGAACGAACTAGAAGGTACTATTGGTGCAGATCCACTAGTAGTTGAGGAATAGACATTAAATTGTTAAGTATGTTGTAAAGGGTGAATGTATTTCTAGCATTCACCCTTTTTTATTTCGTGAGGCTGCTATCTACCATTTATCAATTTCTACCATTTTTTGTCAGCAAATTTTATCATATTTAAATTCGAAACACCTTAAGTTTTATACTGATAACTTAAACTTTATTCAAATGAATAACAGAAGAGATTTTTTAAAAGCCGGAACTATTCTGGCCGCTGGTGCAATAGTGACTCCGTTAAGTAGCATAGCTAACAGTCAATTAGAAAATTTGGCCAGAAAAGCGCCTAAAGGAAATAAGAAAATGGGTGTACAGGTTTATTCAGTTAGAGATGCTCTAAAAGAGGATTTTGCTGGATCGATGAAGAAAATTGGTGAAATGGGTTATTCCTACATAGAAGGTTATGATCTGGATTTGGAAGGTAAAATGTATGGCATGGCCCCTTCTGAATATAAAAAAATAGTAGAAGACAATGGCATGAAACTGATCGCCAGTCATGCTTCATATTTTTCTAAAGACAAGGCTGAAATAGTTATTAAATCTTCGCAAGAGGCCGGGTTAGAATATCTGATCGTTCCATGGTTAAATGAGCCAGATAGAAAGGATTACATGAAAGTAGCCGACACCCTGAATGAAGTCGGAGAGGAATTTAAAAAAGCAGGTATCAAATTCGGATACCATAATCACGATTTTGAATTTGAAAAAGTAGGCAATAAGTATGCTCTGGAAGTAATGCTTGAAAACACAGATCCTGAGCTAGTTTGCTTTGAATTGGATCTATATTGGGTGGTAAAAGCAGGCGCAAACCCAATGGCATTGATTGATAAACATCCTGGCCGGTTCCATTCATTCCATGTCAAAGATGCTGATAAAAACCTGGACCAAACTACCGTGGGAACAGGGACTATCAATTTTAAAGCATTACTCGGCGCTAAGAAAAAGGCAGGGTTACAATACTACTTTGTGGAAGACGAGCGAACTGAAACCCCTTTTGATAATTTGAAAGGCGCAATTGACTATTTGAATAAGCTGAAAATATAAGAAAGCTAGAAAGTATAGAAAGTTATAAAGTAGATAGTTCTACGGTAACTCATTTTCGCTAAAGTTAATTGAGTAAAAAGCACTTCGTTATTAGGCGGGGTGCTTTTTTATTTTTGAATTTGATTTTTCAATTAGTCAACTCTTTTTGTAGTAACCTATCTCAGGTCAATACAGTACCACTTCACCCCTTCTCCACATTTACTCATCCACTTGTTTTTCATTTACATTAAAAAAAGTGCCATCCCAGTCAAACCAGAATGACGCTTTCACGTTATATCTTTAAAATGTTAATACAAAGTTGGATGGATGAAATAGTTACGGTTTCTTTTTGTTACATCAAAAAAGTATAGCGAAGCGTTGCCGGAAGCTTTTTCCCATTTGTAAGTGTAATGTGTCGGTGTGGTATCGCTACTGATGATCAGTTCTACAACATTGCCATTGCTATCATATTTATAGGTAAAGGTCTGCATACCTTCTTTGATCTTGGTAAGATTTCCTTGGGCGTCAAACACCATATCTCCTGAATAAGCCACTTTACCAAACTTTGGCTCTTTTTCTCTGTCATGGGAAACCTCAAATCTGGTAATTACTCCATTTTCCCTATAAAACTGGAATTTGGAATTTTGATAGAATACGTAGTGACCATTTTTAGACATACTTTTATACAAGGTAAAATCCGCTTTTCCATCTTTGTACGTCACTTCCATTTGTTCTGTGCTACCATTTTTATTAGGATCCTTGATATAGCCAATATAATTACCTTTTGCATCATAATTGATGTGATACAGATCTCTGCCGTTTGAAGTATTAGGAGTCAATTCCCCTTTCCCCATCGTCCGTTATTGCGAACGGAACGCAGAGGAGTGTGGCAATCTGGTGATAGGGAGTAGAAACTTGGTAGAGTGAATGTTTCGCACACAAATTGACCAGGTTACTGCATCTATCCCATCGCTATCGCTCGGTGTTTTCCTCGCTATGACGCTGAAACTTCACTCCTTTTTCACTGTTCCTTTCTTCTTGTTCATTCATTCCAACTTAATTTTATAAATTCGAGATTTCACCGAACCTACTATTAACATGCACACCTTTCAAACGATCCTTGAGGATTTTCACAACAAACTTTGGCGGTATCATTTTATCGTCCCTAATGAAATAGCCGAGCAATATATGGATGGAGAAAATCGCAGAGTTATTTGCACGGTAGGTGAAAATGTCAAAATCCAAAGCGCTCTAATGGCATCTAAAAATGGATGGTTTATTTTGGTCAATAAACAAATACGAAGTAGAATCGGTGCCAAAGAGGGAGACCAGCTCAATATCAAAATTGAAAAGGATACTTCAGAATATGGCTTACCCATGCCGGAATCTTTCGCGGTACTGCTAGATCAAGATGAACAAGGCGCAGAATTATTCTTTACCCTGACTAAAGGAAAACAGCGTAGTCTGGTTTACATAGTTGGTAAAGTAAAGAATGTGGATAGCCAGATTAATAAAGGTTTAGCAATACTGGATCATTTAAAGGAGGCAAAAGGAAAATTGGATTTCAAGGCCCTCAATATTAAGATTAAAGAATACAACAACCGGGGAAAACTATTTTAGTGGTGCCAATAATACTGAATTTTTCAATATGTTTTTTTTCAGTTTTTATAGTCTTAAGAGTGTGTCCTTTTATTAGTCACACGAAGTAAAATGAATTCTACTATTACCTAATTAATTGCTCCATCTGTAATAAAAATGTCATCTGCATTTGCAGGGAATCCATCACGTGCAGCGATCCCAGCAGCTATAGCATCACGCAGTCCTTTGATACCCTTGGAAAAATTAATAAATAAAATGAAGCCAAGGTACATTCTT
>JBNLGO010000195.1:0-5981 GCA_050306095.1 Cyclobacteriaceae bacterium
AGCATGGGCGAAAGCATTTTACATGGCCCACACCAATCGGCATAGAAATCAATCAAAACCAATGGTGCAGAATTAATGATCTGTTTAAAGCTCCCTTTTTTCATATTTGTAAAGCATTAAATCTAATGTAGAAACAAATCTCTTTCATCACAAAGTTCTAAATAATGGTTGGATTTGAAACAAAGGTTAGCAATTATTGTATATACAAATATTAATTATTGTATAATAATTCGACCTATAAAACATATGAGAAGTATTAAAAAAGTTCACAATGCTGAATACCGACCCATTGCTGATTTGATCACCTACTCCCCCATGCCTACCGCTCAATTAGAACAAATTGATCCCTTTTTATTTTTAAATCATCATGGACCTCAAGAGTATCCTCCTAATAATAATGGTTTGCCATTTGGTCCACATCCACATCGCGGAATGGAAACTGTAACCTTTATCATAGATGGCGACATCATGCATAAAGATTCCGGAGGACATGAAAGCATAATCGAAGCCGGAGGAATTCAATGGATGACCGCAGGAAGTGGTTTAATTCATGCAGAGGTTTCATCTGATAAATTTAAAAAAGAAGGTGGGAAAATGGAGATTCTTCAACTTTGGTTAAATCTACCTGCAAAACACAAAATGGCAAAACCATTTTACAAAGGATTACAAAAAGGAGATATTCCTGAAAAAACACTTCAAGGAAGAGAAATCAAAGCACAGATTATTTCAGGCACATGGTGGAATACTGATGGAGCATTCGATTCTATGAATAATATTTCCCTTGCAACCTTATATTTCAATGCAGGTAGCTCACTTGAAATTGACATACCTTCGAACCATAATATTTTCTTTCACGTGGTAAGGGGAAAAGTAAATGTAAATGACCAAACTGCTGAGAGATATCAATTGGTAGAGTTTAACAATGATGATGCAAAGCTAACTATTCAGTCACAAGAGGATTCCATCATAATATTAGGTCATGCCAAACCTTTTAACGAACCAGTAGTGGCACAAGGTCCTTTTGTAATGAATACGATGGAAGAAATTCATCAGGCGTATCATGATTATCAATCCGGTAAATTTGGTAGCTGGAATCATTCATAATTTTATTACTTTGCCGGAAAAAACAGGATGATGAAATTGGTGGGCTTAATTCCGGCAGCAGGTCAGGCGAAAAGATTAGGAAATATAAGTTCCAGTAAGGAAGTATTGGAGATTGAATATCAGGGTAAAAGACAAGTGTTGTCAAAATTTCTAATAGATAACTATAAAGAAGCTGGTATTGAGAATATTCATTTCATCATCAGAAAAGGCAAATGGGATATACCTGAATATTATAATAATGGTGCTGATCATGGAGTGAATATATCCTACCTTTTTGCCCAATATTCATATGGAGTTCCATTCACTTTATATGAAGCAACACACTTCACAGAAAACGACTATGTGGCATTAGGCTTTCCAGATATGCATGTCACTCCAACCAATATTTTTCATTCGTTACACCAAAAGATCAAAGAAACACATTCTGATCTAGTACTCGGCATTTTCCCAATCGAAACGAAATCAAAATGGGATATGGTACAATTGAATGAAAACGGAACCATTACCGATATCGTAATAAAACCAAAAACCACAGATCTGAAATATGGATGGTCAATGGCTGTCTGGTCTCCAAAATTCACAAAGTTTCTGCAGAAAAGAGTCGGAGAATTATTGGCAAACGGAGAAAAAGAAAGAATACAATTAGAAAAGGATATCAAAAGGGAAATATACCCGGGAGATCTCTTCAAAGAATTTATCCTGCAAGGAAATAAAACGGATTATGTTTTATTTAATGAAGGAAAATGCATTGATTTAGGAACCTGGGAAGACTTTAATAATTTTAACAATGGCAAAGAAAAATAAAAGAATAGGAATCGTTTATTCCACCAATCCAGACCATGAATATGAGGAAGAAGATAACGTGGAGGAAGATACACTTCCTGCACATCAACAAGATCTTCGTGTGCAATTAGACAAGAAGGCCAGGGGTGGCAAAAAAGTAACTCTGGTTACCGGATTTAAAGGCACGAACAGGGATTTAGGTGAATTAGGTAAAATGCTTAAATCAAAATGTGGTGTGGGTGGCACAGCTAAAAATGGAGAAATTTTAATACAGGGTGATTTTAGGGACAAGGTAGTTGAACTACTCCTGGCAAACGGCTATAAAGCTAAAAGGTCAGGTGGCTAAATATTTTCAAAAATTAGTTCTTTAACCTCTAGTGCCTGTAAATAATGTCGTCCTTCATGGGCGATGATTATTTCAAAAGCAGTTTGTAAAGAGTATACAACGAAATCTGATACCGGTGAAGAAATAATCCTGGAATAATTAGACGGTTTAACTTCGGATATATATGATTTTAGTTGAAGCTGCATCATGTTAAATCGAGACAAAACATCATCTTTAACTTCACTGGTTGTTGGCTCAAAAACTTTAAAGGTTTTGCTTTTTTTATTGATAGTTTCCGGGCTTACTGATTTAAGGATTGTTTTGCCAAATAACTTTGGCATTAAGGGGATTTTAGACATCCAATGAGATTGATAAGCACCCTCGTTAATTTGCCGTATAATCCTAAAATATTGCTCATTGGTTACAATGACATGATCAATGCACTGGCCAACACTCCAGGCATTTTCATTTGGTTTAATATTTAATTGTTCTGAAGTGAGCTCCGAAAATGTCTGAAGGTATTGCTCCGTTAATTCATCAAGATTTGTTATCCATTTTTCCAGCATATTTATCTAGTAAGTTGCATTTCCTTTAAAAACTTTTGATTCATTCGTCCCGACAATACGTCCATGAAAATTAATTACCCCTCCGGTAAGTCCTGATACTCTTGCAGTAGACATGGTGCCAAAGCTGGCATTTAAAAACACCGTATAAGAACTTAATCTTCCTTGCAAATAAATGGTTACAACTAAGTTATTTTTGTTCTCCTTGATTTCATACCTGTTGACAGAACATTCTTCTGTCACACCCCCTACTCCATTATAGCCAATTCCGGAAGTTTGTCCAACCTGCAAAATTGCCCTTGATGAGTCCATTGCAAAAAAGTTTAATGAAGAGTTAACATTAATCTTCGCACCAGTTTTACCACTTAAATTATCCGCTTCCAGCACAAACCTTTTTGCATTGATCAGGTCAGCTATGTATTCTTTTTTTGCTGCCATTTCTTCTCTTTGCCTTTGTTGTCTTTCTTGCTTTTGCATTTTTCGCAGCGTCTTTTTATCAAGATTTTCCTGAATTTGCTGGGAGAATGTAGGCGTTAGTGCGAAGAGCATTAGGATGGTGAAAAGAAAGGTTTTTAAATTTGTCATTTTTAGTTTTTGATAAATATCAAATTAGCTAAACGGTGAAAGAAATCCAATGAACAAAAAAATCAAAAAAGAATCAATTGTTGAAGAATACACCTATAAAACAAAAGCTGGTAAATATAAATTATTTACCAGCTTTTGTTGATATAATTATCGCCACCTTAAAGGCTAAGTAATTCATGTACTACACATGATTAACCTGATACTTAATGATGCTTAATAGAATTTTGTACTTTTACCAAAATTGTATTTTAAATGAAACATCTATTTTTCAGGTCGTTATCAATTTTAAATAAGAAACTGCTACCTAGCTACATTTATAAAGACCTAAACAATCTCTCTACTATTGACAAAGCAATCGTTGGTTTTCGTATTTGGGTAACCAAAAATTACCTGGATCTTAAAAAGTAATATCCCATTGAATCCTAAACCGTCGTGCATGCAACGTTTCCACTGGTGTATGTAAATTAGTTACCGTAAAATCGGTTTGTAGACGATGTCTGAATCCATTCATATAATAGTTTGCTCCTATGATAAATTCATCGCGGTATTGACTATCGCTTGCTGCGGTATTTTCATCATCATATCCATATCTCACAGCAAATTGAAGCTTCTTGGTCATTCCGTTTATTAAGTAACCAGGAAAAATTCCTACCTGGGCAAAAACACCCTTCATTTGAATTTCAGTATCATTAATAAGGTCATCAATCACCTTGTAGTGAAATTCCTGCAACAATGATATTCCTTTGAATTTAATCACTAGATCTTCCTCTAACTGGTCCACTTTATATTGGCCTGGATCTCCACTGGAGAATACATCTACCTGGCTACCTCCGGATGATGAAAATCGTGTATAAGGGCTAATATTTGTCACACCAGCTAAGGCAATACTTCCTCTAAAGTGATCAGGGTCATCAATTTTAGAATCAGGCTCGCCTATATCAATTGGCTTACCGGCAAAGTTCCACTGAAACCTTCCCATGTACATCATATTATCATCGTCATTGATCGATCCTAAAATACCAGTACCGGTATAAATACCCGCCCAATAGCTAAAATTGGCCACTCTTTCTGCACCAAAATTTCCATATAACGTCACTCCTATTTGTCGATCAACCGTAAAGGCTCTGTTAACTAATGACCGCTCAACAAGTGTTTGACTTGCTGAAGAAATCACACGTTCTCTACTATATGGGATTTTACATTGGCCGACTATTGCACTAAATCCTTTCCATTTTTCTATTCTCATGAAAGCATTTAAAAGTGTAGATGTCGGAAAATCATACTCAAAATTATACTTGAGATAGGGTTGCCATGCATTGCCTTTCATCTTAAGTCTCGCCCTTCTTATTCGAATGGTTGGCCGAACATTTGTGGCGAATCCCGGTATTGATCTGGGATCTGCATCAAAAGGTGTATAAAACCTAAACTGCATACGTATCCCAATATTGGATGTAAAGTTTCCACTTTCAGATTTAAGGTTTAATCCTTTCTTTCCATAAGTAGCAGAAATTGGGGAAATTTTGTAAGCATCAAACTCTTCTTCTTGTGCATTAGATGCGAAAACAACGGCTATTAAGCAAATGGCCGTTAAAAAAATCTTGTTCATTTAATTTATGGGTTTGCTAAATTTTGTGTGAAGTTAATATGAATCTCATAACCTAGAGTTAACATTTAGTTAATTAATGCACATTTAACACCCAGTTAACATTACGATAACACAATGGTTGAAATGTAAACGATATGTTACTAAACAGAAATGTTTTTGAAATTAGGCCTCAGTATTTGACCCATTCTTTTCAGGATGGATTACCTGCAAAATAGCAGAAAATAAAATGACTGCTATAGCACCAATTACATTATACCAAAGGAAAGGAACGTTAATGCCATTGTCAGGTGTAATTGTTAAAAACCAAAGCGTCAAAATAATGGCTTCTGAAATGGCGGCTGCTATTAACGTATTGCGCCAGCCTAACTTTTTAAAATAAAATGCTACTAAAAAGATTCCCAGGATGGTACCATAAACCAGGGATCCCATCACATTAATGGCCACGATTAGCGACCCAAGGCGATTGGCGTACATGGCAAAAAGAATGGCATAGGCTCCCCAAGCAATCGTTATCCAACGTGAGGCATTCAAATAGTGTTCATCGCTACCATCCTTTTTAATCAATCGCTTATATACATCCACCAAAGAGGTACTCGCCAAAGCATTTAATTCCGCAGCGGTCGATGACATGGATGCTGATAGTATTACAGCAATCAAAAGACCAACTAATCCGGCAGGTAAAAAATTGATAACATACGTAAGGAATATAAAATTGGTATCGTTGGTATCTGCTTCGGCATTGGCTTCTTTGATCACCTCCAGCGCTTCATTTTTTGTTACTTTCGTTTGCTGATCCACTTCCTGAAGCTCTTTTGCCGCTGCATCAATTCCGGCTTGATCATTAGCATCAATGGCATCTAATAAGTTGTAGGCCTTTTCCTGTTTGAGTTGATGTTGTTGAGTAAACTCATCCTGCAGGGCTATATATTTATCGCCAACCGATGATTCTATGGTCTGCCCTTCTACTACTGAATTAAAAAATAAAGGTGGTACATTGAAAATATAAAACACGTAC
>JBNLGO010000196.1:0-5842 GCA_050306095.1 Cyclobacteriaceae bacterium
ATTCATGCTGTTGAGCATTTAATGTACCATACCGGCCAAATTAGTTTCTGGGTGAAGTATTTAAAAGATGCTGATTTGGGCTATTATGCGGGTGCTGATTTAAATGCTAAAAACGAATGAGATGATTACAAAAAGAATAATTCCTTGTTTGGATGTAAAAGAAGGGCGTACCGTAAAAGGAGTGAATTTCGTCAATCTTCGTGATGCAGGAGATGCCGTAGAGTTAGGTGCAGCATATGCAGAACAGGGCGCGGATGAGCTGGTATTTCTGGATATTACGGCAACAGTGGAGAAGCGAAAAACCTTAGTGGATTTGGTCAGAAATGTAGCACGGCAGATCAATATTCCTTTCACAGTGGGTGGAGGTATTTCTTCGATTGAAGATGCATCTGCCGTATTAAATGCCGGGGCAGATAAAGTTTCAATTAATTCAGCCGCAGTTAAAAACCCTAAGTTGGTAGATGAATTGGCTCGGGAATTTGGAAGTCAATTCGTAGTGGTGGCTATTGACACTAAACATGTTAACGGATTAAACTTTGTGCATACACACGGAGGAAGAACTCCAACTGAGATCCAAACAGAGCCGTGGGCTAAAGAAGTACAGGAGCGCGGAGCAGGAGAAATTTTATTAACCTCCATGGATCATGATGGAACAAAAGCTGGTTTTGCTAATGAATTGACTGCTGCAGTTTCCAATGCTTTGAATATTCCGGTAATAGCTTCAGGTGGCGCTGGTACCAAGGAGCATTTTGTAGATGTGTTTACCAAAGGCGCTGCAGATGCGGCATTAGCTGCAAGTATTTTTCATTTTGGTGAAATTCCTGTGCCGGAATTAAAGCAATTCCTTTCTGAAAAGGGAATTGTAATGAGAATTGAATAATTTTGATTTTTTTAATAGAGAGTTGATAAATAGAGCACTGTATTGACATTGAATCTTATGTTGTTAGTGCTTTATGAATAGAAATAATAGTACAATGAAGATAGATTTTCAAAAAGCTGGAGGATTAGTGCCGGCAGTGATCCAGGACGAAAAAACCGCCAAAGTATTAATGGTGGGATTTATGAATGAAGAAGCGCTGGAGAAAACCAAAGAAGAAGGAAAAGTGACATTTTTTAGCCGCACCAAGCAACGACTTTGGACTAAAGGCGAAACTTCCGGAAATTTTTTGTTGGTTAAAGATATCATCCTGGACTGTGATAATGATACGCTCCTCATTAAAGCTGAGCCTATTGGACCTACTTGTCATACAGGAGCAGATACTTGCTTTAATGAAGACAATAAACCTAACGTGCTCTTTTTAGAATATTTACAGAAGGTAATAGCAGGAAGAAAAAAATCCACGGCAGACAAGTCATATACAAAATCCCTTTTTGATAAAGGTATTAATAAAATTGCCCAGAAAGTTGGGGAAGAAGCGGTGGAAACTGTTATTGAAGCAAAAGACGATAATGCAGATTTATTTAAAAATGAAGTGGCGGATCTGCTCTTTCACTTGTTAGTTCTCCTTGAGGCAAAAGAATTTCATATCGATGATATTATGGCGGTGTTAGCAGAACGTCATAAGTAACGTTTCAATTTAATGTTTTGGGGGATGTCGGACATTCCCCTTCATGATAATCGGTTATTCCTCTAACTTCTGCTTCACAGGAGTTTCCATAGGTTTTCCCATTGCATCCACATACAGGATCATAAAGCAAAATGCAGGCTACTTCCGGACTGGGTGATTTTTCAACACATGGCTCGTCCTCTTTCTGGCACGAGATTAATAAAGACAATAGAATGGAATATATAATGAGTTTTTTCATTGTATGAAAGACCCATTAAATAAAAGAAGGGTTGGTAGGGAATTTTTATTAGAATGAGTTACTGGTAAAGCTTGATATAGGTAGGATTGAATTGTTCATCCATAATTTCCAGGATCTGAGCTTGGCCACTACTATTCATATGAACATACATTTCAGAAGGTGAATTCACTTTGTAGTCATAGGTTTGAATTCCGTCGTATAATTGGATCACCATCTCTTCGTCATCACTTTTTGGATCGTATTGCACTTTTTTAAGCCTTTTGTTTTCAATTACCCTCAGGCCTTCAGAAGCTACCGAAGCAATTCGTCCCTGGTTCCCATACGAAAAAACTAAAAGTTGTTCCTGCCAATCAGTGTTCGGGATATGTTTTTTTATGCTCATAGTAATTAAGTTTAAATAAATGTAGCAGTAGTTTAATGTGTGTGATTAGTTGCAAAAAGCGAACTGAATTTGCGATTAAACTAAAGTATTAAATTATGTTATTAAATGCTTTGATTTAGTGTTAAAATATTGTGAAAATGTCACATCAAGTCTGTGATTGACATTTTAT
The DNA here is from genome assembly GCA_050306095.1 of Cyclobacteriaceae bacterium. Lineage (GTDB taxonomy): Bacteria > Bacteroidota > Bacteroidia > Cytophagales > Cyclobacteriaceae > CAJXNP01. The sequence goes on from JBNLGO010000196.1 coordinate 2,358, forward strand.
TGTAAATTCAGCTAAATTATAAAAGGTATGAAATACCGTTATTATTTTGGTGAATATTTATTTATTGTTTTACGAATTAGATCTATGGTGAATATTTTGTTTTAACCGGTCAGGTTATTTAAGTTCTAAGTTCCCAAGGGCATACTTCATATTGTATTTGAATTTATTAATGCGCCAACCATTTTTCTCTTTTATTAAGCTTAGATCGTAACTCCCAATAAACTCCCTTGTTTCGCCTTTTTTAGCAGATTTTTTATAATGAGTAGCTGTAGCATAGCAAAAAACTTTGGCTGTTTCGCCATTCAAAGTGATAATATGATTTCCCGCCAAATGGTTTATTGCATCAAGATCTTTAAAACCTTTTTGCCATTCTTCACAAATTTGAGATCGGGATCTTTGGGCTACTACACCACCTAAAGATGACATATCAAAATCCACCAGTTCAGTAAATACTTCTGATTTTAGCTTGTCCCATTGCTGATAATCTGTATAAATAAACAGCTTGTTAACTGTTTCAATTATTTCTTCATGGGTTGATTTTTGCATAATTCGTTTATTTTAATGTTGTTTTTCCACATTACCAGACGAATTAAAGCTCTGTGAGGTTAGAGTAAAAATCTATCTTAATTTTCATCAGACCTCTAATAAGAAATAATTTTGAAAAGGATGTTTTTTACTATGACAAGTTCAATTTACCAACTCCAGACAATTGAAATTTTAAAACGTTACTTGATTTTTCTATATTTTATGGAACTCATTTTTGAAGGAATAAATTAGACTGATATTCCAGTCAAAATCTTTGGAAGGCACATCAGAATCAATCTCGATATTCATTGTTGATGATATCGAAACAGGAAATTTTTTATGTGCTAATGTAATGGCATGGGCTGTATAGATGCCATCGGTACCATCTAAATTAATATAGTAAAATTGAGGCGTCCATTTTAAAAATACCTGTTGAGTTAGTTTAATGTTAGTAAGATAGGCACGAAAGGATGCGAATTGCGTGTTTTTAGTCTGATCTTCTTTTTCTAATCCAATTCCCCAGATATAGTATATTCCTAAACTAACTTTATCTGTGAGTTTATAGGTTGGAATCAATTCAGGAGTAATAAATCGTATTGGAATGAGCTGTTCTTTGGTAACGCCATTCATCACATAATTTCGCTCGCGAAATGAGATCGCGGGAAGGTGAGCACCCACACGCATTTGAAATTTGTCAGTATTGATGGCTTTATATCTCCATATAAAAATAAAAGACCAGGGTTTAAGTCCATCCAAATCAAATCGGAATTGAGGGTCAAAACTGAATTTTTTACCACCTACAGAAAGCTCCGATACAAAGGCGGGTTTGCCTAAAGAAAAAGTGGGAATAAATGAAAAACCATTATTAGTGACGCTTACATTACCATTAAAATGATACGTTTTCTTAGCTACTTCATCTTGGGAAAATGCTACTTGTGAACAAGTAGTCATAAACAAGATCATCAAACAGAAGCTTACACTTTTTATGTCAATAGTTCTCCTCATTGTATCCCCAGTTTATATGGTGAATGCAAAATAAAAGGTTTTATAGTTGGAGTTTTAACAAATTTCAAATCAATCTTTACGAAATTCAAACAATTGGATGAAAGTATATTCTCACTAGTTGAATCTTGTTTATTCTCTAAGTTCATCCAATACAGATTATTAGAAACACAAAATACCTCCCCAAAATTTACACAGAAGGCTATTCCCAAAATATTTTTTAAAAAATACATCCTCCCCGGTAATAATTGAGAATGTGATCCTATTAAGCTCAAAATGAACTTAACTCAAGAATTTAAAAACAATTTTCCAACTATAATTAAATCAATATGAAATCGTCAAATGAAAATTCTCAACGTATCAAATCAAGACGTCAGTTTATCAGCAAATTTGCGGCAACAGCTGCCTTAACTGGTATGGCCGGACCGCTCTTAGCCAAAACTTTGGGGAAGCCTGCCATAAAAATCACAGGAGATTCAGGAGAGTGGCTGAAAAATATCAAAGGTTCTCACAGGGTAGTGTATGATGCTGCAACTCCTAATGGTATTATGCCATTTGCCTGGCCCAAGGTATTTATTATGACCAATGAAATGTCTGGCACTCCGGCAAGTGATTGTGGAGTGGCTGTGGTGCTACGTCATGAAGCTATTCCTTATTGTATGAATAGCGATCTGTGGAAAAAATACCATTTTGGTGAAGTGTTTAAGATCGATGATCCTAAAACAGAAAAGCCGTCCTTAAGAAATCCGTTTTGGAAACCAGGGCCAAATGATTTTGAAGTACCAGGTATAGGACCTGTTCCAATTGGAATAAATCAATTACAAGAAAGTGGAGTCAATTTCGGTGCATGTAGCATGGCAATGACTGTCTATAGTGCAGCGATAGCGCAGAAAATGAATTTAGATCCGGAAGAGGTAAAGAAAGAATTCTTAGCAGGAGTGTTGCCAGGTGTTCAGGTGGTTCCTTCGGGTGTTTGGGCGCTTGGAAGAGCACAGGAAAAAGGATGTGCTTACATCTATGCTGGTCATTAAGATTAAAATCCTCAAAAAATCTGATAAGGAATAAGCAATATGCCGGATGTAAAAGTTGGTTTAATGTTTTGCATCCGGCGCTTATCCCAATAACCACACTTTAATCACAAAAGAAGGAATTTAAATATGGAAATCTTAGGATATATATTGTTGTTCTGCGTCGGTCTTATGTTAGGCACATTAGGTGGCGGCGGTTCAATTTTATCTGTACCGATACTCGTTTATTTATTTTCCCTGGATGCAGTAATGGCTTCCGCCTATTCCTTATTCATAGTTGGTACTACCAGTCTCGTGGGATGCATTTTAAATTATCGTTCTGATATGATCAATGTGCGAGTTGGGAGTGTATTTGGCATTCCATCACTTGTAGTCATATTCATAACAAGAAAGCTGATCGTACCATCATTGCCGGAAGCAATATTTAGCATTGGTGATTTTCAATTAACAAAGCAGGGAATGATTTTAGGGTTGTTCTCGATGTTTATGATCATAGCTTCTTTAGCCTTAATACAAAAAAGAAAAAATGAATCTCAAACTGATCATCCATACCACATTGGGTATTTAATCATCACCGGAAGCATCGTCGGTTTTTTAACGGGTCTTGTGGGTGCCGGCGGAGGTTTTATCATTGTTCCAGCACTTGTTTACCTGACAAATTTACCATTCAAGACTGCTGTAGGAACAACGCTCATGATCATTACTATCAACTCATTGATGGGTTTTGCTGGGGACGTATTAAGTCATTCTGTCAATTGGAATTTTCTCATAATGATTACAGGACTAGCAGTCCTTGGAATTATCATCGCCAATCGCGCCATAAAAAAAATACCCGCCCATTTCTTACGGCCGACTTTTGGATGGTTTATCCTAATTGTAGGGACATGCATACTTGTAAACGAGATGTTCTTATGATCTAAGCTTTTCTAC
>JBNLGO010000197.1:0-5673 GCA_050306095.1 Cyclobacteriaceae bacterium
ATGCCTGTGCATTAGGTGTATTGGCTGTCTTACTTTCTGCAAGTTCTAATGAAATGTCACCTACTCTAATTTTCCAACCTTTTTCTATACACACCTTTTTAAGGTATGATATTAAAGTATTAGTTGATCTTCCTGCGCCCAATAGTAAGATGTTTTTCATTTAATTTAAGATTAGAAACGAAGAAAACAGACTTCTCCACAAATACAAAAATATTGACATTGTAATCTACGAAGTAGGAAAGGGCTTTCATTTACATTTAGCTAAAAAATTACATCTAGCAGTGGCATAAAATCAAATTTTAGCAATGAAAAGTTTAAATAATTATTTTATATTTCGTCAGTAGGAGAGATTTTATCTCTACTGGGGGAAACTAAAATTTGATGAAAATCCCAATTACACATAAAATGCTTATCCGCGGGGAAGTTATTTAAAAGACAATCTGTATTTGTAAAACAATAGATTATGCAGGAGATTCATATTGTTGACATTAGGAAGTTAACAGAACTCATCAAAGAAAAATACAACTACGACTTCACAAATTATGCGATGTCCTCTTTTAAGAGAAGAGTAAGTAGAATTCTAGAACTCTATAAATTCAATAGCATCGATATTCTAATAAAAAAAATAGGTGAAAGTGAAGTCTTTTTTCAGGAGTTTCTATCTGAAATCACTGTGAATGTGACTGAAATGTTTCGGGATCCTTCCTTTTGGAGGATACTAAGAGATAAGATCATTCCAAATATCCTGCTAAATCATCAAAAAATTAGCATTTGGCATGCAGGATGTTCGTCTGGCGAAGAAGTCTTTTCAATGGCTATCATGCTCAAGGAACTGGGAATACTTGATAGCTGCAAAATAATAGCTACTGATATTGATAGCCTAATTATAGAAAAAGCAAAACATGGAGTCTTTCCTATCAAAGCAATGGACCTAAATGAAAAGAACTATGTGCGGGTTCAGGGGGAGGAAGGATTTTCTAAATATTATGAAGAAAAAAATGGATTTGCTCATATGGACAAATCCCTAATTGAAAATGTGTCTTTTAGAATTCATGATCTGGTAAATGGTGTAGTGTTTAGCAAGTTTGACATTGTGCTTTGCAGAAATGTTATGATTTATTTCAATCAGACCCTGCAAAATGATGTGCTTAAAAAACTGCATGAAAGCATATTTAAGTATGGATACCTCGCCATCGGATCAAAGGAGTCTTTAATCTGGTGTGAAATTGCCAACAAGTTTATCGTGGTAAATAACGAGGAAAAAATCTACAAAAAAATTAAGGAATAGGGCTTTACATCCGGAAATATTTGATGAAGTTTTCAGATTTAGATAATTCATATAGGGCAGTGGTAATCGGAGGTTCAGCAGGGAGCTTCCAAGGTATTACCAAGATACTTTCGAGTATTCCGGAAGGATTTCCGCTTCCTATCATCATGTGTTTACATCGTTTGAAGCATGTGAGAAATGGATTTATCGAAGCACTATCAATAAAAAGTGTAAAACCGGTTATAGAGCCTTACGATAAAGAAGGCATTAAAAAAGGAAAAGTTTATTTGGCTCCGGCCAATTATCATATGTATATAGAACTTGGACATACTTTTGGATTATCTACAGAAGCAATGGTGAATAACTCAAGGCCCTCAATTGATATTACCCTTGAATCATCGGCATTTTCTTATAAGCAACGCTTAATTGGAATATTGCTTTCTGGTGCAAATAAAGATGGAGCTATGGGAATGAAAACCATTAAAGACAAAGGTGGTCTGACCATTGTGCAAGATCCAAATGAATGTTTAATTGATACAATGCCAAGTGCTGCGCTAAAAATTACAGAAATTGATTATACCCTAACTATTGAAAATATTATTAAATTTCTAAACGAACTGTCTAAAAAATATTAAATGGATTCAGTTAGTAATAAAATATTAAAACCAATACTTTTTTTATTCATACTAGGGGTAATAGCGTCTTTATACTTTTTATATGACCTTCCATACGCTCTGGAAAGCAGCTCATCATTAATATCTCCTGAAGCAGCTAAACAGGCTTCACCCACTTTAATTAAATTAAGTGCAGTAATCATAGTTACCTTAATATTTGGAATTGCCCATGCTATAATTTCTACGCAGAAAAAAAACAAAAAGGAAGTTATCGAAAAGGTAGTTTATATTGATAAAAACAAAAATGATGATATTTCAGCTAAGGAAGAAAATGAAAGTGTTGAGCTAGACAGCAATAAAATAGATGATATTATAAATACTGTAAAATCAAAAAAGAGTATTCAAACAAAATATGATGCAGTTATTAGCGGCCTTTGCAATAAGCTGGAAGCTAGTCATGGTATTCTATACACTTCTCAGAAATCTGGAACCAAGCAATCCATAAATATGGTGTCATCTTTTGCTTTTAGTTCACCGGATAATTCAGAGATAAGTTATGAATTTGGAGAAGGGTTAGTCGGGCAAGTGGCAAAGGAAATGAAAACTATGAGGGTAAATGAAGTACCTGAGGATTATATTCCAATTTCCTCTGGATTGGGAAATGCCATGCCTAAGTACTTACTTTTTCATCCAATAGTGATTAATAAAAAGGTAGAAGCGGTAGTAGAGCTCGCATCTTTTAAGGAGTTTACCAAAAATGATGAAAAAATCATTAATGAAGTTATAGAATTTGCAAACAATAATTTAAAGGATATAGCGGATAATAAAGCCAAACCAGCTAAAAGTAAAACTAAGAAGTAAAAAAACATATTAATGTTCAATAGACTAAGCTTACGACAAAAACTTACTGGGATCATCGTCCTATTGGTGATAGTAACGCTGTTTGTTTCCGGATATCTCTCGTATGATTTGCGCAAGAGGAACCTTGAAGATAAATATTTAAAAAATATTAATTCATTAGCAGATCTTAAAGCGAGTACCATTCAGGAACTTGTTCAAACAAGAAAAGCTGACATCATCTATCTAAGCAATCTTGAGGTTTTTCAAAATCAACCCCAAGCTAACTCAGACGATGCTGACACGGGAATGGGCCTCGATATGATGGCGATGGATATGGGAGATGAAAGTAGTGATCAGGACCTAATGAGGATGATGTTTGGGGGTGAATCTGAGTCAGTAGATTTCAGTGAAGAATTAAACCCATTGAGTGAATTGCTGGATGCCTCAGCAATTATCGTCACCAAAACGGATGGTTCCGTGATTTTCACAACAAGTGAAGCCACCAAAAAGGAAAATATCAGGGAATATGTAAATGGATTTAATAGTGAAGTTCTACAAAATACCAATCAAAAAATAAGTTTCTCAGATGTTTACAAAAGAGGAAATAATACCTTCCTTTTAATTGGAGGTCCTGTAGAAGGGCAGGATCCTGCAGAAAATCTTGTATTTATGGAGATTGATGTCACGCAAACCATTGATCAAATAAATAATGATTTAGGATTGGGTGAGACTTCAGGTGTTATCCTCGCACAAAACCTTGGACCTAAAGCCATATATTTTAATGACTTAAAATCTGATTCAAGCACAGCATTTTTACGTGTAGTAGATATTGATTCCGTTACCTCAAAAAACTCAACCAAAGACCAAGCAGTAAGGATCGCTGCATTAGGAAATAATGGTTCCGGTTCATCTACTGATTATTATGGTGATAAAATTCTTGCAGCCTGGAGGTATATCCCGGAAATAAATTGGGCTTTAGTTGTAAAAATTAATAAGAGCGAATTACGTTCAGAAGCTACCGGCGCTATATTTAAATTTGGTATTTTTGGCCTTTTTATATTAGCCCTAGCCATTGGACTTTCATTTCTTCTCTCTCAATATTTTGTCAATCCTCTTCTAAACTTGAAAGACAGTCTGGCTTCCTTGTCAAAAGGTATTTTACCTAATAAAATTGACAAGAAATTTGACGATGAAGTGGGGCAAATGGCTGAGACTACCAAGGAATTGGTTCAAGGTTTAAAGCGCACAGCATCTTTTGCTGAGCAGATTGGACAGGGAAAACTCGATGCTACCTTTACTCCCCTTAGCGAAAGTGACATTTTGGGTAATGCCTTATTGGAAATGAGACTAAGTCTGCAGGAGAATGAAAAACAGGATAAAGAAAGAAACTGGATTGTAACAGGTATTGCTGAAATCAGTGAAATATTACGGTCTCATGACACAATAAATGAACTTGGTGATGCAGTAATCGCATATATTACGGAAAAAATTGATGCTATTCAGGGGGCATTTTACGTCGTCTCGGAAAGTGAGGAGGAAGAGGCATTCATCGAAATGAAAGCTGTATATGCCTATAATAAAAAGAAATACCTCAACGGTAAATTTAAATTTGCTCAAGGACTTGTAGGTCAGGTAGCGGCCGAAAAAGCCGGTATTATCCGCACAGAAATCCCGGAAGATTATGTATCAATCACATCAGGTCTTATAGGAGAACGTCGTCCGAAATGTATTCTTATTACTCCAATGATCACGGAAGAGAAAGTGTATGGAGTGCTGGAATTTGCGGGCATCCAGAGGTTTAGTGACATGCAGATCAAATTTGTTGAAGAAATCAGTGTGATCATCGCACGAACTATCTTTAACATTAAGGTCAATGAACGCACACGAAATCTTTTGGAAGAATCACAAAAGATGAGTACTGAGCTTCAGGAAAAACAGGAAGTGCTTCGTCAAAATGCGGAAGAAATGGCTGCCACTCAAGAAGAGCTAAAACGGACAAATCAACGTCTAGAAGAGCAAATTGAAGAAGTAAACAGAACTCAAACTAGGATGCAGTTATTATTAGAAAATGCATCTGAGGTAATTGCAATCTATGAAGATGACGGTACCATTAGATATATAAGTCCATCCGTTAAAAAGATTCTTGAATACGATCAGAATGATTTGATTGGAGTTAATGACGTCAAATTTGTTGATACCGAATATAAAAGTCAATTCATTAATATGTTTGACGAAGTCAAAGAAAATCCATTTGACACGGTCACTATTCAATTTGAGTATCTAAAAAAAGGTGGTGAAACTATTTGGCTGGAAGCTACTGCTACTAACTTGCTTTCTGATAAATCTATCCAGGGAATCATCGTAAATAGCCGGGATATCACAGAAAGAAGAAGAGCTGAACAAGAAGAAAGAATGCGCTCTAAAATGCAGGCATTGTCTGAAAACTCTCCAGACCTTATTACCCGACTTGACCATGAGGGTAATGTATTCTATATCAACCCAATAATTGAAACCTATACAGGATTAAGCCCTGCTGAGCTACTCAATCAAAATCTTGGAGACATCAATATTCCGGAAGAATTAAAAGAAAGCTGGATGGGCCTTCTGAATCAGGTGGAAGAAGAAAATGACAAAGTCGCTACTGAAATGGACTTCCCTTCTGAAATGGGCGACAGGGTAATGCAAGTAAATGCCATACCCGAATTTGATGAAAGTAATCACATGGAGTCGGTGTTAGTGGTTTCTCACGACATTACTGAAAGAAAACTCATCGAACTTGAAATCCAGTCTAAAAACAAGAAAATTACTGAGAGTATAAATTATGCTAAGAGAATCCAGGGAGCTATTTTACCGAACAACAGCATCATTCAAAAATTCCTTCCTGATTCATTTATGCTATATAAGGCCAGGGATGTGGTTAGTGGCGATTTTCCTTGGTTCGTGAGGGTAAAA
>JBNLGO010000198.1:0-5627 GCA_050306095.1 Cyclobacteriaceae bacterium
TATTTCCAGTCCGGCTTTCCTTTCCTCCCCATGGTGGCATGTTAGGTTGGGTGTTGGTAAAACAGATCGCGATGCATCCGGCATCTGCGGCCAATCGTCCATAGGTGCCTGCCCGCATCCAGTGGTTGGTGTTGCGCAAAGCCACCAACCCCATGCCATGAGTTTTGGCAAGCTCAATTGCTCTGTGGGTACATTTTGTAGCATTGATGATCCCAGGTCCCAGGTTACCATCCCAACGTTCTATCATGCCAAATGATGACACTTTTTCTGCTTCGGCATCGATTTTTACGGAGCCATTTCGGATATACTCAATGAATAAAGGTACCCGGTTGATACCATGAGAGTTTACACCATCCAGGGTGCTTTCAGAATAGGTTTTGGCGAGAAGTTGAGCTTTTTCGGGAGTAAAATTATATTTCAGGAATAGCTTTTGCAGCACTTCCTGCATCCTTTGAATTTGTATTTTCATGCAGAGACAATTAAAGTCTCAATCTAAAAAAAAGCTTACTAAATAAATAATCTATCAGTTTTCCCAGATGACGGTGGGATTAGTTGCGACTTTCCAGAATTCCACCTCATTGCACATTAAGTTCCCCATTAAACCGCCCAGAAAACATATCTCGTCACAATCCTCAGTATAGACATTAGCGCCACCATCTGCGATACAATTTCCCGGATTGAAAGCGAAAACCTTCTGCCGCTGGAAATCATAACGGACCACACTGGCTCCAGAATCACAAGCCAAATCACTTTGTTTGAATGCTTCGATTTTATCCTTGATACAATCTGGTGCATCTATTTCTATTTTCTCACAGTTACAACTTTGAAATGCAACCATAAAAAGAAAGGTTATAAAAGTTAATGCTTTCATGGTTTATGGATTAAAACTTACGCTTAATATTTTTAACGATTCCTCGAAATAACCCGTAAAAAAAATTTTACTATCCTCATTACTCCAGACAAGTTTATCAATTGGATCACCATCATTGTCAGAAGTCAGCTGCCAGTATTTATCTGTATTCAGATTTTTTACCCAGATTTCATCACTACCTGATCTACTGGAAATAAAAGCAAGGTATTGCCCATCATTGGAGATAGCTGGACTGTATTCATTCCATATCGTTTTTTCAACAGGTTCGATTTGTTCATCATCAATATCATAGGAGAAAATACTTTCTGTATATTTTTCATCGATTGCTGTTAAATAAATCTTGTCATTATTCAGACAAATCGGTTTATTAGACAATGTTATTTCATCTTTCGTTATCAAGGTACTAATCTCTCCCTTTTCAATCCCAATTTGTTGTACTACCCAAGGACTTGAATAAAAATCAATAGTATTCAGGAAGTATATAGATATATCATCATCAGACCATATGGGATATTGTACGACATAATCATCATTAGTTATTTGACTAAATTGAAGTGTTGATATGTTCATTAAACCAAGATTGGTTGGTTGTGGTGTGGTGGCAATTTCAAAGTAGGATCCAAAGGCAATTCTGTCTTCGTTGTTGTCGTAGCAAGCATGCTGACCCTGAATTAATTCCTCTTCAACCTCAGAAATCAAGTTATATGAAAACATCCAAGTATTGCTTGAGGGATCAGGTATAATGGAATAGATCAATTCACTTTCATTAGAAGACAAATCATTTAATCTCAAACTATTATTATCTCCTCCATCTAAAATGGTATTTAGTTCCTCGTTTTCTCCCCCTATAATCCAGGCAACATTCGAATAAGTCGGATTGGCTCCTTTGGCATAATTTTTAATTCTAAAAAAATAGCTTTCACCGCTCACATTTTCAGGATAAATATAACCGGTAGTTTCACTATCAATTTCACCAAGTGAAGTAAAATGGAGTGTATCATTTTCAGAAATGAATAATTCATATTTGTCGGCACTTACTGCATTCGGGATATATATGTTTGTTGAATATTGGTTTAATGCAAATGCAGTATACCAATCTACTTTAATCTGCTCTCCTTCCCGAGATGCACGAATAAATGGTGACATCACATATTTATCCGGATCAATTTTTTCTTCATCGCATGAGCTAAATGCTATTAAGAAGATTAGTCCAAAAAAGATAAATACCGGACGAAAAAGTATTTTTCGATAAATGTTCATCGCTACAAAGACACAGTATGGTTTTTTGAAGTTGTATCGACCACCAATAAATCACCCTTTTTACGTTAAAAATTTCTGGTGTTCTTCTTTCTAATGATTTGGATTTTGACAAAATTTATATCCAATAAATTTTTGAAATAATGCCTCCATACCTGCCTGACGAAGGCAGGGCTCAGTTGAGGGCGATGTGTTAGAAAATGATCCGGTGGATCATTTTAGCATCGAGCCAGGCTGCAGGGCAAGCACCAACTGAGCCAGGAGATACTTTCTTGATTTTAGTATTGGCCTCCATAGCTCAGTTGGTAGAGCAACGCTTTCGTAAAGCGTGGGTCGCAGGTTCAAGTCCTGTTGGGGGCTCAAAAATATTTCTTGATTGTTTTATTTTTTGAAATATTGATTAGCTAAATTGAGCTAGAAAAGCGGCAGTACCTACCTGACGGTAGGCAGGGCTCAGCTGAGGACAGTGTGATAAGAAATGATCCTGTGGATCATTTCCACGATGGACCAGCATGCAGGGCAAGCACCAGTTGAGTAAAGCCAATTGTTTATTTATATTGATTAGCGGCAGTAGCTCAGCTGGTAGAGCGTCGGCTTCCCAAGCCGAAGGTCGCGGGTTCGAACCCCGTTTGCCGCTCAATATTCATATTATTCCAAGCTCCCATCTTTCTCTGGAACCTTTGAAATTTTTGAAGTGTTATTAATTCAAACACCCAGTTAACTACCACCATGAAAATATTTATCTCCTTTACATTTCTTTTATTTATACCATTCTCTATTCAATCAAAAACCGGATCCGATAATTCGGTTGTTCAAGAAAACAAAAAAATTGGTATCGCTTTCTTAGAGACATTATCATCTGGAAATGTAGAGCAATTTGTTTCTCTCTATTCTGCAAATGCTTCATATGAAGAGGTGGCAACGGGAAGAATCTATTATGGTCACCAGGCTATCTATGAGTATATTGATGCCACACTCCAAGGTATTCCTGATTCTAAATTTGATTTAACCGGAATGGTTGTTGATGAAAGGACCGTTTCCATTGAATGGATTTGGAAAGGCACCAATAGTGTTGGTTGGCCAATTATGGGGATTCAGCCAACTAACAAATACTTCGAATTGAAAGGAGTTTCCGTTATGAATATTGAGAATGGTTTGATTGCTAAAAATAGAGATTATTGGGATTGGAATTCTCTGATCACAAAAATTGGTAATCAATAAGTCAATGAAAACAATTCTATTCAAAAATGACCTTTTCAATGTTCTCGAACCATGATTTGTAAAACCCACTGTGAATTTTTTCCACCTGGCTACGTTTAACCTTTAATGTTGGGGTGAGCAATCCATTATCGATAGACCAGTCTTCCTTCATAACAACAACCTTTTCTATTTTTTCGTGCTTGGCAAGCATCGGATTCATGCTTTCCAACAGTTTTGTAAATCCATTAATCAATTCCTGTTTTGATTTACTTTTAGCTGCATCTGAAATAATAACCAAAGCTATGGGTTGTGGTATTCCCATTCCAACAACACACACTTGCTCTATGTCGGAATCTTTGAGTAACTCAAGTTCTATTGGTGCTGGAGAAATGTATTTTCCCTTGTCCGTTTTAAATTGATCCTTAACTCTTCCGGTAATTATGAGATAACCTTCGTGATCATATTCGCCGATGTCACCAGTCTTTAAAAATCCTTCTTCATCGAACATTTCAGCAGTTAATTCAGGTTCTTTGTAATAACCTTTCATCAGGACTTCGCTTTTTATACATATTTCTCCTATATCGGAAAGTTTCCCTGTCACACCTGGCAAAGCTCGACCAACGGTCCCATTTTTATTTTTTCCAGGCAGATTGTAGTGGGATAGTATACAATCTTCTGTCATACCATAGCATTGATGTACAGTGATACCAAGCGTATTGTACCAATCCTGTAAACTCGCTGCAATTGGAGCGGCACCCGATGCTATAAAAGTCGCTTCTGATAAACCTAATTTTTTTACAATTTTCTTCTTTACTATACTACCTAAAATTGGAATACCAAGAATTCCGTTTAATTTTTTCTGTGGCATCTTTTCCAGGATTTTTTCCTGGAATTTTGCCCAAATTCTCGGTACTGCAAAAAATAAATGAGGCTTTGCAACTTCCAAATTAGTAGCAAAGGTTTCTAGAGATTCTGGAAAGCTGAATGTTCCACCTCTATAAATTCCATGAAATTCCACAGCGACACGCTCCGCGACATGTGACAATGGTAGATATGAAAAAAACCTGGGGTGGTTTGGCATCTTTATAATGTCTAATGCAGTATTGACAGTTTTTGCAATATTATCAATTGAATGCATTACACCTTTTGGCGTTCCCGTAGTCCCCGAAGTATACATGATTGTTAGTAAATCATCCTGCTTTTTAGGAAGTGGTTTAGATAAAGGTTCATTTTCATCAAATAGCTTTTCCCACGATAATCCATCTTCAATACCGTAGGCTTCAATAGCAATTTTGATGATATCAGGAATACCGGGTTTCTGGGATTCATAATTATCCAGCTTACCTATAAATATTGCCTTTGACTCACTGTGCTCAAGGACCAATTGTATAGTTTCAGCATCTAATGTAGGATAAATAGGAACTGAAATGTGGCCAGCCATCGAAATAGACAAATCAGCTAGTATCCATTCGGCACAATTTTTCGACAGTATGGCTATTTTACTTTTATCTGGTAAACCAAGCTGTACCAAGACAGCAGCAATCCGTCGAACTTCTCCTCCACTCTGCTCATAGGTTCGCTCTTTTACATAACCATTTATTGGTTGTTTTAAAAACACATAATCCGGAATCGTTTTTTCCCAATGTAAAAACGCTTCCACGGGAGATCGAAAATGATTCATTTGGGTGGTTAGGTTTAATTTTAGCTAATTTTAATAACAAGTTAATGTATCCTGGATTAAACTATTATAATCTAAAATTTTTCCACACCAAACCCTAATTATTACTGAGGAGAATTTGTTTAATCACTTAACTTAATAGATTAATAAGTTGTCTGATTACTCAATTGATACCCTAAATAATTGTTCCTATTTTCTCTTCTTATATAAATATGACAAATAAATATAATCTGATTTTAGTTAGTTGAATCCTCAAGTATGATCTCCTATTCTACAACACTAGATCACAATTGATCTCCACATCATCGATCACTGCTCCTTTTTTCTTATAGAATTCAATCGCATGATCATTCCATTTTGATACCTGCCAACGCACCTTTTTACAGCTCTCTTTTCTAGCAAGATTGAATACTTCATCCATCAATTTGGATCCCAGCCCATTTTTCCTGTATGGTTCGAGAATATATAAATCATCCAGATAGAGTGATTTGCCAATCCAGGAATACCAGGCAATAAAGGTTGAAGCGAAACCGATAATTCCATCTTCTTCATTTTCAAGCACCAAAATCCTAAAGAATTCCTTTTCCTGTTTCATTTGCTCAACTGTGATCTTGAATTTCT
>JBNLGO010000199.1:0-5594 GCA_050306095.1 Cyclobacteriaceae bacterium
TTACATAAAATTTCAGTGATTCATCTTCAGCAGAATAGCCAAATTCTATCGATCCTTCGGAGGTAAATTTCACTGCATTGGTCAATAGATTTGACAGAATGGCTTGCAATCTTTGATCGTCTGTAAGGATGAAACTATCTTCTTTTGATAGACCTTTATTAGCGCTAATTGCTACTTCAGAATCTTCTAAAATGATTTCAAATTGAGCGAGTAATTCATCAAACAAAACATCCAGTTGACATTCCGTTAATTTAATATCAACTTCATTGGCTTCAATTTTAGAATAATCCAGAATATCGGATATTAAATGCAATAAGGATTGACCGGCGGTATGAATGTGATTGATTAATTCGGTTCTCTTCTGATCAGACAATTTTTTCTTAACGAGTGTCTCTGAGAAGCCCAAAATAGCATTAAGTGGAGTTCTGATTTCATGACTCATGTTAGATAAAAAAGCAGATTTTAGTTGGTCATGTTCTTCGGCTTTTTTTTGAGCCTCCACAAGGTTGGAAATATCAGTAATGGTAATAGGTATTCTATTTTTTGATTCCCAGGTAGCTTCTAGTAGTGCATATATGAAGGTTTTTCTGTCAAGGTTTATTCTAATCTGACACTTTGCAGTTTTATTTTCGGCATGCAATCCCTTGTGAAATAGATAAAACAGATCCTTGTCATCCCAATGAATGAAATCAGTAATTTTTGTGTTAATTATTTCTGTTGTTGGGATATCAAGAAGAGTAGCAAATGTTTCATTGGCTTGTGTGATTTTTTGTTTTTCATCAATGGTGCAATAGCCAATGGGTGCATGATTATATAACTTGGTATATTTTTCTTTTTCCTCTTCGAGCTCTTTTTGAATTTTGGTAAGCTCATTGTTTTGCATTTCAAGCTCAATCTGATGCACTTGCAATTCATGAATTACTTCTTTAAGATCATCTATAGAATACTTTGAAAAGTCTTCTATATCCTTTTTTGCCCACTTTTCGGCTTCAAATCTTAATTTTTCTTTCTTGTTCATACACCCTGTTTTTAGTGAATTAGAGCCTACTATTATTCAATTTGCTTTGCCAGCTTCATTTCATGTATATCAACTATTTGAGAAATAAAAAAAGGAGAATGATGTGCTGTTTCAGGTACCATTGACACACTCAATAAAGCCCAGACATAATGTCCTTTTTTATGTAAATACCTTTTTTCCATTTGGTAGGTTTTTATTTCGCTATTAAGCATTTTTTCAACGTATTTCAGATCCTTTTCAAGATCATCTGCATGTGTTAAGTCTTGAAATGTCTTTTTCAGTAGTTCTTTCTCTCTGTATCCTAAAAATTCACATAGCGCTTTGTTAACTTTTAGCCATTTGCCACTTGTAGATACCAGGGCTTTACCGATAGAAGCATACTCAAAACTCTTCTCAAATTTTAGCATATTCAGTTCTGATTGTACTCTGGTTTCTTTCAGTTCGCTTTTTATTTCTATTATCCCTTCGATATTGCGAATTACTACATGAATTATGGGGTTGCCATCAAGCTGATATTTACAAGGTGTGGCTACGGCTAAAAATATTGATTTGTCTTTTCTAATAAATTGACCTATTACCTGGTGACTTTCTTTTTGATGCATTAAAGCCAATACTTCATTTGATTTTGGAATTTCTTCTTTTGGATGAATGTCATACACACTTTTTTTCAAAAATTCCTTTTCATCATACCCAAACTCTTCAATGGCTTTTTCATTGACAGAAATTATATTCATTTCTAAATCATGGATAATAATCGGATCAGGCGAATGTTGATATATGACCCTGTATTTCTCTTCACTTTCTTGTAGCTTTTTTGTCCTGGATTTAAGTGCGGTAATATCTGTAAAGGTTACAACTACCCCGGTAACAACATTGTCGAGGGTGCGGTAGGGCATTAACCTACATATATAACTTCGGTTGACACTGTCAATCTCCTTTTCGGTAATATTAAGTGTGTTTACTACATGCTTGATATCATCATAAAAACTTGGGTAGTCGAGCCGATTCACAAAGTTTTCGATATGTCTGTTGATGTCTGTAGGGATGAGGTTGATGAAATCAGTTACCTTGGGTGTGAATTTTTTTATTTTCAAATCCAGATCGAGAAAAATGGTGGCTATTTCGGTATTGGCCAATAGGTTACTTACGTCATTGTTTATATTTGACAGCTCCTCGATTTTGATCTGGTGCTCAGTATTTACAGTAATTAATTCTTCATTAATGGACTGTAATTCTTCTTTAGATGTTTCTAATTCTTCGTTGGTACTCTGCAATTCTTCATTAGAGGATTGCATTTCTTCATTGGTAGCTTTTAATTCTTCATTTGTTGTTTCAGCCTCTTCTATGATCGTTTGCAAGTGTTCCTTTGTCTGTCTTAACTCCAGCTCTAAGGTTTTGATATAATCAAGGTCTTTGTCATTTATGTCGGTAAGCTCATTATCTATTGTAAATTCTTTCTCTGTGATATCTTCAAAAACAATCAAGTATAATGGGGAAGTATCCTCAAAGGTTGCTATCGGTGAAATGTGAATGTTGATAAACTTATATTGATTACCAATTTTAATATGAAGTTTTTCTACAGAAATAGGTTTGTTTTCTCGAACGGCTGTACTAAGCGCTACATTTAGTTTAAGCCGAATATCCTGTTTGGCCATATCAATCACGTTCATATGAGCTACTCCTTCTACAGGTTCCAGGTATGCGGATGTGTTTCCTTTGAGGTAGAGTATATCAAATTTGACATTTACTAAAACTGCCGAAGGGGTGTAATGCTTAATGATTTGGGATTCGACCAATTGTTTTAGTGTGATTTTTTCTTTAGCAGCACTCAATTTTTCCTGTTGATAGGCGTCTTTAAAGGAGGGTTTGAAAACAGGAAGATTAGGCATATATAGTCGATTGGAGATGATATTGTTTTTTTGATAAACCTTCCATTTGTTGTCTATTGCGTTAAAGAGATCTTTGTTTTTTCCCAATGCTTCCGAGGTACCTAAAAACAAATATCCTTCGGGATTTAATGCGTAATGAAAAGAAGAAATCACCTTTTCTTGCAATACATTCGTCATGTAGATCAACAGATTTCTGCAACTAATTAAATCTACTTTAGAGAATGGAGGGTCTTTCACCACACTTTGCTCTGCAAAAACTATATGGTCGCGAATGAATTTATTAACGATGTAGGAGTTCTTCTCAAAGAAGAAGTATTTTTTAAGATACTTTTGCGGTACATCTGCAGAAATACTTTCCGGGTAAATCGCCTGCCTTGCTATCTCAATAGATTTTAAATCTATATCTGTTGCAAACACTTGAAATTTAAAATCATGAAGATCATTTGCTGATATGAATTCTTTCAATAAAATTACAATGGTGTAAGCTTCTTCACCCGTAGAACAACCCGGAATCCATATTCGAAGAGGAGCGTCTCCATTTTTATTTTTAATTATTTCCGGAAAGATATTTTTATACAAGGCACCAAAGGCATCTTTATCCCTGAAAAATGAAGTAACACCTATAAGGAAGTCTTTGAATAACAAATCCAACTCATCCGTATCCTTTTTTATTAAATCATAATACGCATCAATTTTAGATACCTGCGCAATTTTCATTCGTCGTTCTATGCGTCTTATAATGGTATTAGGTTTATACTGCGTAAAATCGTGACCTATCTTTTTAAAAAGTAACCTGAAGATTTTTGAAACAATGTTATTGCTATATTCCTGAGGTATCGGGATGTTCCCGCTTGAATCATTAATATATTGCAGATAAGTTTGAATTTTTTCGGCAATCTTATCTGCATCTAGTATGTAATCCACAATTCCGGAAGAAATGGCGCTCACAGGCATACCGTCATATTTGGCATCCATGGGCGATTGAACGAATACAATTCCATTTTCAGATTTGATTTCCCTTACACCCAATGTTCCATCTGTTCCTGTACCTGAAAGTACAATACCAATCGCCCGATCATTCCGGTTTTGGGCTAATGATTTAAAAAAATTATCAATAGGTAATCTAAAGGTACGGGGCTTTGGTAGTTCATTTAATATTAATTGGTTTATATGGAGGTTCACCTCAAACCCTGGAGGAATAATATACACACAATTGGGCATAACCTTCATCCCACTAGTTATTTGGTTTACTTTCATGGAAGTAAACCGTTGTACTAATTCTGTTAAGATGCTTTTGTGGTTTGGGTCTAGATGTTGAATGATCACAAAGGCTACACCCATATCTTCAGGCATATGTTTAAAAAGCTTGTTGATGGCGTCTAAGCCACCAGCTGATGCTCCAACTCCAATTACAGGGGTTAGTGTTTTACTTTTTTTTAAAATAGGTTTCTTTTTAGAGGGATTTGGTGTCTTTTTCTTAACCATCTGATTACGCTCCAGTTAACTTATATTATTCATGAATGACTTAATTTTAAAGTTGTTCCAAAAATAATGATGATTAATCTTTAATTAAACTTAGTGAAAATATGAGATTGTTTCACACATACTTTCACTTATTTTATTCAGTCCAGGAGGGAGAGGTATCCCTGCCATTTTTGGCTAAATATAGCTTTATTAGTTATTACTGATGATCTAAATTAGATGTTATGGGTAAGTTGATGTTATGCTTAAATGATGATATCACTAGTAATTATTGGGATTATTATTTAAATATATTTGATGGAAATGTATCGTATAAAGGTAATTGACAGGGAGTTTTGATTTTAATTTTAGATTAAAAAATGTAATTGACTTAGAATTTTTTAATACAACAATATCGACCTTTGGATTGCAAATATTTGAAAAACCCGCCCTATTTTAGAGTCAGAATTATTATACCCTAAGTATAATTTAATTATATCATCATTTTGAAAAATATATTTCAAAAGCAATTAGGGGTTTTAGGTCCTTTGATTGTTTATTTATAGGAGAATAAAACCAGAATAGATTAATCGTATAATGAAAAGAATTTTTATTTTATTTAGCGCTCTGCTTTTTTTAAGTCAAACCACATTTTCGAAAAATCACACAACTTACGATGAACCAGATTCATCCTTCTTGTTTGGCTACACACTTAATGATGGTCGTGGAGGTATAGCATTTGCCTGGAGCACGGATCAAAAAGTTTGGCATGCTATCGGATCCAATCATATTTTTTTACATTCTGATTTTGGTAGTTGGGGAAGCCAGAAAAAAATGTTCAATCCTTTTTTATGGAAAGATGATGTCGGTGTATGGCATTGCATATGGACACTTAATGAAGGCATAGACCAGTTTGCCCATGCTGCCTCCACAAACCTGATCGATTGGAAAAGACAATCCTATCCGGACATGATGACGGACGGTGATATTATTGACCTGGAAATTCAGAAAAAAGGTGCTGGCGTATTAATCACCTGGAAGGATAAAAAGGGAGAGTTTTATCAAACAAAAACCAAAGATTTTAAGAATTATTCCTCTACTTCTAAGAGTACTTCCTCAGCCAGATTAAATCTTCGAAAAGAAATCGAAATTGACGGGAAAATGATGCGGGGTATGATCGTCAAGGTATCATGGAATCAAGTAGAAGAATTGATTAAAAATGAAGA
>JBNLGO010000200.1:0-5554 GCA_050306095.1 Cyclobacteriaceae bacterium
CAGTTTTTTATGTCTAAAAAGATCCCGAAGAAGGAATTAAAAGCGCTCGTCTCTTTATTAGATGACTCTGATGGTGATGTGGTAAATCACGTGGAGGAGAAGATTATTTCTATAGGAAATCAGATAATTCCTTTTCTGGAGCAAGAATGGGAGAGTAATTTCAACCCCACCGTTCAGCGAAGAATCGAAGAATTAATCCATGCACTCCAATTTGACGGGCTAAAAGAAAAATTAAGAAACTGGAAGGCTGATGGGGCTAAGGATCTGCTGGAAGGGGCTCATATTATATCCACTTATCAATATCCGGATTTGGAATTGGAGTTTTTGCATCAGGAAATCGAACAAATATATTATGAAGCCTGGACAAAATTTAAACCTGACCTACATCCTTTTGATCAGGTAAAGGAACTGAATAATGTGATCTTTACACATTTTAAATTTTCTGCGAATTCTAAAAATTTTCATTCCCCTGGCAATTCCATGCTCAATGTGGTATTGGAAACGAAAAAGGGAAACCCTATTTCACTGTGCATTGTTTATTTGTTGGTCGCTCAAAAGCTGGGCATGCCGGTTTATGGTGTGAATTTGCCGAACCTCTTTATTCTTACTTATAAGACGGAAGAGCTTCAGTTTTATATTAATGCATTTAACAAGGGATTAATTTTTTCGAAGAAAGATATCGATAACTACATTGGTCAATTGCACTTAAACCAGGAAGATATTTTTTATCAGCCATGTTCAAACGTGGAAATTATTAAAAGAATTCTGAGAAATTTGATCATCTCATTTGAAAAGGTGAATGAATATCAAAAATCTGATGAGATCAAGCAGATCATGGAGGTGATCGTTGATGGAGATGATTTGGATATCAAAGACCTTTAATAGCAAAAGCTGATATAATGATTATCGTGGAACCGGTAATTGACAGCAATTTTTGTAGAGCTTCCATTTAATATTAATTCGGACTTAATAACATCCCGTTTTTTTAATTGAAAAGGATGGATAAAAATATTCTCTTTAAAGCTAAGACCTTTTTTACCATTGAGCTTATAAATGGCCTCCTTACCAGCCCAATATACACACAACTTTTTCAGATCATCCCCTGCGTAAAGCCACTCATCTCTTGATAAAAACCGCTGTGAGATCCGCAATAACTTATCCTTGGGCTTTTCTATATCAATGCCCACACGGAGTTTTTTATGTACAATACCTACAGCATAAGGATAAGAGTGAGATATTGAAATATGATATTTACTATCAATAATGTGTGGTTTATTGGCTTCGTCTTTATAGATCCCCTTGTAGTTCATACCTAATTCCTGCGCGATTTCATGAATACATTTTCGAGAGGCGATAGATTCTATTCTGGTAATTGGATGGTGAATACTTTCGATTTCTTTTTTGCCATCCTCACTCATTGTGGTGTATCTGATCAGTTGTTCAGGAGCTTCGGTAATATGCCACAAGCACCAGTATGCGTTGTTGTTTAGCTTTTCCAGTTTTATCTTTGGCATTGTGGCAAATTTTTTCAAAAATAAAAAAAATAAGTTTCACGAAATAATTCATGAAACTAAGAGGTAATTAATATAACCTAAACCTTAAAATAAATTAAAATACTTTTCCAATTTCTTTCCCAATTAATGAATAAAAAACTTAGATGAAGATAATCGCACATAAATATTATCAATTTAAAGGTCATAAAAACAGTATTTACGCTCTGGCTTCCGGGATGAATCCCCAACAGTTTTATACATCCGGTGCTGATGGGCTTATTGCATCATGGGATTTACAATCTAAAGCAGACGGTCAAATTATTGCCAAAGTGGATGCTTCTGTGTATGCGATGCACTTTCATCCCACAAAAAATTTATTAATAATTGGCCAAAACCAAGATGGCTTACACTTTTATGATGTTGAAAAACAAAAAATTTCAGGATCGATCAAACTAACAAACGCTAATATTTTTGATATTAAATCAGTGGGTGATGATATATGGGTGGCGTGTGGTGATGGGATGCTGTACGTAATAGATCAACTGAAACGTCAGGTTAAAAAAAAATTACAGCTTTCGTCCAGCAGTTTACGAAGTATCTCCATTAATAAAGAAGGCAGCGAGGTAGCAGTTGCGGCAAGTGATTACACCATTTATTTGATTAATGGAAATGAAATAACACCTTATAAGGAGCACTCAAATTCTGTTTTCAAGGTATTGTTTGCCCCCGATGGAAAGAATTTATTGAGCGGAAGCAGGGATGCACAATTAAAAATTTGGAATCTTAATAATGGGGCAATAACGCTTGATGAAAATATTCCGGCACACCTTTTCACAATCAATGATATAGTGATGAGTCCGGATCAAAAGTATTTGGCCTCTGCTTCAAAAGATAAAACCATCAAGATATGGGATTTTCAAAACAGGAAATTATTAAAAGTGATAGATCATGCACGGTCAGGAGGTCATACCTCTTCGGTAAATAAGCTGATATGGTCTTCTTTTGAAAATTTATTGGTATCGGTAAGTGATGATCGCACAATATGTGCGTGGGATTTGGAGTTTAATCATTAATAATTGAACATTTTAAAGAATTAATTTGTAAATTGAGCCGGTCGAGCAAATTCGATATAAATATTAAGGGAAAGTAGATATGAAAATCACACCACTAGAGATCAGGCAGAAGGGATTTGAGAAAGTATTCAGAGGATACGACAAGGATGAAGTAAATGCATTTTTGCAAACTTTGTCAGTGGAATGGGAGAAATTGATGGACGAGAATAAATCGATGATCATCAAACTCGAATCAGCAGAGAATGAAAACAAAAAGTTGCGTGAAGTAGAAACATCTCTATACAAAACCTTAAAAACAGCTGAAGATACTGGTGCCAGTATGATTGAGCAGGCAAATAAAGCGTCTGAGCTCCAAATCAAAGAGACAAAACTCAAGTCAGAAAATATCATAGCGGAGTCAAAAAATAAAGCTAAGTCCATCGTTGAGAATGCTGAAAAAGAAGCTAAGCAGATTGTAAAAAACATGATGGAGGAAGTTAAATCTTTAGAACAAAGCTATCATATGCTGATGACGTTGAAGGAAAACTTAATTTCCGAGCTAAAAAACTTTACTACTGATACACTTGAAAGAGTTGAAAAAGTAAAAACTAATAAAGATCGCTTCAACATAGAGAAGCACATTGAATCAGCAAAGGATTTTGCATACTCAAGTGATGAAAATCCGGTGTTCAATAAAATGAAGGAGCGAATTGAGCATGCTGAAGCCCCTGAAATAAAGAAAGAAGAAAATAAGCTGACGGTCAAAAAAACAGCAGGTGACGATTCTTCATTTTTTGACATGATTGACTAATGGGTACAATTTCGCTGGAAGGCCTCCTTTTTCAAGCTTTCCATGGTTATTACAAAGAGGAACGCAAACTAGGTAATACTTTTACGGTAGATATTACCATCGAAACTGACTTTCAAAAAGCTTCCCAACAAGATGATCTCACGCAGACAATTAATTATGAAGAGGTATATGCAATTGTAAAAGCTGAGATGGAAATTCCTTCTAAATTGCTAGAGCACATCATTTACCGTATTCAGGAGAAAATGGAAGAAAGATTTCCGCAAATGCATGCACTCGAGATAAGTATTTCAAAAAGCAATCCACCCATAGGAGGAATATGTGACCGGGCCAGGGTGAGTATTAAGAAGGAGTATTCTTCGTAAACTTAAATCCTCTTTCCTCTTTTCCTTCGTAAAAGTCTAACTCAACACCTACAAGAAACATGGTATGTCGCTTGTCAATTAATAAGGGCACACCTTCGATAATAAACTCATTATCAAATTCTCCGGGTTCGTCAAAACCAACAATATAATTTACACCCGCGCATCCTACTCCGCCTTTAATTCCCACTCGCAGCCGATAGCCTTCAGGAATTTTTTTGCTATTAACTATCTTTTTTATTTCCAGTATTGCTTGTTTTGATATGGTTACCGGATTAATTTTCATAATTTCATCATCAGATTATCGTCACAAAATTACGTATTTTTATCAGCTAAATTGTTAATTGAAAACTTGAAATGGACACATTAATTGAATTTGCCAAAATTGTTTTACCAGCGGTCTTAGTGCTTTACGCGGTTTATCTTACCATCAAAGCTATGATCTCTAAGGAATTAAAATCAAAGGCAATAGAATATCAAATTGAAAATAATAAAACGGTATTACCAATACGTTTGCAGGCATTTGAGAGGATGAGTTTGTTTCTAGAGAGAATTCACCCTGGTAGTTTGGTTGTTCGATTAAATGAGCAAGGAATGAATGCAATTGTATTTCACAGCATATTGATTAACGAAATACGAAATGAATTAAACCATAACCTTTCTCAGCAAATATACATGAGTGACCATTCCTGGAATCGGATTAAAAACACAGCAGAAGAAATTATCACCTTAATAAATACAGCTGCAGAGAAACAGAAAGAAGGTGCTAAAAGTACGGATCTGGCAAAAGAAGTTGTCAATTTGTACGTTGGCAAAAGTAATGACCCTATCCAGGAGACCTTGACCATTGTTAAAGATGAAATAAGAGAATTGTTTTAGGTATGGAGGAAAACAAGTATGTAAAAACCAAATCTTTTAAAGGAGCACTTAATCGCGCAAGTAAAATCATTGGGGATAAAGAGCGACTAGGAAAAGTGTTGCAAAAAACCCAGGAGAAAGTAGCCAATATGAGTGGGTTAAAAAATGAAATGAATGCTTTTTTAGAAAAGGTTTTTACATTTATTAGAATGATTCGCGCCTATGTTGCTGGTACTTATAGAGAAATCCCCCTTCGATCCATTTTGTTGATTTTAGCTGGTCTGATCTATTTCATCACACCCATAGATTTTCTTCCTGATTTTATCCCAGGTATTGGACTGATCGATGATGTAAGTGTAATTCTAGCCATTTTTAATAGCATGGTAGAGGATGTGAAAAAGTTTCAAATTTTTGAAGAAGAGAGGGAGCAAGATGTTATTAATTAATTAAATAACACCTCGCCAATATTTATTTTTACAACCCAAATCCAATTCTTATTCCTGGAAATGCTGTTTTAAAATTATCAGTAACATATAACTGCGGGCTTACAAAAACACCTTTTAATGGTGACCAATTGACACCCAGCCGAATAGTATTGTCATTAAACATATTCCCTTGTCGGGAAACGAGGTAGCCAACTTCTACGGCCAGCAGATTTTTCTTTTTGTGTTCCTTGCTCACATGCCAGCCATAACCCACATTTAGGAATGTGTTTATATTCGTTTGACCTTCAGTGCTAAAATCAAATAACATATTAGTGGAAACATATGGAAACCTGACTTTTCCTTTTTTATTAAAACCAATTCCAATACCAGCTGATAGATCTGGTACCCAATTGTTTCTAATTAGGTTTCCGCCTGCTCCGAGACTTAATTCAAGAAAATCAAATTCATTATTCTTTTTTTCTAATTCAGTCACTTTCCCATTTTTATCTGTAGTGGTTTCATATTTCAAATCGGTTTCTGCCATTTGATTAATACC
>JBNLGO010000201.1:0-5454 GCA_050306095.1 Cyclobacteriaceae bacterium
GGAAGGATTGACAAAATAAGGATTCAGATTTACCTGACTGATAGCTGGGATTTGTTGGGCAAGAGCTGTGGTTCCGACAAATGCAAGAAGCATTAAGCCGAGAATGGCTTTGTTAAAAAATAAGGTCCTTTTCATTTTTAAAAAAATTATTTAATCCTTTACAAACCAGGCTATCTTAGGTATAAAATCTGCGGTAGTTCTATAAATTTAGAAAGGAACTGTTGCAAAAATTATTACTCTATTTTCAAAAAGTCATAAGGTATAATATACTCATCCAAAGGCCGGATAGGCAATAATTCTTTAGGAATCAAAGGGCTATCTATTTCTACTTGTATTCCATGTCTCCAGGCCATTTTTGAATATCCTATTGCAGGGTGTGAAATGTACTGGTTCAAAACCGGATTGTCGTTTCTTTTTTTATGAATTTCAGGACTAACCAGCTTTTCTAATATTTCCTCTAGTTTGGATTTATCTTTATAATATAATGCTTTGAAAAGCTCATAATCATCTTTCAATCCATCTTCTTTTTTAGACAACTTTTTTAAAGTTTTATTCTCGATTATGTTTAGATTCTTTTCTACTCCTTTAATATCGTTGGCCATAAAAAACTGAACGGTGTTGCACCAAATGGGCATTTCCCCTTCAGATACCATTTCGTCCATGCTCAATTCCGCATTTGTTCCTTGTTGGTAACGCAATTTTGCATAACGTTGGATTAATGGTTCGTTATCACTTAAAATAGCATAACTAATGTGATGTAATCCGTAATCTAAAAAACGATTATTTCGAACTTTCATACAGTATTCATCAAGCCATCCACAATTGAAAAATCTTTGCTTTACCTCTAAATAATTTAATTCGCTCAATTTAAAAATTGCAATTTTCTCGTTTTCAAACCAAAGATTGCTTGCAACATTATGCAGATCAACTGTTTCTTTGTATTGTTCTATTAATAATGGAGTTTCCTTTTCTTTAATTAAACTCCTTTCCGCTAATTGTTTTATTGTTAATAAAGCCATTTTAATAAGTATCTAATTTTAAGAAATTGATTTCACCCTGCGTTTTATCAACAGCAGTAACATATTTAGTTATCTTGGATTTATCAAACTGAATCAGTTGCTTAATTTTATCGCCTAATTGTTGTGTTTTAGGATTTAAAATAAGTTTATCAGCTACATATTCTACCCATCCATCACTCATTTGCGCCGGCAAAGGTGTAGTGCCACTTGGAGGGTTTAAGGAAACTCCGGTATGTTCAACAATTTCATCCGCAACTCCATTAGTATATTTGAATTGCTTGCTTTCAACGATTATTATTTCAGATGGATTTTCAATACTTACTTTTATATAAACACCATCATATCCGTTATTACTTCCATATTTTCCATCCAATTTTTTATAGGCATTTTGACCCATAATATCATCAACAATTCCTTCGGTTTTTAATCCTAAATTATCCCCATTTTCAATTATATCATCAATTTTAGTTTTAAGACGACCATTTAATGGCTTCACTTTGTATCCATTTTGTACAAATTCAGCCTTTTTAAGATTAGTAAGATTTTTTCCTGTAGGGGTAACCGCCTTAATATTCTTAAGTTTGTTAATATCAGCAAGCTCATCGCCCCCCTTAGAGAGCCCCTCAATAACCTCATCACCCTTTGCAATAAGCTCGTCAACTTCTTTGCTCAACTTACTGGCTGTTGAGGAATTCTTAGTTTTTAGCTGCTTATATGCTTCCTTTAGCGATTTATAGCTCTCGGGCAAAGCGACAATGATCTTGCCTGCTTGCCAGATAGCAAATACAGCATGGAAGTTCTCCCATGCAGCCAGAAAATCTCTTCCGGCCTCGCTTTGCCGCAGCTCATGTTTGTAATCATCTACCGCGAGCGCTCCTGCACTCAATGCAGTAAACAATCCTTCTACCCTTGCTACATTGCCTCCCTGTGCCAATACCCCGCTTCCAAAAGTCCCTATCACAAATGCTGCATTGAGAGACTGGTTGAACTGATCCCAATTCTGTTCTTTAATCAATAGGCTGAGATTTGCCAATGGCACAAGATTATCTCGTTTTTTGTTGATCAGAGTCGATGTATAACCGTGATATCGGCTACTATTTATTTTGATACTAAACCCATCAGCAACTTCCATTAGTGAAGCTCCTTCCCCTGGGATATAGAGTAGTCCCAAGAGTATCAAAAAGGATGCTATGTACTTAAACAATTTCATTTCATATCCGCTCAAAAATGTTTTGCATTTCTTTATGGTCATGGACTAACAAACTAGATTCATTTGAACTCCCCACTGATATTCTGTTTTTGATTGATCACTGCTTTTATAGTAATCCATGATATTTTTTTATACTCATTTGTTTTCTTCCATTTTTCTTATAAACCTTTCTCCAAATCTAAGTGGATGCTTAGGATGGGCTGACCTAAGCGCACCCTTGTGGCAGGGAGGGTTTGTATTAGTACAAAAATTTTAAAAATGAATGCACTTGATAATTAAATTTCTAAAAAACCTCGCTAAGATGAACTTTCTTCATATTTAATTATAGCATCTCTGTAATCCTTAAGCATATTGTATATTTCCATTGTCGGTTCCTCGCCAATTAAATCATCATAATATAAAATTTTCGAATTTTCTCTATCAAATTCTATTGAGGAGACAACGACTCCATTTATGCAGGACACGCTATATTGCCCAGAAAAAACATTCTCCATGTCTTTTAGTACAGAATTTAATTCGTCTAAGGAAAGCTTATGTATCTCTGTAAACAGAGTTAAATACTTTTCATCTTCATTGTGTATGTATGGTCTTATTTTATATTTCATTGTTTTATTTTTTAGATGGGAAATAAGAACTTATGCTTCCATCTGGATTTAAATAAAAATGTATCTCAACTTTACCATCTTTGGAATAACCAAAATATTCATTACCTGTTGGTTTGCCAGGTATTTTACCATGATTATTAGTGATAGCATATTCTACTTCATCTAAGATTCTGGCATTATCCCAATTTTCAGGAAAAAACGTAGATGTGCCACCATATTTTCCAAGGGCATATTCGGCCATCTGTCCATTTGTTTTAACATATTCTCGACCATTTAAGCTTATTACAGGCTGTCCTTCAAAAACTTCGTCGGGATTTAAATTAGTTGGTCTATTTTTAATCTGATATGTTCCTCCATTTGTTGAAACGAAATCATCCAAAGCTTGCTTGCTATGGCAACCTGCAAATCCCTGCAATGTTTGCCCCCTATAACTTTTTGTCTTAGTCAAATTTTCTATTTCCAAAACGTGAGGTTTCCTAGCAAGTATTTTTGCCCTAATATCAAGCACTCCCACCCAATTAGGATGTCTATTCCCTATCTTAGCACCCCCCTCAATAACCTCATCACCCCTTTTAATAAGTTCATCAACCTCCTTGCTCAACTTACCAGCCGTTGAAGGATTCTTGGTTTTCAATTGCTTGTAGGCTTCCTTCAAAGATTTGTAAGCCTCCGGCAACGCAACAATGATTTTTCCGGTCTGCCATATGGCCAGCACAGCGTGAAAATTTTCCCAGGCCACCAGAAAATTCTTTCCCGCTTCGCTTTGTCGCAGTTCATGCTTGTAGTCATCCACCACGAGCGCTCCCGCACTCAACGCAGTAAATAACCCTTCTACTCTTGCAACATTGCCTCCCTGGGCCAATACACCACTAGCAAAAGTTCCTATTACAAATGCTGCATTGAGCGATTGATTAAACTGATCCCAATTCTGCTCGTTAATCAATAGGCTGAGACTTGCCGCTGGCACATACCTCACAGCTCCTGTTGTTATGCCTCCATTCAAATCCTTGGAAGAAGTAAAAAACTCAATTCGAACAAGCTCAAATGGGTCATCAAATTCTACTGGAAACTTAGGTATGCTCCAAATGTTTGCAATTTTTTGCAGTTCAAATGAGTATCCTCCATCACTACTAAATTCTGAGTTGCTATAATCGAATATATTTCCATTGGTCTCAATAAAGTATTTTATAAACCCTGGGTTACGCCAGAAAAAAACTCTTTGTTTTGACCAATCTTCTAAGGAATATTTGTTGTTCTCCTTTACTTCCGAAAGTTTGTCGATTTCGGCCTTTAGCAGTTCTTCCCCCGCCGACTTATAAAATAAAGACGCCAACTCAGCATGAAAGCCTCTGTATTCTTGCCCATGAATTACTGATTCGAGCTTCTTGAGAAGACCGGGATAGTCTCTCTTCCATATATTAATGAAATCAGCCGCCTGTGACTGTGACACTCCAGCCAACAGCTTTATAATTAATTGCTCATCTTCTGTTCCTACTCTGGTTTCACTTGAAATAAAATCAATGATCATCAGTCTTGATGCAACATCTAAAACTTCCAAGGCACATAATGGCAGTTGAGCAATTAGCTCTTTCCCATCACTAGAAAATGAATTTCCTTTCGTTGCTTCTTTAAGCTTTGCTATTGCTGGAAATACATGTTTTTCAAAATTTTCTCCTCTTAAAAAACTTTCAAAATCGTCTGCTTCCTCATTAGATGCCTCAATCGTAAAATACCCTCCGGACTCAAAAACAAATTTGAAGGATGTAGCAAATCCTCCTTTTGTGATTGTCGGTAGTGAGGTTACAATGCCTCCATTCTTACCATGATTAATTTTAATATTGAAGCCTACATGGCTATTTCTGTAGGTAAGGCCTTCGTATTTTTTATTATCAAAGAGCGTGATAATTCCGGAATAAAAATTACTATAATTGGTATTGGGCATTTCAACTACTGCTCCAATTCCATTTTTATATCCACACACTAATGAATTTACAATATCATAAAATGAAGCCTGGAAGGCAGGAGGCCCTTGGGCTACATCCATATTTTCCTTAATCAACTTCTCCAATACCTGCCTTTCAGTTAAGCCGGATTCTACTGTTCCGTTCAAGCTGACAAATCCTGAATTAACACTGCCAGGGATATGGATAAAGATGATTGGAATGTAATTATATGACGCTGGCAGGCCTGCAGGTCTGGTGCCTTTTGCCCGGTTAAGGTAGTTTTCCACACTTACATCCTGGGTGTAGTTGATCACCACTACGGTCGGTGTATCCAGGGCAGCCAGGTACGCTTCCATCTCTTTCTCAAAATCGTCTCTGCCTTCGAAAACAATTTTGTCATTCATATACATCCGCTTGCCCGGTTCATAATCCGGAGTGCGATACTCTACCGGGGCTACACGTACCGGGTAGATGGGGACGGGCTGATTGTCGATACTTACCCGAATCATGCCCTGTAATTGGCTGGAAACGTATCCTGCTACTATCTCTCTGGCCTCAGCCTTCTTTCCATCACTTGTCTGCCCTAAAAGC
The DNA here is from genome assembly GCA_050306095.1 of Cyclobacteriaceae bacterium. Taxonomy (GTDB): domain Bacteria; phylum Bacteroidota; class Bacteroidia; order Cytophagales; family Cyclobacteriaceae; genus CAJXNP01. Next base: position 5,369 of record JBNLGO010000201.1, read on the forward strand.
AATTGGGCCAGCAATCTGCCACTATTCACTAAAAGGTCATCCAGGATGCGGTTAAACTCTTCAGGGTCGTCAAAGATCTGGTCTAT
>JBNLGO010000202.1:0-5381 GCA_050306095.1 Cyclobacteriaceae bacterium
TTCTCATCAATGAAAACGGAAAATTTAAACGTAAAAAACTACCTGTTGAAGCACAGTTTTCTACTTTAAATGGAGTGGTTATTTCAGATTATAATCACGATGGAATTAAAGATCTCATAATTGGAGGAAATAAATTTGATGTGGAAGTTACCACTACCCCTGCTGATGCTTCACCCGGATTTGTATTAGAAGGCTTAGGCAATTTTGAATTCAAAGCTATGATGCCATTCGAAAGTGGGTTTTTCATTCCATATAATGTAAAAGACATTCAATCAATTCAGGGTGAAAACTATACCTATATATTGGTCTCTTCTAATGATGATCAGCTACGAGTATTTAAGTCCATTCAATAAATGAAAACTTTAACCCTTTTCGTCCTGTTATTTGCTTTTCCTTTTTTGACAATTTCTCAGGAAATCCCTTCAGGAGTATTTAATGTGTCAAAAATAACATTGGAAGAGACGAATTACGGATCCATTAAAAATATTGCTTCCGGAAGCACGCGTGATTTTAGTGAGATGAATATTTCATTGGTAAGCATCGATCCAGGTAAAAGATACTCCTCTACCCTAGAATTGGAGAAATTAGTGATTATCAATGCTGGTGAATTGAAATTGGAAGGAAAAGATGACATGCTAACAAAAGGTAGCGTGTTAATTATAGGTAAAAATGAAAAAATAGACTTTTTTAATAAGAAGGAAGGATATCTGAAATTTTACCTTTTTACCTACCGATCTTCTGATCAATCCATTTCTTCAACAACAGAACTTCCCTTCGTTAAAGACTGGAATACGATCAGTTACAAAACTCATGACAAAGGTGGAATTCGAAATTTCTTTGACCTGGAAACACCTGAATGCCACAAATTTGAAATGCATGTCACTAACCTCAATGCCGGAATCAAAAGCCATGAACCACATACACATCGGGCGGGGGAATTTGTATTGATGAAAAATGGAAGTACCGAGATGGAAATCGATGGAAAGATCTATCAGGGAAATGCTGGTGACTTGTATTTTTTGGAATCAGAAATTTCACATGCAATTAAAAATATCGGAGATGAACAGTGTCAATATTTTGCTTTCCAGATGGAGTAATTCCTCACCTTGTTTAGCTTCAATTTGTAAACCTTTGTTGACTATTCCGTATTTACTTAATTGACAAATCATTTTACATCATCTATACATGCAAGAAGAATCCAACAAGGAACAATTAGATCCAAAAGAATTGGCCGCATTACTTCGGAAACCTGAAGGAGAAAAAGGTATCAAAGTAGCTGAAATGCTTAGCAACACAAATATCCATATCACTAACTTTACTTATAATTCAATGGATATTAAAGATGGAGACACCATCCTGGAAATCGGTTTTGGTAATGGAAAACTGATGCCGCAATTGCTAAAAAAAGGAAATTCCATTCGATTAATTGGAGTTGACTTTGCTAAGGAAATGGTGGAGCAGGGAAATCAAATTCTTGAAAATTATATACAAAACGGCCAAATAGAATTATTGCAGGCTAGTGTAGAAAGTTTACCATTTGAGGATCATTATTTTGATGCCATTTGTACCATCAACACCCTTTATTTTTGGCCTGACGCTGTGAATTGTTGTAAGGAGGTGAAACGGGTTCTAAAGCCCGGTGGGCAGATTCATGTTGGCATAAGACCAAAAGAAGAAGCGGAGAAATTACCAGCTACACAGTATGGGTTTACTCTTTACGATCATTCAGAAGCCATCCAATTACTGGAAAACGTTGGATTTCAAGATGTTGAAATTATCGAACAAGGTGATCCTCCCATCGAGTTTAATGGTGAAATCAAATCATTTAGATCCTGGGTAGTAAAGGGTAGAAAGTAGTATTACCTACCAGGTATTTCATAATAATTTTCATGATCAGCCGGGGTAATTGCTATTTGATCAAATACAATTCCAGTATGACTGACTGTTAATTGTAGTGTTTGCGTACCGCTTTTCTTTATGCTGACGGGATGTGAAATCACTGCGGCATTTCTTAAAACATTTTCTTTCCAGGAATCACTTCTACCAACTGTATTAATTGAATATTCTTTGGTTTTATTGTCATTTAAAGTCACCCCCACCTGAAAATCAAAATTATTGGAATGTGTAGGTAGGCAACGAACTTCTATGACAAAATCTCCCGGGTTATCAATTTCAAATTCGTATTCCAAATAGGGATTATTTTCTTCAAAAATTTGGTTGCAATAGGGAGATAAGGTGATGCTGGAATTATAATATCCCAATCCATTGATAACCTGCCATTGATATTTATCAAAACCTTGAGACTTAGAAAAATCCTTAGCCTGAATAAAAACAGGTGAAAAAGTAGTCCCTTTTATACTACTCGTATCATTAATTAAACTATCCACTAAATGATATTCTGGTAAATCAAAGACCGGTAATCCCCGGGGTTTCATTGACATCATTTTGTTCCACTTGCCATCACTGATATCTTCATTGTATATGGTAGTAATTTCAATAATGTCCTCATATGCCCTTTGGGATTTATGTATGAATTCCTGCCTATCCTTTTCACTTTCAGAATACATCGATTTCTGTGCATACAAAAACTTTAAATTCATCAATGAAGCACCTTTAATCGGATATTCTACTAGTTGGAAATAAGCATCCAACCTTTCATCAGGAATATAATTTTTAAGAGCGGAGGCTTTATCTGATAATTGCTGGTAGCTATCAATTCTTCGCTGTAGTTCATTATTATTTGTCAATGTAAACGCTGTAGGCCTGGTAGCGGTCGTTGGTTCTGTTTGGCTCCACCCCATGTATTCTGGTTTCCGTAAAAATGCAAGACGATAATATTCATTTAATAGCTCAGCTATTTCCCTTGCTTTTTCTTCGCCAAACTCTCGGACACACCAATTTTCAAGATGACTTTGAATGGAATTTTCGCTTATGCTATTCACATCCCAGGCTAGGTCAAGAAAAAACTCCATGTTGTACTCCGCAGGCTTGATATCACCTACATTGGCAATCAAAATATTATGTGCGCCATTTTGATACGCCCGGGTCATTTCATACCAAATCAATCCTGGTTGTGTGGTCGATAACCACAGGTAATCATGTGGTCGTCCCCAATAACTTAAATGATAATACACTCCACTCCCTCCTACTCTTTTTTGTTCTTCTTCATTACTTAATCTCCTGATATATCCATAATTATCATCCGTCCACATGAGGGTAACATCTTCCGGTACCTCCATGCCATTATTATAAAGATCCAGCACTTCTTTATAAGGGATGAACATTTGAGGGATTTCCGTTATTGGTTTGTCCAAGGTTTCCTCTAGCATATTTCGTTGATCCTGGAGGATATTTTCTACTATCTGAATTCTTTCATCCTCGGAAGCATTTCCTTCCATACCGGAATCATGAATACCACGCATACCCAAAGTATAAATGTAATTCCCACTTTTTGTATCAGTTATTCGTTCTTGCCAGTATTCCTTGACTTTTTCTGAATTTGTAAAATAATTATACGGCCCATTTTCTTCTTCATCCCATTCGTCCACATTATTTCTAAGCATTGGCTCAGCGTGTGATGTACCAACGAAAATGTGATACTTTTCTGCCATTTCTTTATTGCCGGGGATACTAAAAAAGGCTTTAGTAGATGGGTGCATGGCTGGCCAAATAGTATTAGCTTTTAGCCGAAGGAGCAATTGAAATATTTTTTCATACGTTTTAGGCCCGATATCATTCACCTCCGGTTCAAAGGTATTGGCCGCCCATGGTTGTAAGCCCCAGTCTTCATCATTCAGGAAAATTCCACGAAATTTTACCGAAGGACTTTTTTCAATTCTACTGGAAGGAAGATTTAGTACGATGGATTCCTTTTTTATTGGGTTTACATCTGCCCACCATTTCCAGGGAGATATTCCTAATTGCTCGGCCAATTCAAAAATCGCATAAATCGTTCCTCTCATATCACTTCCAACTACAATAAGTTGGTCATTTCGTTGTTCAATGATAAATTTCTCCCATTCTCCTTCTAGCTCATCCTTCAATTCAATTTGCGAATTCCTGATCAAAGGATCATTAAATAGACCAATGATCATTCCGCCCTGATCGGCATCCAACTTATCAACTAACTCTACTGATATTTTCTGATCTGAAATTTCATGAAGACTTTGCACAAAATCATTGACCGCCCATTTCACAAGCTCATCGGATTGACTATCTAAATAAATTGTAGTAGATGAATTAGGGCTCACTAGCAACCATTCATTTTCAGTCTTGTCTGTGCAAGAGATTAAAAAGCAGGCAATCAACAGATAAAAGGGGGTTTTCATTTATATAGAATTAAAATCACGAATTTAAACAATAGCTATCCACTCCAACTGGAAATCCTTCCTTATCCCTGTACTTATTAATATTTTTTATTATCAAAACAGCTTTTCTTTTCCTGATTCTTCTGGTTAATTTGAGGCTGTTCAATTTAAATTCATTTAAAAATCAGATGAAAAAATATAATATCGCATATGTACTGGCACTATTTATCTGCCTGTCTTTCAATAGTTTTGCACAGAAGAAAAAATCTGCGAAAAACGCTCCCATTTTTACAGAAGCTATCTACCAGGGAAATGATCAGGTTTACAAAGACTATCCGCTGGAAGATGATGAATTTTATAATCCTATTCTTCAAGGTTGCTACCCTGACCCTTCCATTACAAGAAAAGAAGATGACTATTATCTAGTTTGTTCTTCTTTTGTTATGTACCCAGGGGTTCCAATATTTCACTCTAAAGATTTAGTCAATTGGACACAGATTGGACACGTGCTGGATCGTACATCGCAATTAGAGGTAAGCACTTCGGGAATTAGTCGTGGTGTTTACGCTCCCACCATCAGATATAATACCCATAACGAAACCTTTTATATGATCACAACTAATGTTGCAGGTTCGGGAAATATTGTAGTGAAAACAAGTGATCCGAAAGAAGGTTGGAGTGAACCGTTCAACCTGAATTTTGAAGGAATTGACCCTTCTATTTTCTTTGATGATGACGGAAAGGCTTATGTGGTACACAATGATGCTCCTGATGAAGGCAAAGAGTTATACAGTGGCCACCGTGTTATTAAAATATGGGAATATGATGTTGAAAAAGACCAGGTTATTGTAGGTACGGATAAAATCATCGTAGATGGAGGTGTGGATATTTCCCAAAAACCGATTTGGATTGAAGCGCCACATATGTATAAAAAAGATGGCAAGTATTACCTCATGTGTGCTGAAGGCGGTACTGGTGACTGGCACAGTGAGGTCATTTTTATGAGTGATGATCCCAAAGGCCCATATATTCCTGCTCCGAGCAATCCTATTCTTACCCAAAGGTATTTTGCTA
>JBNLGO010000203.1:0-5349 GCA_050306095.1 Cyclobacteriaceae bacterium
TGAGTCAATATTTAGTTTTAGATCCTGCTTTAAATCGTTCCGGAATATTTCAATTACCTGATTATTATGGAGTAATACAATATTTGATCGATTACCATGCAATTTGAATAGTAGCTTCCTCTCCATCACAAATGGAGGCATCGCCACTAATCTCAGCAGATGGAACACCATAAACGGATATCTCCTGCACTTCTTCTAATAGACCTACGCAATACGCATCCTGAACTTCAACCAATTCCATTAAACCATTATCTTCAATATTGAATTGTATTGAAGATTCTGTAGATTCAATATTGAATAATTCCTCATTCATTTTATAATTAAGCAACCAAGGTCCTTCTCCTTCAAATTCAATTTCAACTGATGCTGCTTCATCTCCACAATTAAAACTATAATTTGTGATTTGAGCATTAGGAAGGGTTTTTTGTTCTATACTAATTGTTTGTGAAATGGATCTGCTACAATTAGCATTACTTACTGATGTAATTTCGATAATGCCGGTTTCCTGAATATTCAGCTCGTATATAGAATTTTCAATATCAACTGATAACTCCTGGTCATTCAATAAATAATTAACTGTCCAAGGGCCTTCACCAGTCAACTCTAATTGAAGATTAGTTCCCTCTTCGCCCTCACAAATAACTCCGCTACTTTGAATACTCAAAGTTGGATTTATAAGGCTTCTTACTGCAACTATACCATCCGAAACGCTACCATCACAATACTTATCAGACATTGATATTAGCTGGACCTGCTGGCCAATACTAGCCATCAATTCATATTGATTGTTAGTTATACCATCAACTGTAACTTCTTCACCATCAAGGGAGTAAGTTATACTAAATGGCGCTGTTCCTTTAAGTTGTACAAAATATCCTCCTTCTGTTCCAGAGTTACTACAAATAGCAGATTCAGCATCCAGAACAGCACCTGGATTCGAAACTTCTACCAACGCATAGCCGGATTTTACACCTGGTTTCCTCACATCAGAAAATGCTTTAATCCAAATACTATCCTTGAGAAGCGTTTCTACAATTAGTTCCTTTTCTGTGATTTCATCAAATGTTTGCTCTTCGATTCCATTCGTGATTGTTAGAGACCAAGGTGCCTTACCCGTCAAGTTTAGTGTTAATTCTGCCATATCATCTTCTCCGCATAAAGTAGTATCACCGCTAAGCTGTGCTGTTGGAATTACTGGAATGTTAGTTGTATCGATAGCACCTGGTTCTGCGGTTACATAAAAAACTGCATCATTAAAGTCGTTGTCTCCACCTGGTCTTTTGATATCCTCAAAACATAATAATAGCTGATTCTCAGGTTGGTAATTCAGCAGTATGGTTTGTTGCTGATATTCTGGAGTAGTGAAAGTATTTAAATGTGTATCGGTAAACACCATATGGGAGGCTAAACAAATAGTATCGCCTACCCAACCTTGCGCGATTAAAAAATAACCTATTCCTGTTTCTGCAGGAAATTCACCTAATAATACCTTATTCCCTGGTTGTACTACACTAGTCTGGGTAACATTTGGGAAGATAACTACCAGACTATCTATGTCGTAAACCGTTTGCGGTGGATTATCAATATTGTAGGTATAGAAACCAAGTGTATTAGTCCAACCTGCTCCTTCGTGAACCATGGTAAGATAAACCTTGCTTTTTTCTTTTAATTCTGTGTTCAATTGAACATCATCGCCAAAATAATCATCATTATTACCAGGAACTTTTACACTCTCTGGCAAAGTGGCATTGACATAATCGATCAAAGCATCTGAAACTTCATCGTTATCAATCTCAAGATATTGGGGAACACCTTTCTGATCCCAGTCGCCAAGAAACCTGAATTTTGAAGATAATTCATCATTAATAGAATCACATTCTGCAGCAAAACTCAACAGTGGCATCGAGATCATTATTAAAGCCACAATACTGCGTGTTAGGAGGTTATTGATCTTTATCATTTTTAAAATGATTTAAATAAAATTAATTGGAACCTCTTGACCGATTTTAACGAAGATTAAAAAAAAAGCCTCATTTAAAATTTTGGATGAACCTTATGTTACTCCAAGATAATTCCTTATTAATTATTATTAAATTTTAATGGTACAAATTTAGTGTTAAATATAAATATATCACAAATTTATATTGAATTATTTATATAAATATTCATTTATCTACTCAAACAGTTAATTTCTTGTGCATGTAATAGGTAACCCCTTTTTTAATTATTTTTTTCTTGAAATCAGAAAATATTTCAATCGAATGGCGAAAGATTGCTGAACTAAGAATGAATTTCTTGATTCTTTTGAAAAGGCACAGAAGGAAATTATTCCGAAGTATAAACTATAGATTAATAGTTACTTGAGCTAATCTTGGTATTTAATAATTTAAGGTTCTTTTTGAGCTGGGGGGATAATTTCTCCTTACCGAATTTTGTATGATACCTGTGTGCCTCCACAAATTTCTTGCTTTGATTAAGCCAACTTTCCGGTGTCATGTTTTCGTTAGTATAAGAGAATTCTTTCCATAGTAATTCGGATTTTTCAAAAAACTTTTCAGTGGCTAGGTGGAAAAGATCAGCATCACAGATTATTTTTTCAAGAAGAGAATTTGGTGTTTGAGGAACTTTAGTAGCCAGCACGCATTTAACAACAGAATCAATAAAATCCTGATCAACACCCAGTTTCTGGAGGAAATCTCTGGCAATCTGTGCACTAGCTTTTTCATGATTTTCACATCCTAAATAATATCCAGTATCATGAAACCATGCAGCAACCAACACAACTTCCAATTCACCTTCAGATATCTGGCATTTCTTCCCGATGTATTCAACCGCATCTACAACCTCAAGAGTATGGTCGATATTGTGATAACAGATATTCTCGGTAAAATGATCAGCAACAAAATCTGCAACGTACTCCTTAGTCAACCGTAATAGTGGTGTGCTAAAATTCTTCAATGTTTCCCCCTTTTATGCTAAGTTTACTTTAACAAGTTTTCCTCTGTTGTTTTGTTGTAACGTATTTTATGAAATTAAGATTAAATATTGTCAAATTTGCGTGTAATCTTAATCTCTTAAACATAACAAAAGTGCCTGAATAAAGTTCAGAGTGCATTCTTTATACGGCAAATCTAAAAATAGTGACTGTTTTTCGGAAGAAAATAAAAAATTCTGGTTTAAAGGCTTCGTGTAGTTCGTGATTAATGGAAATGATATTATCCTTATAAATTGAAACTAAAATATATACTCTTCATGATTTTTATATTCTTAATAATTGGCTACCTGGCATTAGATTCAATTGATAGGAACACGTTTGATTATGACAACCAAAAATATCGACTAGAGCTGGACAAACATTCATATATCCTGAATGATCCAAAAGAAAGGTGGGATCTACCCGATGAGTTGAAAGAGGTTTCCGGATTATCTTTTTATAAAAACAGTCAATTGGCTTGTGTCCAGGATGAGGATGGAAAATTGTTTATTTATTCATTAAAGAAAAATGAAATAGTTCGACAAGAAACATTTGGAGAGAAGGGAGATTATGAAGGTGTTGAAACTTTGGGCGAACAAGCATTTATCTTAAAAAGTAATGGAAAAGTATTTCATTTTGAGCTCGAAAAATCCGGCATAAGTGAGGTGGAAGAAGTTAAAACAGATCTTTCCAGAAAAAACGATGCTGAAGGTCTTGGATATTTCAAAGAATTGCATGAATTGTTGATAGCATGCAAAGAAGATCCAGGAACCAAAAAATATGAATTAGAAAAGAGCCGGTCTATATTTAGAATAGAAATGGAAGAGATGGATTTCAAAAAGAAACCGCGATACATTATAAAGGGTAAAGAATACAATGAAATGCTGGAAAAGAAAGGGCTGAGTAAAAAAAAGCATAAACCATTCAAACCCAGTGGAGTCGCTGTGCATCCGATAACAGGATATACATTTGTAATTGGAACTGTGGGTAAAATGCTAGTAATACTCGATATAGAAGGTGAAATAAATGATTTAATTCCCCTCGATCCAAAAATCTTCTTACAACCAGAAGGAATCTGTTTCGCTCCAAATGGAGACCTATTCATATCTTCTGAAGGCAGAGGGGAAAAAGGATATATTTTAAAATTTTAACCAACACACATGAAAGTTTATCAAGTAGATGCTTTTACGGATCACATCTTTGGTGGTAATCCCGCAGCAGTAGTCCCACTAAAGGAGTGGCTGACTGAAGAAACAATGCAAAAAATAGCTATGGAAAATAATCTTTCTGAAACAGCTTTTTTCGTCGAAGAACATGATAATTTCCACATCAGGTGGTTTACTCCCGAAATTGAAATTGACCTGTGCGGACATGCCACATTGGCCTCCGCCCACGTTATCTTCAATTATTTAAAATATCAAGGTGAAACTGTACGATTTAAATATGCCAAAGGATCACTCGCTGTATCAAAGAATTCCGATCTACTTGAGATGGATTTTCCTTCGATTCATTCAGAAGAAACAGAAGTATCTGATATAATGATTGCAGCTTTAGGCAAAAAGCCCTTAAAGGCCATGAAGGCCAGGAACTTGCTAGTATTGTTTGACTCGGAAAAGGATATTCTTGAGCTGAAACCTGATTTTGGCGTTTTAGCAGAGATTGAATATTTGGGAGTAATAGCAACTGCTCCTGGGTACAAAGTAGATTTTGTCTCCAGGTTTTTTGCGCCAAGAGCTGGCATCAATGAAGATCCAGTGACAGGTTCCGCACATTGCATGCTTATACCTTTCTGGTCACAAAAGCTAAATAAGGGTTTAATGGAGGCTATGCAATTATCCAAGCGTGTAGGCAAGCTACATTGTGAATACAAGGGTGAAAGGGTTTGGATTTCAGGTCATGCAGTAACCTATTTAATAGGGGAAATCAATATATAAGCTGCTTTTACTCAATATTTTCTCACTATTTGTTTAGAAAGATTTTAAATGCCTATTTTTGTACGCTCAAAAAAATAACCAGACTAAAAAATGGCGAACAACTTATTAAAAGGAAAGAGAGGAATCATTTTTGGTGCACTCGACGAAAAATCTATCGCTTGGGTCACTGCCGAAAAAGTTCATGAGGAGGGGGGACAATTTATTTTGACCAATGCACCCATTGCAATGAGAATGGGTAGAATAAATGAACTTGCCGAAAAATGCAATAGTCATGTGATTCCTGCAGACGCCACTTCACTGGAAGATATTGAAAACCTTTATAAAGAGTCCATGGAAATCATGGGCGGTAAAATTGACTTTATCCTTCATTCCATTGGTATGAGCCCAAATGTGCGGAAAGGGAAGGATTATGGAGACTTGAACTACGATTATTTTCTGAAA
>JBNLGO010000204.1:0-5298 GCA_050306095.1 Cyclobacteriaceae bacterium
CTGGAAATAAGAAAAATCCGTGGGGTTTGGGATCTGAAATTACACTTTACGTAAAAGATCAAAAGTTTTTTCGATCTCTAAATCCGTATCGTGGGTATCAGTCGTCAGTAGAACCCTCCTTATATTTTGGATTAGGAAAAAATGAGATGATTGATTCTTTGATTATTCAGTGGCCAGATGGTAAAAGGCAAAAACTGGAGAATATAATACCAAACCAGACCTTGAAGTTAAATTGTAATGACAGCAATAAACAACTTGAATCAATTAGTCAGTTGAAAATACCAACTTATTTTTCGAAAGTAGAAGAAATAGACTTCTTACATCAGGAAAATGATTATGTGGATTTTACTTCCCAACCTTTATTGCCAAGAATGTATTCCACTATGGGGCCTGCAGCAGCTATCAGTGGTGATAATCAGTATTTATATATCGGGGGAGCGAAAGGACAGACAGGTCAATTGTTTATTCAAAATTTCGGAAAAGGTTTTGAAAAGGTTATGGTAGAGGGCTTTGAGGATGACAGGATTTCAGAAGATATTGATGCACTGTTTTTTGATATGGATAGCGATGGTGACGAGGATCTTTACATTGTAAGCGGTGGGAATGAATTTGCTCCGGATGCCCCAAAATTACAAGATCGATTGTACGAAAATTTAGGAGGTAACAAATTTGTGCAAAAGAAATTGCCAGACTTTTTAGTGAGTGGTTCATGTGTTAGGGCAGGTGATATTGATCTAGATGATGATATTGATCTATTTGTTGGTGGTAGAATAGTTCCGAAAAGATATCCGGAGAGTCCTGATAGTTATATCCTTTTAAATGATGGGAAAGGGAATTTCAGTATGACGAATACCAATTTGCAAGATTTAGGTATGGTTACCGATGCTGCATGGGTAGATTTAAATGAGGATCAATTCCCTGAATTAATTGTGGTAGGTGAATGGATGCCTGTCACAGTTTTTGAAAATAATAAGGGGAAATTGAAAAATGTAAGCAGCCAGCACATTCCAAATGGAACTGAAGGTTGGTGGAACTCCCTTCTTATAGATGATTTTGATAATGATGGTGATCAGGATTTTATAGCAGGTAATTTTGGGTTGAACCAGCAATTCAAACCCAGTTTAACTCAACCAATGGAGCTTTATTATGCAGATTATGATGGTAATGGAACCAATGATCCTTTGATCAATTATTATATTGGTAATAATAGTTATCCCATGCCTATTAGGGATGAATTAATGCAACAACTACCTTCCTTTAAAAGGCGCTTTCCAGATTATAAAACTTATTCTACTGCGCAAATCAATAATATGTTGAATGAAGAGGAAATGAAAAAATCTACAGTTCTAAAGGCGGTGAATTTTGAAACTTGTCTTTTTCAAAATGATATTGGAAAATTCACTATTCATTCTTTGCCAAAGGAATCCCAGTTTTCCCCCATCTTTTCAATGGTATCTTTGGATATCAATCATGATGGTAATTTAGATGTAATCTCTGGTGGAAATATTACCGCCATGCCATTGCGTTTTGGAAGGGTGAGCTCCAATTTTGGTACCGTTTTTATAGGCGATGGTTTAGGTAACTTCAGCCATTTGCCTTCTGTAAAAAGTGGCATAACCGTGAGAGGTGATGTCAGAAAAATTTTGAAAAATGGGGATAAAATTATTTTCATTAGAAATAATGATAAACCAGTTGCTTACGAATTGAATAAACAATGAGGGAGTGTGTGATTCCACCAACAATTGAATAACTAATCACTAAATCCCCTAACCAAAAATTCAATAAATAATTTTCCCTCCTGACACAACGCTGTCACCTACCTCCACTTACTTCGAGAAAAAAAGTATGGAACTACAAGTAAAAAGGACAATCGAATTAAATAAGCCTATCGAAATAGTGTGGGAAGCGTTCACCACTTCTGAATGGACCCGGAAATACATGTATGGCTCTGATGTACATAGCACATGGAAGGTTAATAGTGATTTAGTTTGGACAGGGGAATTTCAAGGTCAAAAATTTGAATTGAAAGGAAAGATCAAAGAAATTATTCCCATGAAAAAATTGGTTTATACGAATTTTGACCCAGCAACAGGCATTGAAGATAAAGAAGAGAATTATCTTTTGGTGACCAATGAGTTATCTGTCCAAAATGGTCAAACAGTTCTTTCAGTTACGACGGAGAATTTCTTAGGTGATATAAAACGAATGCAGCATTCAGAGCAAGCATGGGATTATGTGTTATCTCAACTAAAAATTGCATTAGAAAACAATTAACCTGGATTATTCTCCACAAAACTGTGAATAATCTCGATTCAGGTAGATATGAAAAAGCCATTGATTAAAAGGAATTAATGGCTTTTTTTCATTATTTAGCGATTGCTATTTAACTATATCAAAATGAAATATACTGCCGTAATTATTTTTTCAATTCTTATATTTTCTTGTCAGTCAAAAAAGGAAACAGAAGCTCCTCAAAGTCTTAATACTATAATTGACCAATCTCTCAGCGATGCCATCGATCAATATATGGAGTTAGATAAAGCTGTAGCAGATACGCTTATGCCTAGATCAACCAATCCTGATGGTAGCTTGATGACCAATAAATCATGGTGGTGGACAAGTGGTTTTTTTCCAGGTAGTTTATGGTATTTGTATGAAAATTCAGGTGATGAAAGGGTGCTGGAGTTAGCCAAAAAGAGAACCAATGCGATCGCAGAAGAACAATGGAATTCTAATGATCATGATATTGGGTTTAAAATGTATTGCAGCTTTGGTAATGGCTTGAGGATAGTAAAAGATTCATTGTATACAGAAATATTAATGAACTCCGCCAATTCATTAACGCAAAGATTTAGATCAGAAGTTGGGTTAATCCGCTCTTGGGGTGGTATAGATGATCTGGATAATTACCTTGTTATTATTGACAATATGATGAATCTTGAGCTATTGTTTTGGGCTACTAAATTTAGTGGCGATTCCACTTTTTACAATATTGCTGTTTCGCATGCTGACTCGACCATGAAAAACCATTATCGTCCGGATGGAAGTAGCTGGCATGTATTAGAATACGATCCAATTACTGGAGAAGTAACAAAGAAAAGAACCGCACAGGGATATGCGGATAATTCTGCTTGGGCACGTGGTCAATCATGGGGTCTATATGGATATATAGTTTGCTATCGCGCAACGGGCGATAAAAAATATTTGGACCATGCTATTAAAATTGCAGACTTTCTGATCAACCATCCTGATCTTCCTGAAAATAAAATTCCTTATTGGGATTTTAATGCGCCGGATATTCCAAATGCACTAAGAGATGCTTCTGCTGGAGCTATCATGGGCTCAGCTTTAATAGAATTAAGCGACTATGTTGATGGTGAAAAAGGTGAGCAATATTTGGAAGTCGCAAAACAAATAGTTCAAACCTTGAGTAGTGAAGAATACAGGGCAAAACCGGGTACGAATAATAACTTTTTATTGATGCATTCGGTAGGTCATAAGCCTGAAAACAGTGAAGTAGATGTACCTCTAAGTTATGCTGATTACTACTATATCGAAGCGATGATGAGGTTGAAAAATGGTTTTGCTGACGGAAATTGATTGTTGAATGAATGTTTTGTAGTCAGCATCAGTAAACAGAGAAAAAAAGGTGTTTTGGTTTCAATAACATAGCTTGCCAAAGCATTCTAATGCTTATGTATTGAAACTAGTAGTACTTTCCATATGTAGTTTAGTCATTAAATAAAGTTTATTTTTCAATTATTTCAATTCCTAATTCCAATCTTTTGCTTTTGACCTATCCAATCCCATCATATATATACTAAATTGAATTAACATTTATAGTAACAAGTGTAACCGCAGTTCATCATGTACCGAATAATTTCACTCATCCTTACCGTAGTTTCATTTTCTTCATCATTTTCCCAATCCATCAAATTTTCTTCCAGTGATTACAACAATCCAGAGATCTTTGAGATAAATCAAACAAGGCCACATGCACTCCTGATTCCATTTGATACAGAAGTGGAAGCGAAGAAGAATGATCTTTCGGCAAATAAAAATTACCTGTCTCTAGATGGTGCCTGGAATTTTAAATGGGTAGAAAATCCAATGATGGTGCCAAAGAAATTTTATCTTCCAGAAACACCTTTGACCAATTGGGATCAAATTAATGTCCCTTCAAATTGGCAAATGGAAGGTTTTGGGTATCCTAAATTTCGGAACATTGCTTTGTCCTTTAAAGCAAACATTCCAAAAGTACCGGAGGATTTTAATCCCACAGGATGCTATGTGCGAACATTTGATGTTGGAGAGGATTGGAACGACAAACAATTGTTTTTACGCTTTGAAGGCATCAAATCTGCTTCCTATGTGTGGATCAATGGAGAGCGGGTAGGATATAACCAGGGGGGGTTCGAACCGGCAGAATATGACATCACAGATTATGTAAAAACAGGCAGGAATCATATTGCTGTTCAGGTAATGCGTTACTGTGACGGTTCCTACATTGAAAACCAGGATATGTGGCGACTATCCGGAATATTCAGAAGTGTTTATGTTTATGCGACGCCAAAAGTTCACATCCGGGACTACTATGTTACTACCGACCTTGATGAAAACTATCAGGATGCCCTTTTAACACTTGAAGTGAACCTGACTAATTTTCAAGAGAATGATGCGCAAAACTATCAAGTAGAAATTCAATTGGAAGATGCAACTGGTCGACTTCTTTTTGAAAAACCCATTCGAAGTAAAAAAATAAAGGTGGCGAAGAATTCAGATCAAAAGATCAGTTTTAATGAGAATATTAAGGATCCTTTAAAATGGTCGGCTGAAAAACCAAACCTCTACACTTTATCCATGCGATTGCTGGATAGTCAGGGTCAGCCTTTGGAAGTATTTCGAAAAAATATTGGGTTTAAGGAGATTGAGCTTGTGAATAATGTATTTCTAGTGAATGGAAAGCCGGTTAAATTTAATGGAGTCAATAGCCACATGCATGACCCCGATCATGGACAGGCAGTGCCTTTAGAAGTACTAAAAAAAGATATGGAGTTGATGAAGCAGTTTAATATTAACGCTGTTCGGACATCCCATTATCCACCATCACCTGAATATCTGGATCTCGCTAATGAATATGGTATGTATATTATTGACGAAGTAAATGACGAATGCCATGAGAACACCCATATTTCACAGCTTCCTGAATATAGAAATGCCTTTATTGATCGAGCAAAAAAATTAGTGTACAGGGATAGAAATCATCCGAGTATTGTCATGTGGAGCGCTGGCAATGAA
>JBNLGO010000205.1:0-5291 GCA_050306095.1 Cyclobacteriaceae bacterium
TATCTATCAATGGAAATTTTACATTTTGTGACTCTGTTTTTACAAATTAAAATCATCCCTTATTCCTGATATATATATAACCTAATATCAAAAGTATTTAAACTTCATGTATAGCCTGAAATTATCCTCTATAGTTTTTTATATTCAGTAGATAATTTTAAATTCGATTGATTTTCTTCGCCTTTTTAACAACGCTTGTAATTGGAAGCTTGGCTCTTGTGATTTTTTAACCAACTGTACAATCTACAACTAACATGTGGGCATTATTTCAACATCAACTGAAAGAAAAAGTACGATCTACCATTTGGCAAAAAAACTTGATTTTAAACATTGTATTAGGTTTACTCGGCCTCTATTTATTAGCCAACATTATTGTCATAGGTTTTTTTTCAGATAAAATAATCATTTCGATTACTAAAGAAAATGATGCTGTATCGCAGTTTACTGGCTATTTGTTTTTTTATTTTTCATTTGATCTCATCTTACGGTTCCTTCTACAGCCACTTACAGTTCTTTCCATCAATCATTATTTAACCCTACCTATTAAGAAAAGCAGGCTGATACACTACATTATACTAAAAAGCAGTACTAACTTTTTTAATGTGGTGGCATTTTTATTCTTTACTACCTTCTCCCTTAAAAACATATTTGCAGTCGAGTCAATTCAGTTTGGCCTTGCCTGGATTATCAGCGTATTTTCATTAGTGGCTACCAACAATTTTCTCAATTATCTATTAAAAAAATATTTCAACAAAAAACCATTGCTTATCCTTTTATTAGTATTGGTATTGGTACTGATTATCTATCTCAATTTCAAAGGCACCCTTGCTATCACCACCTATTTTTCAACAGCATTACTCTATATTGCCAACCATCCAATTTGGGTGATTTTGCCAATATTAATTGCCGTACTGAGCTATTTTGTAGTTTTTAAGACCTTACAGCATCACGCCTACATAGAAGACAAAAGAAGTGATGTAGCTTCAAATGGGAGTAGTTTTTCTTTTTTCGATCAATATGGAGAAATAGGCCGGCTAATAAGCATGGAATTAAAAATGATTTTCAGGAATAAGCGACCAAAATCCTTGATTTACATAAGTTGTTTTTTCCTATTATATGGTTTTATGTTTTACAGACCTGGTGGTTTACCAGATAATATTGCCATGCAATTCTTGCCCGGATTTTTATTGAGTTCGGTGTTTGCTTTAAATTACGGACAATTCCTGTTTTCCTGGGAAAGTTCTTTTTTTGATTTTATTCTAACCAATAGAATCTCTGCATTTAATTATATTAGATCCAAACATTTGTTTTTGACCATTACTTGTATTGCGTCCTTTATCATCACGCTTCCCTATGCTTTTTTTAATATTGAAATTGCTTTTGTAAATACCGCTTTTCTTCTTTACAATATTGGGGTTTCAGTAATATTCCTCATGTACTTCAGCACGTTTAATTCTTCATATATTGATTTGGGCAAAAGTCAATTCATGAATTACCAGGGTGTATCAGGAACTCATTTCTTATTGATAATTCCTATTATGGGTATTCCCGGACTTATTTATTTTGCATTTTATCTTTTTAATATCACCTCGTATTATTTCTATGCAATAGCCCTCATAGGAATTTTGGGGATCATATTTAACAATTACATACTGGAATTAATCACCAAAAAATTCTGCAACAGGAAGTACAAAATGGCTGCCGGTTTCAGATCAAAATAAAACCCTATGATTGAACTAATTGACCTACAAAAGCGATACGAACGAAAAGTTGCTCTTTCCGTAGACAATCTGACCATTGAGGCAAACGAGCTGATTGGTTTGGTGGGAAATAATGGCGCCGGGAAAACCACCATGTTGAGCTTGATATTGGATCTCATCAAACCGACACATGGAAAGGTATTATCCAAATCTACCGATGTTTCATCCTCTGATGCGTGGAAAACCTATACAGGATCATTCCTCAATGAAGGCTTTTTAATTCCGTTCTTGTTACCCATAGAATACCTGGAATTTGTGGGCAATTTACATGGTCAAAACAAATCGGATGTTCAAAATTTCATCAAGGAAAATGAAGCTTTTTTCAGTGTTGAAGAATTTAGGGGAAGGTACATCAGGGAGCTTTCTGCTGGTAATAAAAATAAAGTAGGCATATTGGCGTCGTTTATTTCAATGCCGGAAATCCTCATTCTGGACGAGCCATTTTCAAACCTGGATCCCAGTTCACAGGCATGGCTGAAGTCTAAATTGAAAAAACTCAATGAGGAGGGTATTACCATCGTGATTTCCAGCCATGACCTAAACCATGTGACAGATATATGTAACCGCATTATCCTCCTGGAAAATGGAAACGTGGCAAAAGACACAAAGACCAGCTCGGAAACCTTAATGGAATTAGAAGAATATTTTAATGTTTAATGAACAAAATGCCGGATAAAAAGCTCTTCTTATTTCTTTTTAAAACATTAGATTTAATTTGAATATTGATCAATTAGTAGTTAAGAAATTCGGTCGGATAACAAATTCATTTTTTACATGGAAAAGCTTAATTTTTTAATAGAAGCTCAAAAAGAAATTAAAAATTTAGAAAACAAGATTAATGTCCTCAACGAAAAGGGCGGAGTTTCAAAGCTGTTTAATTTAGGAAGATTGGAGGGGAAACTTGAAAAGCTTAATGAAATCCAATTTCAAAACATTGATAACTTTCTTTCTAATGAGCATCAAAAATATCAGGAATTAATTAACAGGAACTTTGCCCTTCTGAAAAATCAAAAAATTCAATTTACTGTATATTCTACTGGGTTAGCACTTTTTGGGAGTCATGCAAAACAATTAAAAGGATCGATCTATCCTAATGGGTTTAGTTATTCTTATTCTACAAAAACGAATATTTCTTTTTTACCATTTGATTCAATGAGGTACCCATCGAAATTGCGTGGAAAAGTCGATTATTGGGGTAGGTTGGAACTTAAAACAGTCGAAACTGGATATGCTTTTCTTAGAAGACTACCCAAAAAATTTATTGGATCTGTTGATGCCAATGGAAATATTGAAATCGATAATGTAGAAAATGAATTCGAATGGTTTGATGGAAAATGGACAATAGGAAAATTATTAGCTGGTCACTTCAATCATGATGAATCTAAAAATGAGGAGTTTCAGCATAATAAAGAACAATTATTAAACATAGCCCATGGCTATTGGGATGAATTAAAGAAAAAAACACTTTAATATGCTCTTTTTGTACCAAGCCAAAAAGCATATTCTATTCATTCCGCTTTTTCTTCCTCCGCTTTTTCTTCTTGTTATCCTTCTTATTTTCAGTATCTCGAAATGACCTGGCCAATGAACCTAAAGGGATATCGACATTAAAATAAACCTTTTTGGTTTCACCCATTTCATCGGTTGCAGTAAGTACATCAAAACTATGTCCCTTATCATTTATGAGCGCCTGACCACCAGATTTCATATTTTGATAAAATAATAAAGCATATTCATCGGAAGTAGAGGTAACAATATATGCCGAATCAGCGCTAGTACCAGTACCGGTTGCTTCAATACTTTCCATTAAGCCTAAATAAAGCGTAAGGTATTTTTTATACGCTGGTAAATTGCCTGAGATATAATTTGCGACAGCTACCTTATATATTTCATTAAGTGCTAAAGGATTCTTCTCAAATATTGTATGGCTTAATTTAGTTAGTTTTTCATATTCCTCTTCTTTCCATAATTCGGCTATTTCCTGATTGGTTCCAAATCCATATGGAGAGAAATCAGCTTCATTTTGTTGGGTGATGAAATAAAGGAAGTACTGATCCAGACCAATTGGTTTGCCACTCTCAAGTTTGGCCCTTAGTTCAGCTCTATCGAATTGATTGTACTCGTTAAGTATATTTTGCAAATTGTTAGAAATAAAGTTCTTAAACTTAAATTCCAAATTGTCAGTTTGGTATATTTCTTCCGGATTGGTGACGTTTAAGACATTAGCTTTAATGTTAATAGCTATTGCTTCTACATTCGTTGAATCAATCAGCAGAGCAGAATCTGATTGAATAATTGATTCCTCAAAATTGCCCTTGCTGTAATTTGACAAACTATTTACAACGAAAAAATCTCCTATTGTAGCGTTTATTCTTTTTCCCTTGTTAGAATATTCAATAGCCATATCAAATTCCATATTGAAATATGAAAGCCTTGAGAGGTACGATAAACTAAACACGTCGGTGCTATCAATAGATACAGCCTTTTTGAAATAATACAAAGCTGAATCAATGGTTTCATTTATTAATATTGCTTCACCTAAAGCGGCAAAACCACTAGCATCCTCAGGCTCCAGGTCTACATATTTTTTAAAATAGACGGAAGAGCTATCGTAATTTTCTTCACTACTATAGATCGAACCTATATTGTAATAAGGATTAGAGAATAGACTATCTAAGCTTATCGCCTGATAATAATCATTAAGTGCTTTTGGAAGGTTATTGATACTATAGTAACAATTGCCACGCTTATTATAAGCATCAGCACTTGATGAGTCCAATTGCATATACTCATTGAGAAAATGAAGGGCTTTTCGAAATTCATCTTTCTCATAATGATCGGAAGCTTGTTTTAAGATATCATCTGGCGACTGGGCAAAACAGGTAGCAAAGCCAACATAAAAAATTAGAAAAAATAGCTTTCTCATGGTTTCAAATTAAAAAGTGAAAAAAAAATAATATACTGAATTCGTACTATTGTTTCAATATAGATTCTTTGAAAATCATTTGAAAAATAATTACAATTCTTACATCTACTTTTTTTACACAAAAATAATTATCTAAAACCAATATGGATACCTGATCGAACAAAACACCTTTTTACCCCTCAATCACCCCATCCACCAAATTGATGATTTTACTTCCATACTCAGCAAATTCCTTATTATGAGTAACCTGGATAATGGTCATTCCTTCCTCATTTAATTGCTTTAATAAGTCCATAATCATTTTACCCTGATCGGAATGAAGGTTTCCTGTTGGCTCGTCGGCTAGCAGTAAATTAGGCTTTCCTGCAATAGCGCGTGCAATTCCTACCAATTGCTGTTGACCTCCGGAAAGTTGCTGTGGAAAAAGGTCTTTCTTAGCCACGATATTAAACCGGTCTAGTATATCTGCTACTATTGCTTTCCGTTCTTTACCTTTTACCCCTTTATAAAGCAATGGAGTTTCTATGTTTTCATAAACGGTCAGGTCTTCTATCAAATGATAGGCCTGGAAGATAAACCCAATATGATTGCGGTGATATTCAGTC
>JBNLGO010000206.1:0-5228 GCA_050306095.1 Cyclobacteriaceae bacterium
TTTCTCAAGAGATTCCTCTCAAGCGGTTTACTGTCTCATTCACTCAAAGAACTTTTTTACTTCCAAACATCTCTTTTGATGCCCTTCTGTCTTGCTAGTATACCCTGTCGGTACACCCGCTTTTTTTCGCCTCGCCTTGCGCTTTGACTACTCTTTTTGCCCCCGGTTTTTCTCTCCTCTCTTCCCTTTTTCTCTGTCTCTTTCCCCGAAAGCGGATGCAAAGGTAATGAATTTAATTTTCTTTTCGCAAATTAAATTTCAAAAAAATTTAATTTATTTTTAACTGTCTGAAAACCAGTTAATTATTTGTTGCGTCAGGAAATCAAAATGAGTTGTCAAACTTGTCTCGAAACTTTCTTTCGAAACGGGAGGACAAAGTTAGATCATGTTCTTGTATTACCAAACGAATCGGTAAAATAAATTTTATTTTTTTGGCTTTTTATAGATAGGCACTGTACTGCATGGTTCTCCAAACATTAAACTGCTTACATAAGGAGTTAATTTTTGCGTTATTTCAAGAAATACGGATGCAGGTGTTTCAATTTTTCCACACCCCTTTATGACCACTTTCTGATCTCTGTATTTATTTACATCAATATGAGCTATAGCTTTTAACATTAACCGGCTTTCCAACTCATCCAAATCACCAAACACTACAAACTTTGCAATTCCTGATAGTCGAGAAGCTACTAACATATATGCCCATTTTGGAATAATGGCATCGACTGAACAATATACTGCTACATACTTATCCTGATATAATGTCCAATCTGTTTGTTTAATAAATTCTCTAAACTCTTTCTCTCTCAATAAGAAACCATTCTCCAGGTTATCCTTTAAATCAATAGTCAATCTCTCACCTTCTTTATAAAAATCATTTAAATCAATGGTGATGAGTGAACTACCAGAAACTCTATTAACAATTTTATTTTCCATTATTTGCTAAACTAAATTTTTTCCAGAAGGACTTTTAGCTATAAATTCCTTGAGATAAAACGGTTCAAAATATGCCAGGTTTTCAAACTTTTTCTCCTGAAACTGTTGCCAGGCTAACTTGCCAATGAATTCTGCTTTTGGGTATATGTCTTTAACAAATTTAAAATTAGGATGCGTGAAAATCGTTTTGCACTTATAAGCACCATCACCAAAATAAAGGACCCCTTTATCTGACACCCAATCTAATAGAGAATTTTCATCAATTATTTCTGCACTAATTTCATTTTGAGCTTTTAGTGCATTATTAAATATCTGACAATAAACTTCCATCCTCCTGGCATCAATCATTGGACACAATAATTCTTCTCCTGTCGTATATTTTGTTTTCACTTCCAATGCCATAGCTTTAAGTGATTCAATTCCGATTAATGGAATACTGCTACCATAACAAATTCCCTTGGCAATAGAAACCCCTATTCGCAAACCTGTATAAGAACCAGGGCCTTTGGATACTGCTACAGCAGAAAGATTAGACAATCGTAACCCAGCTTCTTCTAACAATGATTCTATCGCCCCACCAATGCTTTCTGCGTGCGAGTGCTCTATTTGGTTTATCTTTTGACCTAGAAGGTCCCCTTCCTTATGCAAAGCCACGGAACTAACCTTCGTAGCTGTTTCTATACTTAATATATAACTCATTAACTCACCAGTATATAAAATTTATTAATCAGCACTATGCTAATGAATACTATGAATGTCACTTCAATTTTTTTACTCTTACTATGATGAGCCCGTTTCACACCATACCAGCTCGTTAAAAGTATTCCTATCAGCATAGGGGTTATCAATCTTAAATTGATCAACCCTGTAAAATTATCATTATAATTTGACTCTATTAACAAATTATAAAATGACAGCCCTCCCGTCATTAGCAAAATCATAGTTAATGATAGAGATTTTGCCATTTTAACTGATATTTTTTGCCAGTGTTGCATAAGTGGGATAAGCGTTATAGCACCTCCAACTCCACCCAAGGAAGAAACCACTCCTGAAATCGCACCGGACATTATGTATTTAACCTGTGATGTCTCATCTACCGCTGTATCTTCTACTGGTATATTTCTCTTTCTACTATTTAATAGGTATATCAAAAGAACCAAAGTCATCAGAATAATTATAAATAAATTGAAATAGGTGTAAGAATAATTACTGGTATTAACGTAGAAAATCAAAATTACCAGGGATGTCAGGAATGCAGGAATGGATACTAATGCAGATTCCTTAAAATAAAGTGTTTTTAGCCGGGCATGAGTTGCTACAGATATTAGAGAAGCAACGAAAATCCCGAAAATAGAATTGGCGACTATAATAGCCGCCAATGTGTTTTCTTCTTTAACCTCCTCCTTAAATACGAAAGGGAGCACCACGATATAAATAATTCCTCCACCGACTCCGGTATAGCCTGCCAAAAAGCCTCCTATTAATCCGGAAATAAAAAGGAAAATAATCTCTTGCATTAATCCGATGAAGCTACCAGCAATTCATCATACTCACTCTTATTATTTAAAACTTTGATTGCTTCCTGTAATTGAGGATCAATTCTAAACCCTAATTCTATTCTGCCTTTTTGAAGATAATAACGTGAGGCTATTTCTTCTTCCAGCACACTTTTTATTTCATCTGAAAATTGCTTTATATCCCGTTCTTTATTGTGTTCTACATCTGTTCGGAGCTCCTTAATTTTGTCCTGTATATTAGCAAAGTATTTTTCTTTTTTTGCTATTTCTACCAGGTTATCAATAGTTTTCTCCACCCTTGTTTCATAGTCATAGTCCTTATCAGACAGGTAGGCTACAAATTGATTAAACTCTTCATCCGTTAATTCAAATTCATCGGCAGGAGCAATTTCAGAATGCGAATAGTAATATTGTGTGGCGTAATCAAAGAATAAACCTTTTGCTACCAGACTAATGGTGATTGGAGCATAATTCCTTCTGTCGACCTCCACGTCCGGATCGACACCACCGCCATCAAAAACTTTCCGCCCATTTGCTGTTTCGAATTCCACTTTTAAGGAGTCAGGAATTTTATTCACACTTCCATCAATATTTCTATCACTATAGTTAATTGCCTGGATGCATCTACCACTAGGTATGTAATACTTAGCTGTGGTAACTTTTAATTGTGAATTATAAGTAAGTGGACGAGTAGCTTGCACAAGTCCTTTTCCAAATGTTTTTTCCCCCACTAAAACACCGCGATCATAATCCTGAATTACTCCTGAAACGATTTCTGCCGCCGAAGCACTTCTGCTGGATGTAAGCACTGCCAATGGTATTTCAGTATCTCCTGTAGTATTTAAGGTCTTATAAGATTTATTCCAATCAGTAATTTTCCCTTTGGTACTAACTACTTCCAAGCCTTTATTAATAAAAACATTAGAAACATTTACTGCTTCAACTAACAAGCCCCCCGGATTATCTCTCAAATCGAGAATCACCTTTTTGGCGCCAAGTTTCTTTACTTCCTCTAAAGCATTGCCAACTTCTTTGCCGGCACTTTGGGTAAAGTCTGATAACTGGATATATCCAACATCATTAGACACCATGCCATAATACGGCACATTGTTAATCTTAATTTTTTCTCTTACAATATTGATAATTATTGGCTCTTCCTGGCCATATCTCTTCACAGTGACTGTCAAAGGTTTTTTTGCCTGACCTTTTAATAGCTGACTTATTTCGCTTGTGTTTTTATTGGTGACATCCACACTGTCCACCTTTAATAATTCATCACCGACCTTTAATCCGGAGTTATGTGCAGGATAACCTTCATAGGGCATTATAATTACATTCTTCCCGTTATTTCTTCCTATTAATGCACCTATTCCCCCATATTGACCAGTGGTCATTGTTCGGTAATCTTCGATGTCATCCTCAGGAATATAATTAGTATAAGGGTCAAGTGATGCCAACATCGCATCAATTCCCGTTTTCATTAATTGTGAAGGATTTACCTCATCAACATAGTATGCATTTACCTCCTTAAATAGAGTAGAAAAAATATCCAGGTTTTTAGTGATTTCGAAGTAGCGCTCATTAGGTGTTTCAAATGAAACTAACGTCAGGGCAGCAATCAACACAATTCCAATCCCCACTTTACTAAACTTAAATTTTTCCATAATTACAGGATTTATTTTTCTTCGATATTGTTCAAACGACGCAGTGCCTTAATTATTCCCTTTTCAATGTCCCGGTAGGGCAAAACCAATTTACTAATATAAACAATCGCAATTGAATAGTAAATTTTGTTTTGACCAATTGTCAGCTGGGATTTATTTAATCGGTACACTTCTTTCATGCGCCGTTTGATCGTATTTCTTTTTTTGGCTTGCTTAAAGTGCCTTTTAGAAACGGAAAACAAAACTTGATGGTTTTGTGCTTCTTCCTGAGGAAAGTAAAATATTTTGAAGGGATGTAAAAAAAAAGAGGAACCGTTGAGAAACAGTTCCTGAATTAATTTTTTCTTACGAAGAATATCAGTCTTTCTTAGTGTGTGCCGTATTTTCTCTTCACCTTGTTGCATTACAACAGGTAGGTTAAACCCGAGAAATTAAGCTTTCACTCTCTTTTCGCTAGAAACGCTCAATTTTTTCCGTCCCTTTGCTCTTCTTCTTGCTAATACAGCTCTTCCACTTACTGAAGACATTCTTTCTCTAAAGCCGTGCTTATTTTTTCTTTTTCGTACCGAGGGCTGAAAAGTTCTTTTCATCTGTTTATTATTTTGATTTTCTGTTGCCCATTGTCAACTAACTAACAATATGGAAACATACCAATTTTTATCCGGTTTTTGCAATGGCCTGCAAAGATAAGGAGCTTTTTATTAAATACAAACCATTGCCTGTTACTTTATTAATTTATATGTAATTCTTTCTTTAAAAACACACCTGTATGACTTAATGGATTGTTGGCCACTTCCTCAGGAGTACCTGAACACACAATTTCTCCTCCCTTCTCTCCACCTTCCGGACCAAGATCTATGATATAATCCGCCACCTTAATTACATCCAGATTGTGTTCAATGATCAAGACGGTATTTCCTTTTTCTACCAATTTTTTTAATACATCGAGTAAATGTTGAATATCCTGAAAGTGAAGTCCGGTGGTTGGTTCATCCAAAATATAGATGGTACGTCCCGTGGCTACTTTTGAGAGCTCTTTGGCTAATTTGATACGCTGCGCTTCCCCACCGCTTAATGTCAAGGCACTTTGACCAAGCTTGATATAGTCTAG
>JBNLGO010000207.1:0-5222 GCA_050306095.1 Cyclobacteriaceae bacterium
AAGTAGCAACCGAAAAGAATTGTTTGACATTGCTTTGTCAAAAGGAGTGAAATTTTTAGATGTTTCCAAGTGTAATTTATTGAACATGGAAGTCATCAAAAATGAAGTGCAGGAATTTATTCGATCGAATGACTGGATTTATTTAACCATCGACCTGGATGGATTTTCATCGGCCTATGCACCGGGTGTGAGCGCGCCTTCGCCTTTAGGCTTTACACCAGAATTTGTTTGGAATACCCTTCCAATCATTTTTCAATCCGGCAAAGTAATCAGCTGTGATATTGCAGAATTCAATCCAAATTATGACTTGGATGATGCCACTGCTAATTTGGCGGCGAGGTTAGTGGATTATATAGTGGGATTGTTGTGAAAAAAGTTTTGCTGAGGAAAATTGAGCTATTAACAGCAATCCAAAGAGTAGAAAATTTCACAAAACCCCAAGAGAAGGTAATTCCCTGCGTATGCAGGGATCTATAGCAAATTTCAAAGGTTCAAGAATTAAAATTAATCATTGTTTGCGGTACAGACCCCGGAACCTCCACCCGCTACCTAAATGATGGGTCCGGGGATAATCGTATTTTAGTTTTTTAAAGATTAAGAATCACACAATTTTCTACTCCACTATCGTCCGAAAAGTCAAGTTAATTCTGGCTTCTTTTACTTTTTTGGTGGGAGGAAGACGATGCATCCAATGGGTTTGTGTGGTTCCTTTCATGATCAACAAACTTCCATGTTCTAATATCAATGAAATGGTCTCTTTGCTCTTGATATGTTTAAATGAAAATTTACGTTCCGCACCCAATGTAAGAGAAGCGATGGCTCCATTTTCTTTCAGGTCCTTTTCTTCGTCGCGGTGATAAGCCATCCCTTCCTCACCTGAATGATATAAATTTAACAAGCAGGAATTATACGTTTCTCCACTGACTTTTTCCGTTAATTTTTTTAGTTCCAATAGCTCCTCGGTCCACAGAAGTGCCTTTTTAGTAATGTTGGAATATTTGTATTCAAATTCCTGATCGCCATACCAGGCCACTTTTCGTTTTGTAATCACATGCTTTCCAAAAATTATAGCCTCATCATTTCGCCAGGCAATAGTATTAAATAAAATCTTAAAATATTGATCAGCATTTTCATGGGAAAGTATTTTGCCATAATAATTTACAATACCTTCATAGGGTAAAAGATTGTGGGATGGATCGGCAGGTAGGTCAATTAAATTCAATTGCATTAGCATAAAACTTTAGGTGTGGATTAGTTTCTTTTTACAGCCTCCCATCCAATCATGGCTGTTTTGCGATCACAGCCCCATCGATATTGCCCAAATTCCCCGGTAGATTGAATGACCCGATGACACGGAATAAGATAGGCAATTGGATTATTTCCGATGGCCGTACCTACTGCGCGAGATGCTTTTGGTTTTTGGATTTCTCGGGCAATGCTACCATAAGTTGAAAGACTTCCTTGAGGTATTTTTAACAATGATTGCCACACCTTAATCTGAAAATCTGTGCCTCTCAAGTGCAATTTAATTTCATTGAGTTTACTCCAATCGTGGGAAAAGATAAACAATGCGTTCTGTTGAATGAGATCCATTTTTTGATGAAAGGAGGCGTCAGGAAATTGATGGAGCAGTTCTTGAAAAGCCAATTTTTCATCGCTGATAAACGCCAGATGACAAATTCCTTTTGAAGTTGAGGCGATTAAAACTACTCCAAAAGGGCTATCTGCAAAACTGTAATTAATGGTTAGGTTTTTCCCGCCGTTTTTGTATTCTGCAGGTGTCATTCCTTCAATGTTTATAAAGAGATCATGAAGTCTACCTGTACCTGACAATCCCGTATGATAACTAGTTTCTGATAGTGTTGTTTGTCCTTTTTTTAGTAATTGTTTGGCATATTCTACATTGAGGAATTGCAAGAATTTTTTAGGACTTACTCCTGCCCAATCGGTAAACATTCGTTGAAAATGAAAAGGACTTAGATGAACTTTTTTCGCTACATCATATAACTGAGGTTGTTCCTTAAAGTGGTTTTTTAGATAACCAATGGCTTCCGCAATTCTGTTAAAATCGATTTGTTCCTGTGTGGTCATTTTACTTTGATTTTTCAATGTAGCAAAAGTAGATCGAATAAATTTCCAGAAACACCCGAAACTTGCGGAAGTTAGAAGGAAGGATGAGGAGGTGAGTGCTTGGATGTTGCTAATTATCATCCATATAAAGGAAGAAGGTCAACGAGGTTATCAACCTCGTTGACCTTCTTTTGAAAATTTAAAAATTAATTATTCAAACAATTTTTCAATAGAAATATCTTCATCCAGTTCTTCCCAATGAATACCTTCTCCATCCCCAATGAAACGCCAATTATTTAAATGATCAATTGACGCATTTCTCAATCGCGGAAACCATTCTAAAGGTATTGTTAATTCTCTACCATCAACAAGGAATAAAATCATTTTTGCTTCTGTAAATTTTACATTACTAGCTTTGTGCGACTTTTTAATTGTTGAAATACTCATCCCACTTTTGTTTAAATAGTTCTACATTGTCCTCAACCATTATACGAATATCTTTTAATTCAGAGGCATTAAATCTTTTTGATTGTACCAATTCTAATGGTATTAAATTATATTTTGCTGTCTTATTATCTTTTTCAACATGAATATGTGGTGGATCGTGATCATTACTATAAAAGAAAAATCTAAAACCTTTTAGAATTAATATAGTCGGCATTTAATGAATTTTAGGCCCGCATACTTATCGTTAAAATACATCATTTTGAAAAAAAATAGTAATCTTATTCTAAAAATCAACATAGTCCCACATAAGCATTCATTTTAATCAAAAGTCTTATAACTAAAATGCTATACCACAGAGTTGCACAGAGAAACACAGAGGTTCACAAAGAAAATCTTCGTGCGGCTCTGTGCTACTTGGTGTTTTTTGTGAAATAACTTTATAACTCTCCACCTAATTTATTCATTACCGCTTCCCATCTGTCTTTCATTTCTTTCCGCTGGTTCTCATCCAATAATTTCTCTTGATGAATGCTAATGGTTGTTCCATTTTTTGCGGGTAATATTCTGATTTGTAAGGTAGAAGTATTGGACCATTCCGGTTTTTTCCAGCTCATCCTGAAATGAGAGCCAGGATGGATTACCCTGATCATTCCTGTTATTCCTTCCTTAGTTTTAAAGTTTGATTTTAAGGTAAGATTTCCGGTTTCCAATTCCCCTAACCAAACTGCCATTCCTACATCGGAGAAAAGAAAACTCCAGGCTTGTTCGGTTGAAATGACAAATGTCTTGCGAATACCAAATTGAAAACCTACATCTTTAGTTAATCCAATAGATTTTGTGTTTTCCATGGCGTAAATGGTTGGTATTAAATGTATTATATCAAATTACAAAAATAGATTCAAAGATGGCATATAGGTATAAAGTTGATTAATAAAAGACACTTTTAATTTTTAACCAGGTGTTTTGCTTCTTAAATTTTGATATTAAATAACTTAATTATATATTTAAGAAACTTATATAATATGAAATCAAACGAATACATTAAAGGAACGATTAAAACCATTGTATTAAAGTTGCTTTCTGAGAAAGATGAGATGTATGGATATGAAATCAGCCAGCGTGTAAAGCAATTATCTTTTGGAGAGATTGAATTAACCTATGGAGCTTTATATCCTATTTTATATAAGCTGGAAAAAGATGGATTACTTATCACCAAATCAAGGATTGTTGACAATAGAGTAAGAAAATATTATTCATTAACACCTTCAGGTAATGAAACGGCTGTGGAGAAGGTTGCGGAGCTTAAACGATTTATTGAATTGCTGACAGGTGTAATAGCGCCTTCTCCATCTACAAATTTTAGTATATGAAATCCCTCAATCGTCAACAAATTGAATTGATAAAGAATGAATTGGATGATCAGGGGATCACTTTTGAACCTCTTAAGTCAGATTTGCTTGATCATTTAATATGTGATATTGAAATATTGATGGAAGAGGGGATGGGTTTTAATGCTGCCATGCAATCAGTTAAATCAGATATACCAGAAAATCATTTTAAAAAATTAGAATTAGAAACCATGAAAATTCTCAACAACAAAATTAACCTGACACGGATGTTCGGTTATTTCTCCCTGTTTTTATTGGTAATAGCTTCTTTCTTTAAAATTATGCATTTGGCAGGGGCTGGAGTGTTACTAATGGCCTTTTTATTAATGGCTTCCATCACCTTGGTTACTGGGTCGGTTAGAGGCATACAATTATACCAGGAGTCAAAAGGTCGTGGGGTAATAGTAGTTTGGACATTCCTTGTTCTGGTGTTTATAGCATCTGCTATTTTCAGAATATTGCACTTGCCAGGAGCAGGCGTTCTAATGATTTTTTCAGCGCTTTCCTTTTGCATCTTGTTGCCCATTTTGTCCATATATTTTTATAAATCCAGTCAAAAATTAAAGGATCATTTATTGATCAAACTTATTGAAGAGAATCAACACATATTAGAAAAAACAGTGCTTGTGTTGATTGGTTTTGGATTGATTTTCAATTACTCAACTTTATTGATTGAAGGATTAAATTTTGTAGGGGTGATGTATTTTGTGCTTTCAATCATTCTCACAGGCATGTACATCTACACGTTGACTTGGAAATATTATGTGGAAAATAGTACACATGCAGCAGGTACTAAGGTCTCCCTGTTGATTTTTTCTACCCTGGCGTTTATTATGTTTATGCTACCGACGATTGGAGGGGTCTTTCCGTATGTAGTCAGACAATTATTTGTTGCATTACCTATAGTGATATTTATTACTATCGTGGCGGTAAATTATATAAAGCTATCTACTTATAGATATAAAAATGGTCTGGCAATAATAAGTCTGTTACTATTATTTTATCCGATACTGAAACTAGCAATAAAACTTAGCTGGTTTGGAGAATCTTTAAGTGGATTATTGACCAATCAAGTATTCATTCTTGGATTTCTTGTAGTATTGATTGGCTTACTAATCGGCTTTTGGAAACAGCACTTATTTAGGCTGCTCATCATTTTGATGATTGCTGCCCATATGATCCCGAGTATGTAATTATACCACAGAGCTAATCAGAAAAACACAAAGAAAAAGGTCAACGAGGTCATCAACCTCGTTGACCTTCAATTCGTTCTTAGTGATCTTTGTGAAATGGTTAAGGCTGGACTTAATTAAATAT
>JBNLGO010000208.1:0-5215 GCA_050306095.1 Cyclobacteriaceae bacterium
CTTCCAAATCTGATGGATGAATGTAATTGTGGTAACTGCAGATAAAAAGATAATAACTGACAAGGGCAAGCAACAATGTTTTTGTACTCATGACATTTTAATCCTGAATGACGCTGAAGAAACTATTGAGGAACCAGTATAAGCATTCTTAATTCAAAACCACCAATTCCTGGTTTGTGACGCCAACAATGACACTTGGCATTTAAGATGATTACTTATGAATAAAACCTAAACCACTAATAGAGATAATTAACTCATCGCTTGGTGTTTTTTTATGGGGAGATATTGGAAGATCAACCAAAATATCACAGCCACGAAAAAAGTTATAAAGCCAAAATAAGTTGTACCAAACGAAGCTTGTAAGCCTTCGATTACGATTGCCGGGCTAATATCTGCAGCCTGAAGAATGGCAGCTAAAGCATACCAAATGCCCATTATTTGTCCCAGCATCCCAAGGGCTGCATTCATACTACCGAGCACTAAAAGTGCCTGCATGCTTTTCTTTCTTCTCTCTTCATTGACGCCCTTAGCGACAAATGTATCGAAGATGATCAATATGATTAATGCCAGTACCAAAAGAAAAACGGTGATCAATGGGACCTTAAAACCACCAAGGTTTTGCATAATTGGCGCTAATACTACCAAAATTTTCATGATTATAAATTTAGTGTTAAACAATGAAAAACACCATAAACATATAACACAAAAAGCTCTATTTCAGAAATTTAAGCCCGACCTCACTGTAATGAACATACACTTTTTGTATTTCTCAATAATTGCCGTTTATACTCAATTAAAGTCTGTAATTCTACTCAAATGTGTTATTCATCCATTATTCATTCAAAAGCTTATGCATTCACGCTATTTGTGGTAATTTTATTATCAAATTCCATGCAGTGGAACCATTTGAGCTCATTTTTACTAAATCAAAATTCAGGGTAGTGTGGCACCTCCTTTATTGGAGCATAGTCCTGATGTACTATACGCTGTATTTTGGTCACCAGGGCGGGTATTATTGGTTCACATTTCAGTTTGTTGTGTATTTACTCCCCGTGGCCATTGGAACTACCTATTTCTTCAACTATTACCTAATACCCAAATTTCTATTTGAGAAAAAGATATGGCTGTTTATCCTATTTTCTATCTATACCCTGATCGGATCATTTTACCTGATATCTTTGATTATCTTCCCATTCCTGATCATAAGTAAAAGTGAAGTCAACTTCGCTACCCTCGATAAGTCAATCCTTGACATTTATTTTCTCATCGCGGGAATGTACACCGCAATTTTGATGGCCATTCTTATTAAACTGCTAAAACTATCCTATGAGCGGCAGCACCTAAATCTAAAGTTGCTTGAAGACAAAACGTCAGCGGAGCTTGCTATGCTGAAATCTCAAATCAATCCTCATTTTTTATTTAATACGTTAAACAACATCTATACCCTCTCACTGAAGAAGTCCGACCAAACGCCGGAGGTAGTTTTAAAATTATCTGAAATGCTTGATTACCTGCTGTATGAATGTGATGCTTCGAAGGTTCCTATTCAAAAAGAAATCCAGCTGATTGATAATTACATATATCTTCAAAAAGTGCGGTTTGGACATCGACTGGAGGTGGACTTCAAAAAAGACAATATCCAGAAGGATCGCATGATTGCTCCAATGCTTTTATTGCCTTTTATTGAGAACAGCTTTAAACACGGATTGGGCAAGGACCGGAAAAATTCCTGGGTAAAAATGAAATTATCAGCTGTAGATCAAAAGATTGAATTCATTATTGAGAACAATAAGAATAAGCATGCTTCTGATAACAATAATAATTCCGGAGGAATAGGCCTGACTAATGTGGAAAAAAGGCTTGAGCTAATCTATCCGGAAAATTATCATCTCGGAATCACGGAAACCGAGGATACCTATTTAGTCCATTTGCTAATAAATACTGAAAAATGAAGACAAGATGCCTGATTGTCGATGATGAACCCCTGGCCATCGAAGCCATACAAATTCATATTGAAAAGCTGGACAGCTTAAAGCTTGTTGCTTCATGCACAGATGCCATCCAGGCTTTCGATATTCTGAGAAATCATCAAATAGACCTGATGTTTCTTGATATTCAAATGCCCGAAATGACTGGCCTGGAATTTCTCAAAACACTTAAGAACCCTCCTAAAGTTATATTTACAACAGCTTATCGAGATTATGCCATTCAAGCTTTTGATCTTGATGTGATAGATTACCTGCTCAAGCCTATTTCTTTTGACAGGTTTATGCAGGCTGTTAATAAATATTTCGAAAGTTCTCCTAATGATCTGCTTATGAACAAAACAGGTGAATCCAGACCTGAAGATTTCTTTTACATTAAGTCGGAGAAAAAAAACGTAAAGATCAGATATGATGAAATATTATTTATAGAAAGTATCAAGGATTATGTGAAAATTGTCTGCAAATTCAGGACAGTCATTTCCAAGATTATGATTAGTGAGCTCATCAATCAACTACCAGAACAGTCATTTATTCGTATCCACCGTTCATATATTATTTATATCCCTAACGTTGATGCTTTTTCTTCAATTTCAGTGGAAGTGAGTGGCAAGGAAATACCGATAGGCAGAAATTATAAAAATGAGACTTTAAAAACCTTAAAACAAAGTTAACATTAGCCAGGCACAACTAAGTAAATTTCAACCTTTTATCTGATTATTTTTAGTATTTCCAATATTTTTATAAATTTATTAATAGCTTAGTAATCAGCCTATATACCTTTTAACAATTAATAACCACCACAAATAATTCCTTAGTTCATGGAGGACGGGATAAATGTTCAGAAACGCTTTTTCGGGGAGTTAAAATCTAAGCTTCCTGCAAATCTATCATTAGCCAATGTTGTTGCTGACGAATTAAATATTAGCATTGATAGTGCCTACCGTCGAATCCGTGGAGAGTCAGATCTGTCGTTGCAAGAATTTGATATACTATCATCAAAATATGCTATATCTACAGATGCTGTTTTGACAAGACCGCTCAGTAGTATCAATTTTAATTACAGGGCAATTAAATCTGATGATTTTGAATTCCAGTCTTATTTTGATTCACTCAATGAAGAAATCAAATCATTAAATCAACTCGGTTTGATGGAGGCTATCTATATTGCACTCGACCTCCCTATGTTTTATTACTTCTTTTACCCAAAACTAGCGGCATTTAAAATATTTTTCTGGAAAAGGAATGTCTTTGATTTTCCTGGACAAAATGAAACGCCATTCAGTTTTAACCTGATTTCTGAGAGTGATTTAGAGCATTCCTTGAGAATGCTAAAAAGCTATTTAAAAGTACCAACAGTTGAACTTTGGAGTGAAGAGACCATAAACTCTACACTTAGGCAGATCAGTTTTTTTAATGCAATTGGCCTTTTTGAGAAGAAACAGGATGTTATTGATATTCTCGATGACATCAAAAAAGTCCTAGAGCATATTCAGAAACAAGCAGAGTATGGCTTTAAGTTTTTCCCTGGTGTAGAGGAGCCAATTGGCATTGCTGACAATTTTAAAATGTATCATAATGAAATTACTCTCGGGGAAAATGTGGTATTGCTAAAATTAAAAAATTCTAACCGTGTTCACTTAGGTCATAATGTGCTGAATATTCTTACGACTAATGATGAGTCATTCTTCCAGGATTCCCTCAAGTATATAGAGCGGGTGATCAAGAATTCTACGCTGATAAGTGTATCTGCTGAGAAAGAGCGAAAACGCTTTTTCAATATCCTCTATCACAAGATTGATGCACTAATTGCTAACCTCTAGCCGTTTGCGTTTTTTGACCTTTTTGCCATTGGCGATACCCCACCCATGCAAGTATTGTGAGAAAGAAAAATAATACAGCTGTCGGATAAAGTGATTTGTATATATAAATGACCACTGAAGTTGCATCTACCACAATCCAGATCAGCCAGTTTTCTATCTTTTTTCTTGCTAGCATCCAGGTAGCCACAAAACTCAATGAGGTGGTGAAAGAATCCCAGTAGGGTAAGTCAGAATTCGTGAAATGAATCAGAAACCAGGTTATCGCAAAAAAAAGGAATACTGAAACCAGGGCCAGCAATCCAAGCAATTTTTTCGAGCTGTTGGTGACTGTGAGACTGACTTTATGGTGATTCACTTCTTTGCCAAACAACCACAAATACCATCCATAGAAACTGATGACAAGGTAATATACCTGCAGTGACATATCTGCATATAACTTCGCATCAATATAAATGTAGATGTACATGCTGACCATAACTATGCTCACCATCCAATACCATACATTTTGCCTGATCTGAAGAAATATTGCAACAAATCCCAGTGCTGCTGCTAAAAGTTCGAAGTAATTGGCTACAATCCAGTTGACGATCGTATCAATCATTAATACGGGATTTTCTGCAAGTCATTATTGATTATCTTCATCACAAAAATGGAATGAGGTAGTTCAAATGATTTTTTGATTTCACGAGTGATTGTGGAAAAAACCTGATCATATTCACCAAATACTTGCGTACTCATACCATTGGTGTTAACCACCAGATATTCATCTTCACGTAGCCTTTCGATAAAACTCTTAATTGGTTGAATGTATTCTTCTGTTAGTGGATAATAACTTATTTCTACAGAGATTTTCATATTTTAAATATTATTTAATGAAAATATTGAATGAGCAAAAATAGTCTCGCTGTGGAAATTAATACTATAAAAACTAAATTTACATTCAACTTTTTTACAATCTAAAACCAATCGCATTGAATAGAACTGAAAAGCTTAATCAATTAGCAGAAAATCCAAAACTACTGGAAGACCTCTTAAATGATATCCCGGAAGAGATATTAAAATCAAGAAGAATTAAGGGTAAATGGAGTATTCATGAACATGTGTGTCATCTCGCCGAAGCTCAGTCTATGATGATAGAAAGGTTCCGAACTTTTAAAACAGTAAAAAATCCAGTATTTCAACCATATCTTCCAGGCACTTCAACTACACCGGATGACTATTTAATGCAAATGGATTTTCAGGAAAGCCTTGTGAAGTTTAAAAATGATCGTATTGAGATGATATCATTTCTTGAGACATTTAGTGAAGAAGACTGGCAAAATCAGGGCTCACACCCTGAATACAAAGCTTTCTCAGCTGACATATTCTTGCGGCATATCATTATGCACGACCATCTTCACATGTATAGAA
>JBNLGO010000209.1:0-5160 GCA_050306095.1 Cyclobacteriaceae bacterium
AGATCATGAACCAGGTTTTGATTGCCCAGAAACAGGCACAGGCAAATGTCATCACCAGAAGGGAAGAGACGGCATCCACAAGGAGTTTGTTAAACACAGCCAAATTGATGGAAGAAAACCATATGCTTTTTAAATTAAAGGAAATGGAGTATGTGGAGAAAATCGCTGAAAAGATTGGAGAAATCACTGTTTCCGGTAACGGGCAGATTATCGACCAGTTAAAAGGGATTTTTACTCCAGGAAAATAATAAATGCAGGGATACTTTAATAATTTGTGTCCCTGCTAATTATCAAAATTAACAAAGCTTGAACAAGCTACATATTGAAACCAAAATGAAAGAAAATATAAACATACCAATTTCAGGACAGGAATTAATTGACATAGGTTACCCAGAAGGAAAAGTAATTGGCATTGTGTTGAAATCCATTCCGAAGCTTTTATTTCACTTTAGCGAAGAGGAGACACTGATTAAGCTAAAAAATGTATTAACTGAGCCTGAAAAGTATATGAATGATGAATTTTTAGCGACTATTGCTGAAGCATTAATACCACCAAAAGAAACAACAATAGCATTGAATAATACTCCGGATTCTTATAAAATTTATGGCACTAAGCATATTGAAAATGGCGCTATCAATCAAATGGATATTGCCATGCGATTACCTATTACGAAAGCTGGAGCACTAATGCCCGATGCACATCATGGATATGGTCTGCCTATTGGGGGTGTATTGGCGACAGAAAACGCTGTGATTCCTTATGGGGTAGGTATGGATATTGGCTGCAGAATGTGCATGTCGATTTTTGACATACCTTCAACGTTAATAGAGGAAGAAAACGAACATTTTAAAAAGTTACTTCATCTTAATACGAAATTCGGAAAAGCAACATTTAAAAAACCAATAGAACATGAAGTATTAGAAAGCTCTTTGTTTAAGGAAATCAAATTGCTGAATGATTTAAAAGATAAAGCTGCTTCACAAATCGGTACATCTGGTGGAGGAAATCATTTCGTAGAATTTGGAATAACTGAAATTGTAGATGAGCATAATGAATATAATCTGGCCCCTGGGAAGTACCTGGCCTTGTTATCACATTCAGGTTCTAGAGGACTTGGGGCGGCTATCGCAAGTTATTATACCAAGTTGGCAATGATGCAGACTCCATTACCAAAAGAAGCACGTCATCTCGCCTGGTTAGGATTAGAAACTGAAGTCGGTCAGGAATACTGGGAAGCGATGAGCCTCGCAGGAGCATATGCCTCCGCTAATCATCATCAGATTCATGAGCGAATAGCAATTGGCCTTAGAACGAGTCCTTTGGCAATGATCGAAAACCATCACAATTTTGCCTGGAAAGAGCAAGATGCCAATGGAAATGAGCTAATCGTTCATCGTAAAGGAGCTACCCCAGCTGGAAAAGGAACGATGGGGATTATCCCTGGCTCCATGACTGCACCAGGCTTTATTGTTCGGGGAAAAGGAGAGAGGGCTTCAATTAATTCTGCCTCCCATGGTGCCGGAAGGGCAATGTCACGAACGCAAGCTAAAAACACACTGGATAAAAACAAGGTGCTTTCACATCTTCAATCTGTGGGGGTGGACGTAATTGGTTCCGGGTTGGATGAAGCCCCAATGGCCTATAAAAATATTCACCAAGTGATGGAATCACAGAAGGATTTGGTGGAAATTGTTGGCACTTTCCAGCCAAAAATTGTCCGGATGTGTGGCGATGAAAAGTTCCAGGAGAAGGATTAGTTGTTCAATTGAGTGTATTATTGAAAAATGGAAAAATTAATTGAGGAAAAGTTAGCTGAAATAGAAGATGAATATCAGGTGAGAGTTTAGCATCAATTTCATAGGCAAGTTTTAAATTCTTGTAGTATGGAAGGGAAGTATCATTGTTTCACTGAAAGTAATATGGTTTAAAAACAAGAAATTATATTTCATGGAGAGAAATCAGATTACTTGTTTAAATGCTAAGTTTCAAATTAATCTACTTTAAAAACATGGAGAGAACGGAATATTGGTTTATAATATTTAAGTTCCCTTTTTTATTCTCATAAAAATTAGAGGTATTTACAATGGTTTGTTAATTTCAATATAAATATCACTGCCATGAAAAATACGAGAAATTCCAATGATTTTAGCAGACGTAAATTTATAAAAACCAGTTCTGCATTAGCTGCCAGCACCATAATTTTACCATTAGGAAACTCACAGTTGTATGGTAAAAACACTTCATTAATCAAGGAATTTACTAACCCGAAAGTCACATTGAACAATGGTGTAAAAATGCCCCTGCTAGGGTTTGGCACCAATACGCTAAAAGATGAAATCGGCATCAATGCAATTGCCGATGCCATCTCTTTAGGTTATCGATTGATAGACACCGCCACTATCTATGGTAATGAACAGTTTGTAGGGAAAGGAATTAAACAGAGTGGCATTGACCGGAAGGAATTATTTATCACTAGCAAACTTTGGGTAGATGATTCCGGATATGAATCAACAAAAAAGGCATTTCAAACTTCTCTCGATAAACTGCAAACAGATTATCTCGACCTATATCTAATTCATCGTCCACGAGGTGATGTGAAAGGTACCTGGAAGGCAATGGAAGAGCTTTATGGGGAAGACAAAATCAAAGCAATAGGATTGAGCAATTTTGATCCACAACAGATCAAGGAATTAATGGCTTATGCCAAGGTAAATCCTACGGTTGATCAAATTGAAACGCATGTTTTCTTCCAACAAGAGGAGATGAATGAGGCACTAAAAGAATTAAATATCCAACACGAAGCATGGTCACCTTTTGCAGCAGCCAGGAATGAGGTGTTTACAAATGAAAAACTTGCTACTATTGGTAAAAAGTATGGAAAGACCAATGCACAGGTATGTTTACGATGGCACTATCAACGAGGAATTGTTACCATTGCACGAACTAAAAACAAAGCTCATATGGCAGAAAATCTGAACATATTTGATTTTGAACTGAGCAAAGAAGACATTAATACCATTACTACATTGGATCAAAACAAGACGGCCTTTCCGGAGTGGGGATAGGGTATCATTAAAATAAAATCTGAATTTCAATTCTAAAAGGTGTGCAAAAAAAGCCTTTATTGAATTACAAAGACAGCTAATTTTCTACTTTTTTACTTTATTTTAAGTTACTAAAATCCAATTGTCTTTTCAATAAAGTCTCATGATCAAAAGTAAAGTATTAATCAATCAATTTGGGAAAGTATAAATAATGTTTTGAACCCTAAATACTTTAACAAGAGTAACTCGAAATTGCCCGTCGACAATAATTTTTTATCTTGAATAAAATTCAATTAATATGAAAACCATCCTCTATTACCTTTTAATCATTACTCTATTCATCTCTTGCACTCCTAAAGAGAAAAGCGAAGAGCGTATTTTTGTTGATCTGGAAGGCATTGACCATTCGGTGAAACCTGGTGACAATTTCTTTCGATACGTAAATGGAAAATGGTACGATACGGTAAAAATTGCTGATGATCAAGTGGGTGTAGGTTCGTATCGTTTTTTGAATATTCCACAAAAAATGAAGCTCCAAAACATTCTAGATGAAGTTGCATCCGGAGAATTCACAGTTGGTACTATAGAGCAAAAAGTAGGAGATTTCTATGCCTCAGGTATGGATACAATATCCTTAAATGCCCGTGGTTTTGAGCCTATACAGTCCATCCTAGACCAAATTGAAGCCATTAATGATGTACCAGCCATGATGAACTTTGTGGCGGACCAGCTTAAAGCGAGTAATTATTCTCTTATTTATTGGTATGCTTATCCAGATGATGAAAATAGCCAAGTGAATATGGCGCATTTTTATCAGACAGGAATCGGTTTACCTGATCGGGATTATTATTTTAAAACAGATTCTTCAAGTGTAGCTATACAAAATGCTTATAAACAATACCTTACAACTCTATTTGAATTGACCGGATCAAATACCGAAGAAGCCGCTAACCGTGCAATGACTATCTATTCCATAGAAAAGATATTAGCCAAATCACATAAAACCAACATTCAACTAAGAGATGTCAAAGCCAATTACAATAAATTAGCTGTCACCGACTTAGAGAAGCGTCAACCCCATATTAAATGGAGTGAATTTTTAAAGAATATTGATGTACAGGTAGATTCTGTTGATATTAAGCAACCAGCTTACTACCATCAGCTTAACTCAATGCTGGATTCTGTTTCCATTGCGGATTGGAAAACCTATTTAAAGGGGCATTTACTTGATCATTATGCAAATTACCTGAGCAAACCATTTGAGGATGCCCGTTTTTCTTATAATAAGGTAATTACCGGGCAATCCACACAAAAACCACGTGGGCAATTAATGGCAGAGCAAGTAGATCATAAATTAGGGTATGCTTTGGGACAATTGTACGTCAAAAAATATTTTACTGAGGAAGCCAAACAACGGGCATTAGATCTTGTAAATAACCTTCAAAAAGCATTTGAGCAACGGATGGATCAACTGGATTGGATGAGTGACAGCACCAAACTAAAGGCTAAGGAAAAGCTATGGGCTATTACCAAAAAAAATGGATATCCTGATGTATGGAGAGAATATCAGGTGGTGATAGATCGAAACCGTTATTTTGAAAATATTGTAGCCCTGGGACAAAATGAATACAGGTACGAACTGGAAAAATTGAACCAACCTCCTGACAAAACGGAGTGGCATACCACACCATCAACAGTAACTGCTTACTATAATCCTGCTTTTAATGAAATAGTATTTCCTGCCGGCATTTTACAATATCCCTATTTTGACCAAAATGCTGACGATGCAATTAATTATGGAGGAATCGGAATGGTCATCGGGCATGAACTGACGCATGCATTTGATGATCGCGGCGCACAACGAGATAAGAATGGCAATGTGAATAACTGGTGGACTGCACGCGACTATGAACAATTCAAAGCTAAAACTCAGCAAATGATTGACCGATACGGTACGTTTACTGTGCTGGACACCATGCATATCAAAGGTGCTTTAACGGTAGGGGAAAATACCGCAGATAATGGAGGAATCGCTATAGCTTATGATGCTTTTAAGATGACAGCACAAGGTCAGGATACTACCCGAATTGATGGGTTAACTCCTGATCAACGGTT
>JBNLGO010000210.1:0-5137 GCA_050306095.1 Cyclobacteriaceae bacterium
ATACAGTAGGTTTATCTTGGATTGTAGGGTTTTTAGTGATTGTGCTCGAATCAATTGGGTCTTTGGCTTTAGTTGCAGGAATTGGTACCAGGATCATATCTATCGGCTATATTGGTTTAGCACTAGGAATAGTTTTTACAACCCACTTGCAGCATGGATTTTTATGAATTGGTTTGGTAATCAACAAGGAGAAGGTATTGAATTCTTTCTTTTGTGGATGGCTTTAGCAATAGGCCTGGCAATAATGGGTGGAGGGAAATATTCGATGGATACGATTTTATTCTCCAGAGCACAAGAATAAAAATAAAGTTTAATGAAGCTATTGATAGTTGACTAAGTTTGGATTTCTATATTTTCTAGTCGGCTATCAGAAGCTTCTTTCCTTTATAAAATCAACAAATCAATTAATCACCCAATCACTAAATCACCAAATAATCACGCTGCTTTAGGCAATTTCACATAAAACACACTTCCTTTATTTGTTTCACTTTCTACCCATACTTCACCAGACATTGCTTCCACATATTTTTTCACGATCGCCAAACCAAGACCGGTTGAAGATTCATTGCCGGTAGGTTTGTTAGAAGTTTTGGAATAAGGGAGGAAGAGAGTAGTTATTTCCTTTTCAGGAATACCAGGCCCCTGATCTTTCACAGCAAAGAGAATGTTTTTTTCTTCTGATTTGACGGAAATATTAATTTCCGTTTTTTCAGGAGCATATTTTATGGCGTTGGTACACAGGTTTTCAAGTACCTGGAGCAGATAATTTTCATCCGCCATACAA
The DNA here is from genome assembly GCA_050306095.1 of Cyclobacteriaceae bacterium. Classification (GTDB taxonomy): domain Bacteria; phylum Bacteroidota; class Bacteroidia; order Cytophagales; family Cyclobacteriaceae; genus CAJXNP01. Next base: position 785 of record JBNLGO010000210.1, read on the forward strand.
TGTACTTCATCACCATGATCGATGATGAGGTTCATGCCTTTTTGAATTGCTACATTATGAATGTTTTGTTGTAAGAAGTCTAAGACTTTTTTCACTTCAAGGCGCTCCAGATTGATGTTTACCTTTCCGGCATTAATCGCTTCTATATCAAGGATCCTGTTGATCCGTTCACTTAAAATTTCAGATGAATTATTCGCAATGTCAATTAGCTGATTAGAAGAGTCGGAGTTTTTTTCCATTTTCACCAAGCCTAAAACACCTCGTATCTGGTTAAGTGGGCTACGCAAATCGTGGGCAACGATAGCCATCAGGTTGTCTTTTTCTTCATTGAGTTTTACCAGGGTTTCATTTTGTTGTACGATCTGTTCCTGGGCAGATTCAATTTCTTCTTTTTGTTCTATCAGTAATGCTTTTTGATTATTTAATTTTATGGTCAATGATCGCTGTTTACGATATAGAAAGAACAACACGAAGAAAAATACAACGGTAGAGACAAAACCTATTACCAATAAGGTGAAAGCTTTTTTCTGTTCTTTCGAGAGTTTGGCCTGAATTTCATTTTTTGCTTGTAATGCCTCTATTTCAGCATCTTTATGTTCCAGGTCGTATTCCGTACGAAGAAGGTTGAGCTTCATTATGGATTCCATATTTTTAAGCGAATCTTCAGTGTTCTTAAATTCCTTAAAATATTGAAGCGCCATTTGGTAATTTCCGATATCTGCATAATTATCAGCCAGGATAATGTTAATATCCTTCAAGTCTTCTAACACATTTTGTGCTATAGCCTGTTTATATGCCTTTGTAGCATATTGAATGGATTGATTGATATCTCCTTTTTTTCGTGATACTTTACCGAGGGCAAGGTTGTTTTTAATGATTAACCCAAAATATTCAAACTTCTCTGCTAATTCCTGTGATTTATTGAGATAATACAAGGACGAATCCGGATTGTTGTTGGCCAGGTGGGTTTCCCCTAAGTTGTGTTGGCTGACCATAATTGCATAGGTGTAATTTTCCGATTGGAATTCATGTAGTGAAAAATGCAAATCATTCAAGGCTTTGTCGTATTCACCCATATCCTTAAAAAGCAATCCCCGGTTAATGCGAGTGACTGCCTCACCTGAGGCATTCTTTTGATCCTTGTGAAATTTGATAGACTTATTATAATAGACCATGGCATTTTCAAAATCCCCTGCTTTTTTATAGGCGATAGCGATGTCATTGATCGTACTTCCATATTCTTCAAGCGCATTTAATGAATTAAAAACATCTAAAGCGTTAAGACTTATTTCCAGAGATTTATCTCGTTTTCCCATCTTCTCATATACAACACCTATATTTTTGAGAATCTTACCATAAAATAGAGAATCCTTTATTTGAAGTGTGATTGTTTTTGCAGAATCCAGCATTTCAAGTGCTTGGGAAAATTCATACTTAGCTGTGAGGTATTTCCAATTGGAAGTAAACATTCGAGCTTTCATCCTGGGAGAGGCGTTATTATTAAAAGCTAAATGTGTGAATAGTTCATTGTAGTATTTATTACTATCTGCGTCTTCCATAACTTCAAACAAATCTATTTTACCCAACAGAGCATCATAATATATATCTTCATTCGTACTGTTTTTTGTTAATGAAATAGCACGATTTAAATAATACAAGGAAGAATCAGTATCGGTATATAATAAATCCCACCCTCGATCGGTATAAAATTTACTCAGCGAGTCAATATTGATTGATTCTTGGCAGAATGCTACTGTAGGTAAAGCGATAAGGCAAAACCATAGGACAGGTTTCATGATATTAGGTTATTGTGGTAAGTAGCAAATATACATTTTTTTGCATATGGTATAAAAAGGTATTAAAGCAATGGGTAAATGTATTATTCTCTCTAAATCAATTTAGAGATTTGATTTAGATTTCTTCTTCACGTAATCTTTAATTGCATTTAATTTCATTACCATATTAACTATCTTAACTTCTTAATTTAAATCATATGTACCGAAATTTATTTTCAATTTTGATGATGGTGATGGTTTTGAGTTGCAGTCCTAAAGCAAATGATACCACCCAATTAGCCAATGAATTAGCTCAATCATCCATTATCGTTGATACACACATAGATCTTCCTGACCGCACTCAGGGCACAGATTTTAATATTGGCGTATTAAATCAAGAAGGAAATATTGACCTGGTCAGAGCAAAAGAAGGAGGGCTTAATGTGGCTTTTATGTCAATTTATGTATCCAGTAGCAAAAGTGGAGAAGAAGCATATAAGCGGGCAAATGAGCTCATTGATTATGTAGAAGAGCAGGTAAACAAGCACTCACAATTGGTAGCATTGGCAGGAAGTACCCAAGAAATTAAAAAGCAGCATGTAAAAGGATTGATTTCATTTCCAATGGGAATGGAGAATGGGAGTCCTATTAACAGTGACTTAGATAACCTGGATCATTTTTATAGTCGTGGCATTCGCTACATTACGCTCTGTCATAATAGTTCCAACATGATTTGTGACAGCAGTACAGATACGCTCCAGCCTCATGGTGGTTTGAGTGTTTTTGGGAAAAAGGTAGTACAGAGGATGAACGACCTTGGAATGATGGTAGATGTGAGTCACGTATCAGATAGTACTATTCTCGATGTATTGAAAATTTCCACAGCACCAGTGATCGCTTCTCACTCCGGTGCGAAATCGCTCACACCAAATTTTGCGAGGAATCTTTCAGATAATTTAATCAAGAAAATTGCCGAAAAAGAAGGGGTGGTGATGGTGAATTTTGGAACTCCATTTGTCGATAAGGAAGCGAGTGAACATTTTAATTTTCTAAAGAAAGAAGCAGCAAAGGCTGGAATTGCGATGGGAGGTGAAGGATTCAATGAATTTTTAGAATCTTTCGTTCAGAAATATCCAATGGAAGCGACCCTTAGCCAGGTAGCAGATCATATTGAGCATATTGCAAAATTAGTAGGTGCGGATTATGTGGGGTTTGGGTCAGATTTTGATGGAGTAGGGCCATTTGTACCCAAGGGATTGGAAGATGTATCGAAATATCCGGCCTTAATTAAGGAGTTACTCGATAGGGATTTCACAAAAGACGAGGTCAAAAAAATAATGGGAGGGAATTTGATGAGAGTATGGAAGGATGTTGAAGACAAAGCAAAACAATAGCAAAGGGATTAAAAGTTTGTGTTTAAACTTTGTAATTTTGTCTATATAATTATTCTTAAATGAAAGGATCTATCAAGCTTGTCACTCTTCTTGTGAATTTTCTTTTGGCGATTGTTGGATCGATTGCAGCCTATATAACAGGCTGGATCACCCTTGTTCCAATCGTGTTTGCCATCGGTATTCCGTTGGTAAACCTTGAGAAACCACCATTGAAAAAAGTGGGTTTAATCTCTTTCATATCCTTTATAAACTTGATCATTTTTCTATTGGAGGTTTTTATTTTGTTAAACCTTCCTTATGATAAATATGTGTTCCCAACCATAGCAGAAGGATTTGCTGGGGTTTTTGTGCTATTGATTAATGGTCTTTTTATTAAAAAAATCAAGATCAGTTGGCAAACTTCCATTTTGACTTTTCTCTTAAGTGCATTGGCCATTCCTCTTTCCCTGGGACTTATTGAAACTTTTATTGAAGGGTCCAAATTGCCTAAAGATGTAGTGGATTACTTTAAGCAATTTGGAGGAATGCTGTTTTGGATGATTTTTACTACCCTGGGAGTCGTCTATGCTATGCAATCAACGTCAGAGAATAAACACCAGGATTAAAACCTATGCTAACGGTGATTATATAAAAAATTGAAGTTTTTCCATCAGATTCTATTTTTCTAATAGTTTTAGCGTTTCCCGGGCAATCACGAGCTCTTCATTAGTAGGCACTACCAATGCTCTTACATTAGAATCTTTTAAGGAGATATCAGCAAGATCACCTCTAATCGTTTCATTTTTGGTATAATCAAATTTCAACCCTAAGAACTCTAATTTCTTACAGATTTTTTGTCGGGTAAGGGAAGAATTTTCTCCGATTCCTCCAGTGAAAACGATGATATCTACTCCGCCCATCACAGCAGCATAAGAGCCAATATATTTTAGAATTCGATAGAAATATACATCCAGTGCTAATTTTGCCCGATCGTTGCCATCTTCTGCAGCCATCTCTACTTCGCGCATGTCAGAAGATACTCCTGAAAGCCCAAGAAGCCCACTATGCTTGTTGATCAAGGTATTTGCTGCGGCTACATTTAATTCTTCTTTTTCGATAATGTAGGTAAGTACTCCTAAGTCCAGGTCACCAGATCGGGTGCCCATCATGGTACCTTCTACCGGGGTCAGACCCATAGAAGTATC
>JBNLGO010000211.1:0-5051 GCA_050306095.1 Cyclobacteriaceae bacterium
TTGCTTTTCATTTATCGATCCGACACTAACCGTTTTATCAACCCTTTTAAATGAAAAGCCGCGATAAAAACTTTTGGTCCCCGACCACCAAAGCAACATGAAAAAGTATACGAATGAAATACCTATCAGTATGGAATACCAGAATGGGGAAAGGTTTGCTTCACCCCAGGACAAAGCAAAATATGCTGCACCCCATACGATCAGTATTGTTCCCAGCATAAGAAGGAGTTGTAGATCCAAGAACAAGATAAACATCAGTAATACTCCGATTTGATGTAACAAATATGAAAACCAATCAAGAATGGTTCTGGATCTATTAAAAATCCGAATGATGGAGGCACAAAATAGCAAGAATAGAATAGTGCCAATTACAACTAGGGCACCACTGAAATTCATGGTTTGATCGTTTGATGAAATAAGTTAATAAATCAATGATGAAAAATGAAATTCAATAGGTGAAATCAAGCTCATTTGGTCGCCAGAAAATGAAGGCTGGATGCAGCAAACCATTTGCATCTCCTTTAGCCACCAATAGAGGATAATTTGGAGACCTCCTCGTTTGTTTGAGTTGAAAGTGTGTTCTCCAATTCTACCATTTCCCTGCTTATTTTTTCCTTGACAACCTTGGCATAGATTTGAGTAGTTTTAATGCTCTTATGCCCTAACATTGAACTTACTGTTTCTATTGAAACACCATTGGCGAGCGTTACTGTGGTAGCGAATGTATGCCTGGCCATGTGAAAGGTAATATTTTTCTTAATTCCGCATAAATCTCCAATCTCCTTAAGATAAGAATTTACCTTTTGATTGGAGAGCACAGGTAGTATTTTACCTTTAACATTTATCTCTGGATTTGACTTATACAAATTCAATATTCTAATCGGTTCAGGAAGTAATGGAATATGAGATTCAATACCGGTTTTCTTTCTTTCAACCATTATCCATAATTTATCATCCAATCCAGTTTGAATATCATCCCAAGTAAGTCGTTGCACATCTATGTATGACAATCCCGTATAGCAACAAAATATAAAAATATCACGTACATGGGTCAACCGTTCAATGTTGAACTCCTTCTCAATAATTCTTTGAATCTCATGTTTTGTTAAAAACTCCTTTTTTACGTCGTGAAGAGAGATTTTAAATCTCATAAAAGGATCGCGAATAATCCACTCATTTTTCAAGGCAAGTAATACAATTTTTTTAAAGTTCCGCAGATACTTCATTGTTGTATTGTGACCTATTTTTTTCTTGGTCTTAAGATAGTACTCAAATTCTGAAATGAACGGATATTTCAGCTCTTCACAATCAATATCATTAACTTTCAACGATTTTGCTAGAAATTCCTTCAAGTGCTTCAATGTAGTCTCATATCTCTCCAATGTACCAGTGGAATACCCTAATCCTATTTGATCTTTAATCTGTTGATTATGGTATTCGAACAAATCAATCAATGAGTGACCTATAGGTTTGTTCCCTAAAAATCGATTTTTAATCTCCCTGGCTGTTATGATTTCATCAGCATCTTCCATTCTATCAAAAATCCGGGTAAGTCTGACGTTTACATTATCTAAATATCTGTTAATCGTTCTGGCTTCTTCACTAGTACCCTTGACTCGTCCATGGGATGAAATCCAATTTTTGACCTCTATTGATTTCCCGGTGGACAGCTCTACTCGTTTACCATTTACGGTAATACGGGCAAAAATGGGCGCTTTCGAAGTATTTTTATTTACTTTATTTTTATTCACCCAAAAAAGCACTGAAAAAGTACATTTCATAGTCTATTTTAACCTATTTGAATACAAATAAAATGAGTCAAAATCGTCCTATACTGCTCAAATTCGCAGCATCGGTTACCTACTTTTCAAAAATCACTAGGTAACCGAATAGGTAACCGAATATATGAAAAAAAATGCCTAAAATGAAGGGGTAAAAAAATAAAAAACCCCCTAAAAATTAAATTTAGGGGGTTTTGATTTTAAATGGTACTAAAGATGCAGAGGGTGAGGGATTCGAACCCCCGGTACCTTGCGGTACAACGGTTTTCAAGACCGCCGCGTTCGACCACTCCGCCAACCCTCTATTTATGGCATTTATGGTCTAAAACAGTAATTTCATTACTGTCTCCGAAATTGGACTGCAAATGTAGAATTTAAATTTTTTTACTCAAAAGAATTGGTAAAATTATTCAGCATTTTCTTCATTCTGCGCAGCCGCCTGATCAACACTGGCATTCACCTCATAGCCCACCAATAAAATCACAGATATCATGTATATCCATACCATCAACGCAATCATAGCACCAATAGATCCATAAATCTTATTATACGTTCCAAAATTTGTGATGTAGAATGAAAACAGGTAAGATACAAGGATTGACAATAAGGTGGCGGTTACTGAACCAATGGAGATAAATTTCCATTTATTATGTAGTGCCGGCGCAAAATAATATATAGTTGAAATAGTGATTAGAAATAATATGAACAGCACAAGAAATTTTAAACTATACAAACTGTAGTACAGGAAATCCTGGTTCATCAAGCCATTATCTACCATAAAGGTTAATGTGAGATTCCCGAATATCAACAATAAGATTGCTGAGAAAAGTACCAGTGCCAATATTACGGTTAGTGAAGTGGCTATCAATCGAGTATACCAATAGCTCCTTTTTTCAATGGTCTTATAAATCTTGTTGAACGTCTGGGCAAGTTCCATCATTCCGTTGGTAGATAAGAATAAAGACAAAAGCACACTAAACGAAAGCAGATCACTTCTGGGATTATTGATCAGGTCCTGAATTGTTGTGCTAACCTGTTTAAACATTGCTAGCTCTCCAATAAGCTGCTGCAGACTTTTCTGAAAATCCTCACCTTCCACATAGGGTAAATTTGATACCGGAATATAAGGTAGTAGGGTAAATAGAAAGATCAATGCCGGAAATACAGCAAGAGTGAAGCTAAAAGCAACACTGGAAGCTTTATGCAGTATATCATCATTGTTGATGTTAATGACTAGGTTTTCGAGGATTTTATAGATGGAAACTTCCTTCTTACGAAGGTGAATGTTATCCAGTCGATGAACAATCTGTTTGTATGTCCGCGAATCCAGTAAAAACTTAATAATATTAGTTTTTGCCATTAAAAAATGGGTTGAGCAATTTTAGTATTGTTTCAGGTGCATTGCAAGCCTTGCCTGTTTCTTTATTAACAAATGCCAAAACCGTTTCGCCTAAATTTATCAATTTTTTTTGCTCATTATATATTTCATATTCAAATATCATCCTTCTTTCAGGCAACTGATTCACTTTTACCTGTATAGTCAACAGGTCGTCATATTTTGCCGGCCTGATAAACTTTGACGAATTTTCTACAACTGGCATTAATACTCCTTGTTCTTCCAATAGTTTATAGGAAAAACCCAAAGCACGAAGGCTCTCAACCCTGGCCACTTCATAATAGGTCGCGTAATTGCCATAATAAACAAATCCCATTTGGTCAGTTTCCGCATATCTGACCCTAATCTGTGTTTCGTGTGTCAACATTTTTATCTGTAAATTCTGGCCCTATTTAGGGCAGTTTGGTACCTGCTTGCATTAATATTGTGCTGCCTCAAGTTGGTAGCAAAATCATGATATCCTGAAAAATCTGGCCTTGCGCACATATAGATATACTTGTGATCTTCGTGGTTTAATACTGCATCCAGAGATTTGATAGATGGAAAGTTGATAGGTCCCGGAGGCAATCCCTTGTATTTGTACGTATTATAGGGTGATTCAATATCCTTATGGACATTTAACACTCTTTGAATTGTAAAATCACCAAGAGCATATTTCAAAGTTGGATCGGCCTGGAGAAACATATTACGATCAAGCCTGTTCAGGTATAGGCCAGCCACCCTGGGAGCTTCGTCATAGTGAGAAACTTCCGATTCAACAATGGATGCAAGAATCGTTACCTGCACAGGATTCAGCCCTAAATCACTGGCTTTTTGCCGCCTTTCTTCAGTCCAGAAAGCCTGGTATTCCTGGTACATCCTTTCCACGAGTTCTTCTCCGGAAATATCCCAGAAAACCTCGTAGGTATTCGGAATAAACATGCATCTAAATGATTCCTTATTAAATCCGTACTTTTCTGCAGTTGCCTGTTTATCGATCAAATCCAGAAAAGAAACAGAATCGACCTCCAACTTCAAAGTAAGTTTGGCTGCAACATCAGAAAGCATCCTTGCATTGTGAAAAGTAATCCTTACTGGCTCCTGCTCCCCTATCCTAAGCTTCTGAATCACATCTCTATTACTTGAATTTTTCTCGATAAGATATCTCCCTGACTTCACATTTTTATTGTATTTCATCAGCCTGGCCAATGTCCCAAAAGCTACGGGATCATTTACGAATTTTTGATCGTAAACAATTTTTTGAACATCCTGGAAATCTGCACCAGTTGGTATAAAAAGATATCTACTTTCCTTTTCTACCAGGAAATTTGGTGTATAGACCACCTGATAAAAATAAAATGTGAAAGAAGATAGGAGTATTGTTAAAACAACAACACCTATAATTAGAATTTTTCTTTTGTCCATATACACTGCAAAAATAACAAAAAATAATTCTGGCTAACCTGCAAACCACACTCATGAACTTACATTTTGAAATTGTGAATTATAATGCTGATCTTTAGTACTTTTTGAAGGCTACTTTGACAATTGAAATATGAATGGCAAAGCTTTATTTTTTAGGCTCTATGAATCCAACCCTGAACAGAAAAAAATTGATCAGATTGTTGATTTACTGGCGAATAATGGTGTGATCATTTACCCTACAGATACTGTATATGCACTAGGATGCAATATCAATAGCCGTAAAGCCATTGAGAGAATTGCGCGCATCAAAGGTATCACTCCTGGAAAAGAACGATTTTCACTTATGTTTGACAGCCTGAGCCAGATCACCGAATATGCCAGAGATATTCACACACCTATTTTTAAGATCATAAAAAAAGCTACTCCAGGGCCGTACACATTCATTTTGCATTCAAGCAGTAAACTTCCAA
>JBNLGO010000212.1:0-5030 GCA_050306095.1 Cyclobacteriaceae bacterium
TGCTGGAACAGAATTTCATGAAATTGTATCGCAAGGATTTTGTTTCCATAAAATTTGAGAAGCGACCCGTAGAAAAGGTTTTATTAAAAACAGGAATTGAATGGAGTAAACGGTCTCAATTATATAATAATTCGAGCTTTACCCTTATCAATATAAAAAGTAGGGGATACACCAATAATGCACCTGTAAGTAATGAGCAATTTAATACAAGTTTTGGCTCACATGAAGCTTTACTATTTCATGTTGGTTTGGAATATAAACCTGGGTTGAAATTTGGCAGAAGGAATAAATATTTCTACGAACTTCCTAACCGCTCGCCGATTTTTAATTTTGACTACAGATCAGGATTAGGTGAGTTGTATGGATCGACAAAATTTCATCATGTTAATTTAAATGTTCGGGATGAATTTGAATTTAGCAGAAGTAAGCTAAAATGGGCCGCTGATGCAGGAACGTTTTTTGGAGGATCACCATCTTACTTTATGGATTTCCAACATTTCATGGGCAACTTAACGCCGGTGATTCCTGGCAAGAGTTTAGAAACTTATCGATTGTTAGATTATTATCTATTTAGCACCAACGACTACCATTTTTCTGCTTTTACAGAATACCGACCCACAAAACTATTGTTAACACAGTTCGAAGCATTGAGAAAAAAAGGTTACAGAGAATATCTATTGGTTAATTATTTGGCGACACCTACTTCCAAAAATTATGTGGAGCTAGGGGTTGGCTTTGATAATATATTCCGATTTATTCGGGTAGAAGCTATTACGAGTTATCAGAATGGCACCTTTAAAGATTACGGGTTTAGAATTGGGCTGGCTTCTTTCTTGAATATTGGTAATAGTGGAGCGTCTATTAGTTTTTAAAATTTAGGTTTGATTAGTACGATATATTTGGTGATCATCCCTCAAAAGAAAGATTGTCCTGAAGAACAATGGGAACAATTCCCGGAAGGATTTCCACCTTTACATAGTCGGTTTCCCCAATCAATTCACCATCTAATTGAAGTAGATGAGGCTCTTTTAGTTTGATTTTAGCTGTTTCACATTGAATTACTTCAACGATGTCTTGCATGTCAATCTCTTCAGTAAATTTAGTCAGCCCCATATATAGGAAGGATTCTATGTCTTTGCGCAGCCCTACTACCAATTCAATCTTTCCATCAAAAGGATTTCCTTTTTTATTCAGCACTGCGCCAGTGCCATATTTTCGTGCATTAGCGATGGCAAGGATGTAGCCGGTATGATGGTGAGTTTCGCCATCAGCGGTAATTTCAAAATCGATCAACTCTGCTGATTGAATTTCGGTAAAGAAATGCTTGACATACCCGAAAAATCCTCTGCTTTGATCCTGTGAAAATCCTTTGACGATCTTAGCGTTTAAACCTATATCCCCGATGTGCATGCAATAATGTTTGTCGTTAACACGGATAATATCGAGGTGTTTCACAAAGTGTGATTTTAAAAAGTCATCCAGGGCAATTCTTGGATCCATGTTAATGTTTAATTCAGCAGAAAGACCGTCTGCCGAACCGAAAGGAATAACGCCTATAGGAATGTTTTTTTCTAAAACTAATAAGGCGGTAAAAAGAACGGTACCATCTCCGCCAATGGCCAGAATCCGGTCAGGATTAAATTCTTGTATGATAGATTTCAACTTCTTTTTATCTTCATTCTCTTCCTTTGTAGTGTCAAATTCCTGAAAGACAACACCATACTTTTTAAAGGTGTTGCGAAGATGCTGTCTGAATTGACTCTTGTCTTTTCCACCGGAAATAGGATTGATGATGACGAGTACTTTCATGGCTGGTAGCTATTCCTTAATAAAAGGTAAGGCTTCTATTATTTCCAATTTTATCTTAGTATGAATGTATTCTTCAATCTGGATAAAACGTAATGCTTTCGTTTCAGATATTTTAGCGCTTATTAGTCGAAAATATTTTTTGTTAAGCTTGAGGTCAGCTCTTTGGTATTTAAAGATGTCATCCATTAAATCTTTTGCCTGCTTATTAGACATGTTGTTATAGTTCTCTACGAATAGACGCAAAACATCCAACCGCTTTTTAGAGTATTCGGAGCGCTCTATTTCGAAATCCTCATATATCGCCCAGAAAATATCTTCTTCGCTTTCAGAGAGATTCATAAATTGTTCGTAATAACCTCGCTTTTCAGTTTCAAATATTGATTTGATTAGTTCGAATTCGCTCTTTACTTCCTGGCAGTTAGCGTATCCGGTCGAAATGAAAAATATTGCCGACACTAAAAATATTTTCTTCATGAGTTAAAATAGTTACATCATACAATCGATCGTATTCCTAAGCTATTATAAGGTGTCAATATTTCCAAAACATATTTTGTGAAAGAGGGGAGGTCAATATTGATATGACATAAAAAAGCTAAAAAGATATTTACATAAAGGCCATGATTAGGTTGAATACCGATTGGATTTTTAAAACAACACCCCCCTTTGGCCCCCTAAAGGGGGGAATGGATCGCATGAATTTTTCCCTGTTTCAATTTCTAAAAATCTCATGTTCAAAGAATATTGATATTTAAGATTTAGTCACCTCTTATCATTCCCCCTTTGAAGGGGGTAGGGGGATGTTTATTCGTTGGGAATCTAGAATCCATTAATTGCCAAGATAAAATACCATTGATACCCATTTACATGCTCTTTATCCATTCCCTGATTAATTCTAACCCTTCCTGATGGGGCATGTGTCTACCTAATTCGGGCATCATTATTCCGGGGTCGTTGGATTTCATTCTGAACAATAAAATTGATTCATCGGGTTTGCCAGCCACAATATCATAGAGCAATCCTCCGGAGCCTTTACCTGCTGCAATAGGTGCTTTGTTGATACCCAGTGAAAATGGATCTTCATTATCATAACGAAGATTTAAACCGGAATTTTTAGCAGGACCCTCCGGACGATGACAGTGTGCGCAATTTACATCCAGGTATGCCCTTGCCCGCTTATTCAATGGAGCATTTTTATTTTGGTAATCGACAAATTGCGCTATTTGGGTTATGTTAGGTTTTTCCTTCATCCACCCGATAGCATGCAGGTTTTCCAATTGGTTCTTTTCTTCTCCCTCAACGATGATTGTTTTATTTATTTGTCTGACAGATGGACCAATAGGTTGTATTTCGCCATTCTTTTCATGGCAGCTTTTGCATTGTGTCATAGTGGGTACGCTATAATCAAAAGGTTGAGATGCGTTTTTAAGTTGGAATGGAAAATTTCCGCCCGCTATTTCCAGGTAAGCTTCTGTTTGCTCCAAATTCCAAATGTAGGGTAAGGCTTTCCATCCGTCTTCTTCATGAATCAAGAGCCTTGTTTCAATGATTCTACCATTGCCTTGAGCGAGTTGACTATTTTCGTAATAAAAATTCTTTATTAAAACCGTACCCACCGGAAACTCCAGATCCTGATCATCACTTACAGAAATATTACTTCCTTCTGGCAAACTTATAAACCTTTTTTTAAGTGCATAATCTGTGAAAAGAGGGCTTTTAATATCGTATAATTGAACATTTTCTACGGGGATTAGTTCAGCTAATTCACCTTTAAAAAAACCATATTCAGATAATTTTAATTTTCCGATTTTCTGGTAAGATGGGCTTTCCGAAATTTCAAATGTTTTGGTAGGGGAAGTGGATGATTCAATATTGTTTTGTGTCTTCCCACAGCCCAACAAAATTATGGTTATTGAACCATATAATAAATAATCAAATATTCGCACGGCAGTTAAATATTTCCGGATTTTCTTCTAAGTTCTCAAAATCATGTTCTGCATCCAACGTCACCTTTTTCACATTTTCACTTTCCTGGATGCAAATTTGAAATTCTGGATTTACAGAGTTGTCCTCCAGGTAAAATTCCGGGTGTTGGATGCCATCCCACACAATATCTGGCAGGTCCGTACCGAATTTTAGCATAAACAATTTGCCAAAATCATTTCCCATGTCCGGAATGGAATATGAATTTTCAAATGTATTATCATGGAAATAAATATTGCCGGGGTAAGGGTCGTAATTTGTGTCTTTTTCAAAATCCGATTGCATACCAGAAGTTTGATCTTCATCATCAGCGCTGGCTTGTCCCATGGCATTAATGAGGTGATAGCTGATGATGCCTGCGCCTACGGTTTTATTGTCCTTGATGACATTGGCAAATACTTCCACTTCGCGTGATGCTAAGATCAGGAGTCCCGTTCCAGGAGGTACCATTGCTACGATGTTCCCTTTAGGGGCAAAATTTTCAAGATTGTTTTCTTCTATCTGATTGTCATACACCTTTACATTTTTCCCGTATCGTGTCAGGCCCGGCAAATCAAAAACAAGAATTCCTCCGGTGTTATCATAAGCTTTGTTATCGATAATTTGCACATTTTCCGAATTCTCACTTTCGATACCTGCCACATTCCAATAGACCGTATTGTACTGAATGACGACATCTTTCGACTGACCTACATAGATGCCGGCATCACTGGCTCCTAACACCTCACATTCTTCTACCAAAACATTATGGCATAGCACAGGATACAGTCCATAAGCGCCATTTTCTTCACTTATTTCACCCGGCCAGGCTGATTTAATTTTACGAAAAGTGATTCCATCTGTATCGGTAACTTTAATATTATCACCGGCAGCATCTTCAACACTGAAGTTTTCTAGCGTAATGTTTTCACAATTAGCTACCCGAATACCTTCAGCCCCTTCTTGTTGACCTTTAAAGGATAGTACCGTTTTATCCATTCCCTGGCCTTTAATGGTGACATGTTTTTTTCCTTCGAGAATCAGGCTTTTGCTAAAAATGAAATGGCCCTCATCAAGAGTAATGGTTGAACTATCTTCAGCCATGATAAATTTAGAAATAAGCTCCTTTTCGATAGAGGTGAAATTTCTTTCAGGATTGTATTCCGGTTTTTTACTACATGCCCAAACCAATGGGAGAATGATTAACGGTAGTAGTTTTTTCATGTGAAGTAAAATTTATACAAGTTAAATATTACATTTTT
>JBNLGO010000213.1:0-4648 GCA_050306095.1 Cyclobacteriaceae bacterium
AAAGATGCAGGTTGATGGTTTTAGGCTCGAGTTTTTTGACTCGCTTAAGGTGGAGAAGGTAATTTCTTATTTCATCCTGGGTGAGCTTTGCCGGTGAGTGACCGATGAATTCCGAGAACTGTTTTACTACCTGAACATAATTACGTACGGTGCTCTTCGAGTAGTTCTTCAACTCAAGATGGGCGATGAAACGTGAGCGTAACTCCGTCATACAATACCTCCTGTAAATAGTTTATGTGTCACACACCATGTGTGGCAGCAATAGGAAATTGTATGACGGATGCTTTTACTATAAAGGATGGTTACTTATGGGCTGCCGCGTAGCGGCTTTGTTCAACAGGCATTACATACTGCGCTCGCAAAGCCTCGCTGGGGCTATCGCCAAATTTTACGGCTCGCTACGCTGGGTGCTTTTCACTTTTTCCGCCAATCAAGCTGACGCATGACTGTCGGTAAAAGTGAATGCACACAGTCGCTCCGCTTAGGCTGAGCTCCTTCCAGCTGGGCGGCCGTAAACTTTAAATAACGCCAACCCGTTGGGCGCAATACCTTTTCGCAAGTTGAGATTGCCAAGAATCCGCCATCCATGGCGAAATAAATATAGAGAATAGCAGGAAATATATTGAATTAAATATGGTTAAATTCATTTTATTTTACTCTTTACTTTTATTTGTTAGCTGCGACAATTCAAAAAAGTGTATAGAGCATGCGCTTGAAACTGTAGATTCTGTATCTGTAGTAATATATGCTGATACTGGAAGAGGTTTCGATATGAAAACATACTCATTTTCTTTCAATGATCCTGACTCAATTACAATGGCGAAAGCTTGCATATCAAAAATTGAAAGTCCGAATTTTTTCTGTTGGTATTCTGGTGAGATACATCTCTTCTCAAATGGTGAACTGGTCTTGGACACTATGCGGTTCAATCTATGTGAAGAGTGCAAATATATTGCCTTTACCTGTGAAGACAAATATCTGAGTAGGCGTTTAACCCCTTTCGGTTTCAATTGGCTAAGATCTATTCAGAATAGAATTCCATCGGAAATGCATTATTGCGGTGAAAAGATAGAAAAGACCAGATGAAAAATAGATTTTTACGGAGATGATAAAATGACGGAAAAAATTTATAAAAAGCAGGAATACCTGAGGATGGTCTATACGCCAGATGATTCGTGAGCTAAACGTCCTGTTTATCTCTCGAAAGAAGAGGCTATCTCAACTTGCGAAAAGGTACAGACGCCCAACAGGTAAGTGGTGCTCCGCTGACGCTCCGGCCTTCGGCACATGCCCTTCGGGCACGTCACCACTCGCCGGACCGTTGGGGTGCAATAAACTGGCAATTAAAGAAAATATTCGCCGCTCCAATACAATAAGAAGACATCTACAGATTGGAAAAAAGGTTGTGATTGCAAAAAAATTAACGATTCCAATGATGTTACTATTATTTCTTGCTACTTTCCTTCAGGCACAAAAGATAGTAGATGATATTGACCCTGATGAGAACATTCATAAATATATAGCAAAAGTTTCCCCATCCAACGTCAGGAGACAGGGGAAAAGTAAGTTTGAATGTGTATATGATTTGGCACCATATAAAAAACAGGACTGGTATCCGCCCTGGGCTGGAGAAAAAACGATAAAAAATAGATTTAATTATATCCCCGGAAAAGAGGATGTTCGCAACTATCTTGATTCTCTACCGAATAAGATAACATTGACATTCAATATATCTTCGTGCAGATTCATGGTTGATTGCTCTGAAATCCGAAGGTCTGACAAGCGTGTCCCATCTTTCACCGAATGCTTAAATAATGATTTTTTGCCTTCAGTTGATCAATTACTTTGGCGAGGTAAATTCTCAGATGATGGATTGATGGCTGCGCTTGAATATTACGACGAATACACTAGGAAAGGACTGACGCGAAATGATTTTTATAACAGACTGTGCTCTTCAGTATTAAAATTGATTGACAGCACAGGAGCGATGGGACAGGGTGCACGGACCCTTGCGGCCAAATTATGGACTGCTCGGACATTTGCAGGTGATAGCCTCCCTAGGGTGATTAAAGCAAATCGTGATATTTTAAATAAAATCGAAAAAGAATCAAAATATTTCCACAATTATACTGTTATATGGAAACCAATAAGTTTCTATAGCTGGACAGAAAACCTACAATACATTTATATCCGTGATAAAATCCTCAAGGAGCCGTTTTTTAAAAATGGTCTTGAAGCTATACTGGTAATGTTAACGATACTTGAAGAGGACACACTTCTCGGAGAAACATTTTTCAATGATATTAACCGACAGGTACGTTTAAACGGTGCACCCAAATACGATTTTTATGAATTGATTAAAAAGGAATGCGGTAAAAAAAGTTTTAAATCAGTTCTAAACGATAGCGTTCTTTTAAAAAAGTTAAATGTGAAACTACAAAATCCTGGATGGGATAAATATGACAAAATAGCACTTATTCCTTCGGCATTCTCCCCAGAAGATCGTTACACGACTTCTAACACAACTTCGAAAGATAGCATGATGAGTCCCTTTTTAGAAGCAATAATAAAAAGGGAAGTAGATTTGAATCCGGAACCCAACGGTTCATGGTATGAATACCAACAATATGCACTTGAACCGCTTTTAACAACTGAGGATCTCAGGGAACGTGGTAAAATAGTACGTTCTAAAAATTATAATGAAAAATTGAAGGTAACCTTCCAATCTCTTTTTGCAGCACATAAGGAAACTCATATAAATGATCTTATTGGTGGGCTTATGGGCGGACATGTACCCTTTTACCATAACCGGATTGTTTTAATGATATCACCGTTATTCAGAATCGAACCATTACCCGAGGTTTACCTGAGGACATCGTTAGCGTATTCTCGCCTTGCTCAACTAATGAGAGCACTATACAATGACAAAAGTATTACTGGTATTCGCCCCGGAAACACATATGCAGCATTAGACGCATTACAAGAGGTGCATTTTTTACAGAAATTGTATTACGGTTTCTATCTTATTTCTTGCGAAGATATAGGATTGCCGCCAGATACAAGCTTCGGGGATCCAGATTCGACTATGTATCAAGCGGAGAATTTTCTTTCCAATTTATCTGAAGATACAGACATGAAACAGGATATCCGATTTATGATTCCCGTTGCAATAGATCCAAACGTTGATTCAACACTATACTGGATGGTAAACGGTGTGAATGTTTCACAAACTATTACTATTGCATTCTACGATGATCCTAAAATTGCTTTCGACAATATCAATCCAGATCAAATAATAGTTATGAAAACTGGCTTTACGAAAAAAATCGGCGTTTCAGATTTTTCTGAAGTCTATTTACCGGGAAAAAATGTCCTAAACCGAGATGAGTTCAGGAAAGTAGCGAATGAAGCAGAAAATAAAGTTGATAAAATCAAAGCTTCATTTTACAAATCGACTATTAATAAAAAATAGCAAATATTAATCATACTTACAAAAAGAAAGTTTATTAAGAACGCGGCGAGGAAAATTAAATTCATATGCCAGTTTACATGCACCCAACAAGTGTTCAAAAGCTCCGGCTTTCAGCCTCCGGGCTAACGCCACATTTTTCCTTACTACGTGCGGTAAAACGTCTTTTAACACTGGCCCGTTGTACGCAAGTTCTTTTTAGGCAAAAATGAATTTCCTTACTCACTATAAAACTATTAAAACAACAGATTATTAAAACAAATTTAGCATGAATAAATATTTACATAAATCTTTCAATAAAATTAAAACTATAGCAAAACAGTATCTTTCGTTAATTGTTTTATCGATACCAATTTTTGTTTTAATAATCCATATTGGTATAATAGCTGTATTTTATTTTTCAACCACAGTATTTAAATTTCTTCATTTTAAAGCTTGGATCCCAAATCTCTTTCTTATGGCTTTTTTAGTTAATGGTTCTCTTATCCTCTGGTTACTTGCACTTTTAGTTTTAATAATATTTCTTTTTTTATGGCTTTTTAAAAAAAAATGGAAGAAAGCAGTATTGTTGTTATTAGGTGTAATTGTTAATTTTATAATTGGTAGCATCGTCATCATTTTCTTATCTATATCAGGTACAACACCAGTTGTTTTGCATTCTGTAAAATCTTCAGTTAGAAATAAATATTTCATCCTCGCAACTTCGCCTGCGCCTACAGACGTATGTTATCAAATACTAAGTACTCCACATTTAACCTGGCCATTATGGACGTTCGAATTTGATAAAGAGTTGGATTATTCAGAGGATGGCTCACTTACTGAAAATCCAAGCATAATTTTAAATAGTGATGAAAATATATTAGTTGTTAAACGTGGAGGTGAGTACACTGACGCATTAGATCTGAATAAACACAAGCAGTTAGTCGAACCAATAAGTTGGACAGATGAACATAAAAATGAGAAATGGAAAGAACGGACAAATAAAATTAAAGATATCTTGAAAGCTTCAAAATGAATTTCGGCTAATCTAGCTTAAGTATGGACCTGTAGTAAATAAAAAGTTGGCATTCGGCTCATTCGAGACCGATCTTCTCTTTTTCAACCGCTAATTGGAAAGGGAAGACAAGATGCCAACTCCACAAGAAATACTCGATTCCTTTCTCGGAATCAACACCTACA
>JBNLGO010000213.1:4658-4913 GCA_050306095.1 Cyclobacteriaceae bacterium
ACGGTGGATGGTCAAAATACTGAATTTAGAGATGACACCATGACCGTAATACTCGGAATAAATCCTATTGATAGAACCACTGCGGTTTGTGACGGTTGTGGTTTTTCCGTTAACGTGATCAAGGATAAAGCACTGCGTCTGTACCGCGATAAACCAGTGTTTAACTCGACGGTGTACCTTAGAGTAGACCGCAGAAGAGTTGTATGTCCCCGATGTGGTGTCCGTAGTGAACGACTGCCATTTGTGGATGGACGT
>JBNLGO010000214.1:0-4873 GCA_050306095.1 Cyclobacteriaceae bacterium
AAGAGAGGAAGAAAAATCTGACGAATAAATTGAATTTACCACTTTTCATAGCGCGCAAATATTTTCTATCCAAAAAGAAGAAAAATTTCATTAATATCATTTCAATTATTTCAATGAGTGCTGTAGCTGTTGGCACAATGGCGTTAGTAATTGTGCTTTCGGTTTTTAATGGTCTGGAGGAATTGATTCGGGAATTGAATGAAAATTTTGATCCCGAGCTAAAAATTGAAGCTACTTTAGGTAAAAGCTTTGAATTGACAGATGAACTCCTAAACGGAATAAAGACTACGGAGGGTGTTGAGATCGTGACACAAGTGGTGGAAGATAATGCTTATGTAAAATACCGGAATGATGAAATGGTAGTGAAACTCAAAGGTGTGGAAAAGAATTTCATCGATCATCACAGAATGGATAGAAATATTGTACAAGGGAGATTAGTACTTGAAGAGGATGGCGTTAATTATGCTGTTATTGCAAGGGGAGTGCAAAATGCACTTTCAATCAATCGCCTGAGTAACATGTATCCACTGACCTTTGCCTATCCAAAACGTGGTCGTACAAGCGGCATGAATGTAAATAATCTGATTAACCAGAAAATTATTCTCCCGGCAGGCGTATATGCTATTGAAAAGCAATATGATATGAACTATGTCTTTGTTCCATTAGATTTCGCTCTAGATCTTCTGGAATATGGTGATAGGAGAACTTCGTTGGAAATAAAAGTAGGTGCAGATCATCAAATTGATGAGGTAAAACAATCATTGAGATCAATGCTTGGAGATGACTTTAAAGTGATGACCAGTGAAGAAATTCATGCTGATTTTTTTAATGTTCTGAAATTTGAAAAGCTATTTGTATTCATAATATTCTCTTTCATTTTGGCAATAGCTTCTTTCAATATCTTTTTCTCACTCACAATGCTTGCTGTGGATAAAAGAAAAGATATTGCAGTTTTATCATCAATGGGTGCGAACAAAGGACTCATCAAATCTATATTTCTTACAGAAGGAGCAATAATATCACTTTCGGGTGCAATATTCGGACTGACCTTGGGCTTTTTTATTTGTCTTATTCAACAGCAATTTGGTGTTATTTCTATGGGGATGGAAACCGCAGTAATTGATGCATATCCCGTTAAAATGCAAGCGCCTGACTTCCTTTATACTGGACTTAGCATCATTATTATAACCTTATCATCATCATATAGACCAGCTGTCATCGCTACAAAAACTGAAATACAAGGAAATATTTGATTTTTTCTAATTGGATTATTTTGAGGATTATTATAACCTAAAAATTATTTGAATTAACTGGAAAGGAAATAAAAGCTTTAATATTATCAAATTCAATCGTGTGCATAAATTGTGATTCTGACTATAACATTCTTTATACAGTTATTACCAAATATTAACATATCATGAAAGTTTAAATAGAAGTATATTTTTCTTTGAAATGTTATAAAAAATAGCAATAAAGTCATAATTTTGACGCC
The DNA here is from genome assembly GCA_050306095.1 of Cyclobacteriaceae bacterium. Classification (GTDB taxonomy): domain Bacteria; phylum Bacteroidota; class Bacteroidia; order Cytophagales; family Cyclobacteriaceae; genus CAJXNP01. The sequence goes on from JBNLGO010000214.1 coordinate 1,493, forward strand.
TGAAAACGACTTAGAAATTTTTTATCAAACAATAACCATTTAAATATGAATATAGCAGTTATTGGAACTGGTTATGTTGGACTAGTAACCGGAACTTGTTTTTCTGAATTAGGAAACCATGTGACATGTGTAGATATAGATGAAGAAAAAATTAAAGCCCTTAACAACAAAAAAATTCCAATTTACGAACCTGGTCTTGACGTTCTATTTGAACGAAATGTAAATCATGGTAGATTAAAATTTACCACAAATCTTGCGGAAGGGGTAAAAGGGGCCAAAGTTATTTTCCTGGCATTGCCAACGCCTCCAGGTGAGGATGGATCAGCGGATTTACAATATGTATTAAAAGTGGCTGATGACCTTGGACCATTATTAGAAGATTACACAGTTATAGTAGATAAGAGTACCGTACCTGTTGGGACAGCAGCTAAAGTAACTGCAGCAATTGCCAAAAATTGTCAAACTGAGTTTGATGTTGTTTCCAATCCTGAATTTCTGAGGGAAGGTGTCGCTGTGGAAGATTTTATGAAACCTGACAGAGTCGTTGTGGGAACTAGTTCCCTCAAAGCAACATCGATCATGGATGCACTTTATGCACCACTAGTCAGACAGGGAAATCCTATTATTTTTATGGATGAAAAATCGGCAGAACTCACAAAATATGCGGCTAATTCATTCCTGGCAACAAAAATCAGCTTTATGAATGAGATAGCTAATCTTTGTGAAAAACTTGATGCTGACGTTGACTCTGTGAGGAAGGGAATCGGAACTGACTCGCGAATTGGAAAAAGATTTCTTTTTGCAGGGATTGGTTATGGTGGGAGTTGTTTCCCCAAAGATGTTCAGGCATTGGTAAAAAGCGCTGATGATGCAGAATATGATTTTAAAATATTGAATGCAGTCCAGGATATTAATAAAACGCAGAAGCTGAAACTCTACCACAAAATGAAAGCTCATTTTGGTGATCTGTCCGGAAAAACGATAGCTCTTTGGGGATTAGCCTTCAAGCCTTATACTGATGATATTCGGGAAGCGCCTTCATTGTACAATATTGACGAATTGCTTAAAGAGGGTGCTAAAATCAAGGCTTACGATCCGGAAGCTGCAGAAAACATCAGAAAAATCTATGGAGATAAAATTGAGATTTTCGATGATGAGTACCAGGCATTGGAAGGTGCTGATGCACTACTGATCGTTACTGAATGGCCGGTATTCAGGCAGCCGGATTTTGATCTGATGAGTAAAAATCTAAATCAAAAGCTTATTTTTGACGGACGTAATCTTTATCCTACCAAACAGATGGAGGAGCTGGGATACACGTATTTCAGTATAGGAAGAAAAGAAATTAATGGATAGAAAAAGAATATTAATTACAGGAGCTGCAGGTTTCCTTGGTTCCCACTTATGTGATCGTTTTATCAGTGAGGAATTTGAGGTATTGGCAATGGACAACCTCATTACTGGTGACCTGAGAAATATTGAGCATTTGTTTCAGCTGCCACAATTTAATTTCTATAAGCATGATGTTTCCAATTTCGTTCATGTATCAGGAAGGTTAGATTATATTTTACACTTTGCCTCACCAGCCAGTCCAATAGATTATCTGAAAATACCTATTCAAACTTTAAAGGTTGGATCACTTGGCACTCATCATTTACTTGGTTTAGCAAAAGATAAAAAAGCAAGAATTCTTGTCGCATCTACCTCGGAAGTATATGGAGATCCTCATGTTCATCCACAAACTGAGGATTATTGGGGAAATGTAAATCCTGTTGGCCCAAGAGGTGTTTATGATGAAGCAAAAAGGTTTCAGGAAGCTATCACCATGGCATATCATACTTATCATCAAGTGGAAACCAGGATTATAAGAATATTTAACACTTATGGCCCGAGGATGAGATTGAATGATGGACGTGTTTTACCGGCCTTTATTGGTCAGGCCTTACGCGGTGAGGACCTGACGATTTTCGGAGATGGAAGTCAAACTAGATCCTTTTGTTATGTGGATGATCTGGTAGAAGGTATCTTTCGATTGCTATTAAGCGACTATGCCGCTCCAGTTAATATTGGTAATCCTGATGAGATCACCATTAAAGATTTTGCTGAAGAAATCATTAAACTGACTGACACCAAACAAAAAATCGTATATAAACCTTTACCAAAAGACGATCCTACCCAACGTCAGCCTGATATTTCTCTAGCTAGAAAGCTACTTGATTGGGAACCGAAAGTCTCTCGTTCAGAAGGTTTAAAGATCACTTACGAATATTTCAAATCTCTTCCAGAAGATCGCCTATATAAAAAGGAGCATAATGATTTTGAGAGATTTATCAAAAAATAGTTACTTCGCAACATGAAAAAAATTTTAATAACTGGAGGAGCAGGATTCATTGGCTCTCATGTGGTTCGATTGTTTATCAATAATTATAAGGAATACCAAATATTCAATCTTGACAAACTCACGTATGCCGGTAACCTGGAAAATCTCCAGGATATCGAAAATGAACCAAACTATACATTCGTAAAAGGAGATATTGTAGATGCAGACTTTATTAACAAATTATTTGTCGCTCACCAATTTGATAATGTTATCCACCTAGCTGCGGAATCTCATGTCGACAGATCCATTACCAATCCTTTAGAATTTATTTATACCAATGTAGTTGGAACAGTGAATCTTTTAAATGCGGTAAAAAACCTCTGGAAAGACAATTACGATGGCAAGCTTTTTTATCATGTTTCTACAGATGAGGTTTATGGTTCTCTGGATGATGGTGGCTTTTTTTTAGAAACTACTCCATACGATCCCCAGTCACCCTATTCTGCTTCCAAAGCCAGCAGCGATCATTTTGTAAGAGCATACCAGAATACTTATGGGATACCAGTAGTTATATCCAACTGCTCTAATAATTACGGTCCGAACCAATTTCCTGAAAAATTAATCCCTTTATTTATCAATAATATTCTGAATAAAAAACCACTTCCTGTTTATGGGAAAGGCGAAAATGTCAGAGATTGGTTGTTCGTCATTGATCACGCCAGGGCCATTGATGTGATTTTTCATAAGGGTAAAATTGGTGAGACTTATAATATTGGTGGATTTAATGAGTGGAAAAATCTTGATTTAATCAAAGTTCTTTGCAAGACAGTTGACAGGAAACTCAACAATCCGGAAGGCACCTCTGAAGAATTGATCACTTACGTAAAGGACAGAGCAGGTCATGATTTGAGGTATGCGATCGATGCCAATAAAATCATGCAGGAACTGGGGTGGAAACCATCCTTACAATTCGAAGAAGGCATCGACAAGACAGTTGACTGGTATCTGCAAAATAAAGAATGGCTGGATAACGTCACATCTGGCAATTATATGGATTATTA
>JBNLGO010000215.1:0-4857 GCA_050306095.1 Cyclobacteriaceae bacterium
ATCTAATTGTCGGAATAATTGGTATTTAATTCATTTGTAAAATACGGACTGAAACTGAAGGTGTTTTCATCACTACTACGGGTAAGAGTACCATAAATATTCATCCTGTTGGGTTTCATGTTGCTTTGTTTTATAAGTTCTACTCACTACATTTGTTCTGAATCGTAATATGTGAATAATGAGAATAGCCATTTATGGAAAACAATTTTCTGATCTGTTTAAAGATAGTTGCATCAATCTTTTTAAGAAGTTGCGAACGCATCAAACAGAAATTATCATTTATAAACCATTTTACGATTTTTTATTTCAAAAATTTGATATAGCTGCTTTTGGGTTTAAGGTTTTTGAATCGAGGGAAGAATTGGTAAAAACGGATTTGTTTATAAGTATTGGTGGAGATGGAACTATATTAGAAGCCATTACTTTAATACGTGATTTGAACATCCCCATTGTGGGTATAAATAGTGGAAGATTAGGATTTTTAGCAGACATCTCTGAAGATGATATTAATAATGCTATTGACCATATTTTTACAGGAAATTATAAGATAAATGAAGTTGAGTTATTACAGTTAAATTCAGAAAATAATCTTTTTGGAGATTTAAATTTTGCCTTAAATGAATTAGCTGTTCAAAAAAGAGATTCAGCTTCTATGATTACCATTCATGCCTACCTGAACGGACAGTTTTTAAACTCCTATTGGGCAGATGGATTAATTGTTGCCACAGCTATTGGCTCCACAGCATACTCTTTGAGTGTAGGAGGTCCAATCATTCACCCGAAATCCCAAAGCCATGTAATTACTCCCATTGCACCACATAACTTAACTGTACGTCCCCTGGTGGTTCCAAATCATCTCGAAATAGCGCTTAGGGTAGAGGGAAGGACAGATAGTTTTCTGGCAACACTGGATTCCAGAAGCGAGATTGTTGAATCGTCGATTGAACTAACTATTCAAAAGGCTCCTTTCTCAATAAAAGTGATAGATTTGCCGGGCATCAGTTATTATGCAACGCTTCGAAATAAACTTATGTGGGGGGCAGATAAGCGGAACTATTAACCAGAGTTCAATTCTAATTTTAAGAATCCGGATTATTAAAAAATGCTAATTGCTAGGCTGTATTGATAATTTAGCTTTCCTTTGTTTTGTATATGATACAAGCAATTTTAAATCCTTTACAAACGAGTTGGGAAATTTGGTGGATGACTGTTTTATGTGCCTTGATAACCGGATTAAGTAAAAGTGGTTTAAAGGGATTCGCCATGATTAACATTCCTATTTTGGCTCATCTGTATGGAGGAATGGCTTCTGCTGGAATATTACTCCCTTTCCTGATTTTTGGAGATACTTTCGCGATTATTTACTACCGAAGAAGTGCAGAAATAAAGCATATTAAAAAGGTGTTCCCTTATGCGATGGTTGGCCTTGTAATTGCCATGGTTGTTGGTAAATATATTGACGATGATCAATTTAGAAATGCCATAGGCATTGCCATACTTATTTGTTTGGCCATTATTTTATATCGTGATATCTCTGGAGGTAATAATGATCAGATCATAACTAAAAAATGGTTTTCATCGTCGCTGGGTTTGTCAGGAGGATTTGCAACAATGATTGGTAATGCCGCAGGTCCTATCTTTAATTTGTACCTGATGAGCATGCGTTTACCCAAAGAAAGTTTTATAGCTACAGGTGCCTATTTCTATTTGATACTCAATGTAATCAAGTTTCCAATTCATGTTTTTTATTGGAATTCCATTTCTATGGAAACCTTTCAGCTGAATCTGGTATGTTTGCCGGTATTATTGCTTGGTGCCTTTATTGGTAAACGCTTAGTGAAATTAATCCCCGAAAAAGGATATCGTTATTTCGTTTTAGGTGTTATTTCAATATCTGCGGTGTTGCTGTTTTTTTGATATCAAAACTAATGCCCTCTTATTAAATGTAAAGCTCCTTCCAGTTTCATTGATTCACCTTTTTTATAGCCTTTGGCTTCTATAAAATAAAAGTAAACCCCTTCAGCAGCTTTTCGTCCTCCAATGGTTCCATCCCAGTAATCACCAGGGTTAGTTGTTGAAAATACTTTTCGCCCCCAACGGTTGAGGATGATCATTTTAAAATCGTCGATAGAGCGATAGACAACCATAAATTTATCATTTGTGTCATCTCCATCAGGCGTAAATACGTTGGGTGCTTCCACACTCATTTCATAAACTTCTATATTGCCAGTTTCTATTGTATCTGTGCTACTGGTACATTTTTCAGAATCATTTTCGACAGTTAACTGAACATTATAGTTGCCAACATCTTCGAATTTAATTGTTGGGCCAGACCATAGAATTTTAGGATATGTATAAATGTTACCCTCATCTACTCTTGTTCTGGAATAAGTATAACTACTAATATGTCCCTTTGAGGCCTCATCATTAAACTTAATTTCAACAGGTGCAGAGCCTTTAAATGTTTCCAATTCCTGAATTTCATTGTCATACCCCCTGTCAATGGGATCCATGGTGAAATCTGCTTTCACAGCTTTGGCAACAATATCAGTACTGGCATCACTTTCAGATGCACCATTAAAAGCACTGATTGATACACTGTAATTGGTATCGTCATAAGGAGCACTAATAGAAGGCATGGCGTCTGTTTTTCCGGCAATATCTCCTGAAGGAATAGATTGCCAACTGTACGAATAGTTATAATTCAGCACAACATCAGTATTATTGGTAAGGTCGTAATAGGTAAGTAGTTTTTCTTCTTTGGAAGTATTTAGCGAAAGAGTAGAGCAATCATGCTCAACTACCTCTATTTCTGCAGAAATTAGTTCAGGTTGAAAAACCCAGCAATAATAATCACCAGCGGGATTTCCATTGTTGGTAATACTCACCCGGTAACCAGTCTCTTCCAGAGGAATGCTTAACTCAGGATTTTCTCCGGAAATCCTCTGACTCCATGCACCATTGGAATAACTATACCAGGTATATAACACATTTGTTCCTGCTATTGGGGTGGCAGATAGAGATCCGGATTGGATATCAGCAAAAAGAAATATGGGATGATTATCAGGATGCACAGGATAATTTGTTGTGGTTTGATCTGTTTGACCAGATGCAACAATTTGACCATGTGCCTGAAATGTAAAAATCGTTAACAGAAAGGCAATTAAACCATTTATATATCTATTCATAATCAGTGAGTGCTGTTTTTTATTGATGTTCAAAGATATTTATTTAAACGTTACGGACGAAAAGAAATTGTGAAGGATGTTGAAATGAAGGTAATTATAGGAATCAATCATTTTAGTTTTCCGCACACTAATTCTCATGTAATAAGCCACAGATTCATTTGCAGTTTTAGGAATTCAGCTGTCCGTATTTACACTTGTTCAAACATTATATCTACTCGTTCATTTACTCTAAAATATACCTTTATAGTATTCTATATCCCAATAGTATTGGCATTTAGATTGCTTACAGAATAATCTTAAACTGTAAATTAACACATATTGCAACAGCCTTTCTTTATAATACGTTTTGTCTATTTCAGTATTTATTGGATTTTCTGGAATTCTTAAAGTGCTTTATCATTTTTCCGAAATCTTTATCTTTTTTCCGTTTTTCTGCGACCGTAGATTCATAATGATCTTTTTCCTTTTCCATCTTCAGGTAGTTTTCATAGGATTTTTCATCAATTTCACCTGTACTAAGTGCTGCTAATACAGCACACCCTGTTTCTGTAGTGTGGGTACAATCATTGAATCTGCAAGCTTTTGATAGTTCAATTATCTGTTCAAATGTTTTCTCTAATCCACTGTCAGAATCTGCAATTCCCACCTCTCTCATACCCGGATTATCAATTACGATACCGCCATTTTCCAGTACGGTTAATTCACGGTGACTGGTGATATGGCGGCCTTTGTTGGTACTGGAACTAATAGCCTTTGTTTTCATGAGGTGTTTGCCCGAAAGATGATTTAGTAGCGTTGATTTGCCCACACCAGAGGAACCTAATAAGCAGTAGGTTTTTCCTTTCTCAATTTGCGTTATCAATTCATCAATTCCTTTTGGGGATTGATTACTGATGGCAAGTACTGGAACTTGTTTCACTCTTTCCTGAACTTTTAGCATTAAATCAGATAAAGCTGTTTCATCTATCAGGTCAATTTTGTTGAGAATGATAATTGGTTTCACATTGGCAGTATTGCAAATGGTGAGATATCTTTCAAGGCGATTGATATTAAAATCCCTGTCAACGGACTGAATAATAAAGGCAGTATCTACATTAGCAGCTATTATTTGTTTTTCACCTTGCTTACCTGCCGCTTGTCTTTCAATAATTGTTTTTCTGGGGAATACAGAATGGATAAGGACCTTGTTTTCATCATATTCAGAGATGGCAACCCAATCACCAACGGCGGGAAAATCAGATCTTTTGGTAGCCGAAAAGCGTAAGTTACCAATAATTTCGGCATCATATTCACCATCAGAAGTTTTTACAATGTACCTTTCCTTATGTTCAGAGATAACCCGTGCTACAGAAAACAAATCCAGATGCTGTTCTTTTCTGTAGTGTTCTAATGCTTCGTTATATCCTAAATCTTCAAGTGTCATTTTTGATAATTATCTATCTGCATAAATATAGTAACAAGTTACAATTTTATAACCTGAGTTCGATATAAAATTAATGGCTCAAATCGCTTATAAATATTGAGTTTTAAGGAATGTTTGCGAAAGCATAGCGGGCTATGGTAAGCAAATATGACGCAGAAAATCGGTATTTATAAGTGAAATTCATAGCTTTTCATTAAATAATCGATTTACGGCTCTAAATTTTATCACCATAGCTCGCTATGTCTC
>JBNLGO010000216.1:0-4819 GCA_050306095.1 Cyclobacteriaceae bacterium
AGGGGGATTAAAAAAGCCATTGTAAATATATATTGACATTGGCTCCTGAAAATTCGCTTTAACTCTTAACCATTACTTCAATAGCCTATTCATATCTAAACAGTAAAGATTACCATCGTTGCACCCCACATAAAGCATCCCTTTCCACTCTACTGGAGAAGACAAAATTTTGTCTTCAAATTGAATCTGTTGTATCAATTTTCCGGTAGATATCTCTAAAATAAAAACGGAACCTTCAAATTCAGACTTTGGATCACCATAACCACTATAGAAAGATGTGAATATGATTCGATCATTTAAAATGATTGGCTTTGAGTAAATATTTTGCTTAGCATCAAATTCCCACTGCACCTTACCAGACGCAGCATTAATAGCCAACATTTTGTGATTATCTGACCCTCCTAAAAATAGCATTCCATTTTCGATGATTGAATTTCCGGGAATCCATGAACCTCCCGGATCAGTAAATGACCATATTTCATGGCCTGTTTCAGCATCCAAAGCCATAATATGTGGATTTCGGGCACCATAAAATACCAACCCATTATTGATACTAAAATTGTAGATAATCGCGCCAAAATTAGGATATGGCTTTTCTTCAAAGGTTTTTACTTTCCATAATAATTTTTTAGATCGCAAGTCCACACCATAAATCTTACCATTCCAATCTCCGAAGTAAATTTTCCCCTCAGATATTGCTGGCGTAGATCGTACCTGCTGAAGTTCATCAGAAGCAAACCGAAATGCTTCCTTTCCTGACCTATCTGAAACTCCAAATACATACCCATCACCACTTCCATAATAAATTTTCCCCTGGTGATATACGGGTGATGAATGATGTAAATCCCAGGCATCAGTAGGGGCTGACCCAGAAGTATCTGACTGATCAAAAACCCAATTCTTACTGCCATCATCGTTAATAGAATACAGTCGATTACCACTTTCTACAATTACATTTTTATTTACTACTAAAGGATTACCACTTATTGGAAAACCTGTATCAAACTTCCAATATTCTTTTCCTGTATCTGGATCCAATGAATATAGATATCCGTCCATCCCACCTACCAGAATTCTGCCTTTAAATTGTATAGGGGTGGAAACAATTTTCTCAGAAGTTCTAAACTTCCAAATTATAAATTCATCAACATTATTTTGAGAATAGGCCGATTGACCTAAAATGCAAAATGTCAGAATTATAAATTTATTGAAGTGCATTTTCATTTGTTTAATAATTTTGTTTCCAACAAATGAATACAATCAACACACCTTATTCGTTCAGAAACATGTTTCTGAACTTATTTGTCAACCTGATTTTTTTTAAATTCTGAAGGTGTCATCCCCAAGTGTTTTTTAAAAGTCACATAAAATGCAGTTTTTGAATTAAACCCCACTTTATAAAGAACTTGGCTAATATTTAGTTGGTTATTTGGGCTTGATAAAATCCTCTTTGATTCTTCAATGCGAAGACAATTTATATAATCGTAAAAATTTTGCCCTTTGTGTTTATTGATGATTTGAGAGAGATACCTTTCTGATATTCCAATCTTCTGCGCCAGTTCTTTTAGAGTGAGATTAGCTTGCAAAAATGCTCTTTGCAAATTCATATATTGTTCCAACGCAGCCAAATGTTTTTCTTCTTCTTCTTCAGTTAAGCTTGAATAATGATATTTACTTTTTGGTGCTAGACGAATAAATATATCCGGCTTAACAAAAGCTCTGTAAAACAATACTGTAAAAAATGTGAGAAAGAGTAAATTACTAATAATAGAAGTATTGAATGGAATTAAATAATCTGCTGATTTAATAATAACAAGGTTTATAAAACACGTAATTACGTACCCATAAACAATAAATTTTAACCATTGAATTCCTTCGTTATTAATATTGGATACATTTTCTTTCAATTGCTTTTCATATTGTTTAATAGAAATGATAGATGCTATATTATATCCTACTACTTGTAGAAAAACGGCAATGCCAAGCCACTTGAAGAAGGTTTCATTATAAACAGATAAGGAGTCTAATAACTCCCTTTTTACTTCCGCATTGTAAATATGAAACTGAATGAAGAAGTAAATAAACAATAAAAGAAAGGGAATAATATGAAGTAAAAAGAATCTTTTCCTCCAGAAGTATGGATCGGTGATGGATTTTACATACAAAAATAATGAAGGTGCCCAAAGTAATGTTGATGGCAAACCTATATAAAAAATATGGGGGAAATGATGGTAAAAATATTCGTACGAATTGAAATAAAACGGAGGAAAAACACCTAATATCTGTGAAATAAAGAAAATTGAGAGCATAAGGTTTGATGAATTATTTCTTCCCTTATGTAATAAGAAAAACACATATAGGGATAAAATAAAAATAATTAATACAATAATGAGAGAAGGCATGTTAATCTCCATTTGTCAAAAATATGTATGATTATAAATTTAATAGATACAACTACTCCTTGTTGGTGTTTCACCAACAAGAACTACTACTTCCTACACCTACTCAATACACTCCATGTAATGGGATAAAAAGCTAAAACTCTTCTCATTAGATTCATAAAATCGAATGGACAAATAATTGGAATCAATGTGATTCTCAGTTAACATCCATTTCCCTTGACACGAATTATTGTGAATGTAATCAAGCTTTTGTTCTACTTCCTCTTTTGATTTACAAAAGCTATTATAAGAATTCCTTTTCCAAAATTGATATTCCTGATCCTTTAGGCCAACATAAAATGATTTCAGTTTTTCTTGGTCATTTTCTTTCAAATCAAATTTAATCATCTGTGGAGTGAATTTCATAAAGTCTCCTTAAACTCTTTCTAATTTCCATGGAGGATTGATTTTCCACTCGCGCGCTTTTGTAAAGCGTGTGATCAATTCAGACCAATAACTAGATGAAAATTTTGTACAATAACCCTACGATCTTTCATCAGCTTCTATTCATAAGTTTCACCGCCTTTTGTTATTTTAAAGGCCAAAAATAATTACCTGTTTATTTCAGAAAGATATAAAGTAGAAGTAATAGAGTTTCGCACGCTTTGCAAAAGCGCGCGAGCGAAGTGGTAATATTTTTCATGATGGTCTGTCTTTTTATTTAATGAAGGCTAACATTCATATAAAAACCATATTTCCCATTTCTTAAATATGCATTCCCACCTAAGATACTAAAATCAGCTATAAAATGGTAGAAGGTGAAAATTGGCTAGTGGACAGACTTCTATTCCTTGTTGGTGTTTTCACAACAATGTTCCGGTAACTGTAGCGTAACTAAAAAATACGATTTTTACCCAAATTAATGGGCTTAAATTAATCTTATTGTTTTCCTCCAAATATGTATTATTCCTGATCAGGTCCCAGATTTTCAATCAACATCCACATCCCCTGACATTATGCTGAAACTGTCCATAAAGTCCTTTGAATTACGTTTCAACGCTTTTGTCGTGATCCTATTTATTTGAAATCATCCTTGATCACACATTCCCTCGTTATTTCCTTAATGGACGGTGTACCTGCTAATTGCATATCACGGATCAATTCGGCTTTTAAAATGTCTAATGCCAATTCAACTCCCTGTTGACCATAGGCACCGAGACCCCAACAAAATGGTCGGCCAATGCCCACTGCAGCGGCACCAAGCGCCAGGGCTTTGAAAATGTCGGTTCCTCTTCTGATTCCTCCGTCAATTAATACCGGAAATTCATTATCTACTTCATCCACTACTTCTGGTAGACAGGCAATCGTTGCCCGATTACTTTCCAACTGTCTGCCACCATGATTCGACACTATAATGCCATCTACACCACGCTCTTTGGCTAGCCTGGCATCTTCACGGGTAACAATGCCTTTTAATACAATTTTCATTTCGGTGTTATCCCGAAGCCAATCCACAATGTCCCATGTCATCCCCGGGTCAGTAGGCCCCATACCCTTAGGAAGAATGCCTTTAAAATTGCCCATTTCGAGTTCACCTGCTTCAATCATTTTAATGAGCGTGGTTCCATGATGTTCACGATTTCCTATAACGGGTGAATCTACTGTCAGTGCACATATTTTGCAACCTGCTGTAGCGGCCCTGTCCAGCAATTTCCTGGTAACATTACGATCAGGTGTAGGATATAATTGAAACCATACATCAGCATTTGATTCCCGGACAATGTCACCTACTGAAAAATTCGATACAGTGGAGACCATCATCTGATGTTTCTTTTTCACTGCAGCTTTTGCCGTAGCTATTTCTCCATCCGTGTGAAAAAATCGCTGAAATCCTACAGGACACAAAATAATGGGATTATCCAATCTAACGCCGAAGATATCTACAATGGTGGATACACTGCTGACATCCACTAATCTTCGGGCTCTGATTTGTATATTTTTATAGGCCTCATGATTTGCCCTTACCGTTCTCAAATCATCAGCACCTCCATTTAAATAGTATAGGGCATCTTCTCCCATGATTTCCCTTGAACGTTTTTCCAGGTCAAACACATTTTTAATATCCGAAAGATCTGGCTCTTTGAAAGGTGCACCCATTTTTTTTGTAGTATTGCCGACAGCATATCCACCAATAGGTAATGCTAATCCAAGCGAAGACATACTTGCCCATTTTATAAACTGTCTTCTATGAATTTCACGATGATCATTTGAGCCTGTCATATCGAAGCTAATTTTTAGTTAACACCTTTTAAAGTGAAGTGGTGGCAGTTTAAATTAATCATTAATTGTCAAATCTTGGTAAAAAGATAGTGGGTTAATTGCTGTGATTAGTTGAACTATCTTCTATTCGTTTTATTAAGACATGCGGATTTCAGGTG
>JBNLGO010000217.1:0-4799 GCA_050306095.1 Cyclobacteriaceae bacterium
TTTTGTTTTCTTATTCTATTCTCCTGAATCAACAACACTTATATACATATCCTACATTTTACATGGTTTTACTTATGGCGTTACTATCCCATTATTGTGGGCCATGATCGCTGATGTAGCGGATTATTCGGAATGGAAAAACAACAGACGTGCAACAGCTATCATATTCTCCGCCATGATATTTGGCTTGAAGGCCGGATTAACGATAGGAGGGGGATTAGTTGCTGGTATTCTCGCGATGTACGATTATAACATCGATCTGGCAATTCAGAATGCAGCAACAATTAATGGTATAAAACTATCGATCAGTGTTTATGCTTCTATTCCATTTTTTATTGCAGTAGCATGCTTGTTCTTCTATGAGATCAATAAAAAAATGGAGGTTGAGATTGAATCTAATCTTAGTGCACGAAGAAAAGAAGATTAAGGTATCAGGAAATACTATTTATAAATTTGTAAAATAAAAAATAGATCAATGGCTGAAAATACAAATATAGAGGAGCTTAAAAAGAAAGCAATTTCACAACCATTAGTTACTAATATTTATACTGCCGATCCATCTGCCCATGTGTTTGATGGAAAAATTTACATTTATCCATCTCATGATATAGATGCGGGACTCCCTGAAGATGACTGGGGTGGTCACTTTGGTATGGAAGATTATCATGTCCTTTCATTGGATGCGCCAGAAGGAGAGGTTACTGACCATGGAGTAGCTCTTCATGTGAAAGATGTTCCCTGGGCCGACAGGCAAATGTGGGCTCCTGATGCTGCCTATAAGGATGGTACATATTATTTTTATTTTCCTGCAAAAGACAAAGATGGGATTTTCAGGATAGGAGTGGCTACTTGTGATAATCCTGCGGGGCCATTCAAAGCCCAACCTGAGGCGATTAAAGAAAGTTTCAGCATTGATCCTGCAGTTTTCGTAGATGATGACGGAAAAGCATATATGTATTTTGGTGGTCTTTGGGGCGGACAGCTGCAACGATGGCAGACTGGTGAGTTTATTGTGGATGTAGATGCACCAAGTGATTTGGAGCCAGCAGATGATCAACCAGCATTGTGTGCTAAAGTTGCAATGATGACTGATGATATGCTTGAATTTACTGAAAAACCAAAGGATCTGATAATCCTTGATGAAAATGGCAATCCGCTTCTGGCGGGAGATCATGATCGTCGTTTTTTTGAAGCGGCATGGATGCATAAGTATAATGGCAAATACTATTTTTCATATTCTACAGGCGATACACATTTTATTTGTTATGCGATTGGCGATAATCCATATGGGCCATTTACATATAAAGGTAGAGTACTAAATCCAGTGATTGGATGGACGAATCATCATTCAATTGCAGAGTATAAGGGGAAATGGTATCTTTTTTATCACGATAGTTCACTGTCTGACGGTGTTACACACTTGCGAAGTGTGAAAATGACAGAGATTATATACAACGAAGATGGCACCATTCAGACTATCGACGCGTATAGAACCTAATCGAAACCTTTAACCATAAAAAAACGCCGGTGCTTTAAAACATCGGCGTTTTTCATTTTTATCAACTTAGCCAATTTTATCCTCCATTATTTCCATTTCCGTTTTGATTACCATTACCTTTTTGGTTCTGATTTTGATTCCCATTCTGGTTATGATGCTGATTCTGGTTTGCCTGCTGATTTTGATGTTGATTTTGATGTCGGTGACGCCACATTTTTCTTATTCTCATCTCCATGGTAAACTCCTCTTCGACACCATCTTCGTTTGTTCTAACTGCAAGATTATCGCATGTTCCATCTCCAAAATTAATTGATGTTGTTACACCATCTATGGTAGTTTCAACAATTCCTTGAGTAATCCAGAAACAATCACGTGAAATGATTAGTGGTTCAATGATTTCTTTCACATAACTCAACCCATCGGTGGTTTCGCCTATGATACTGCCTGTTACCTCATATACATCATCACTGCGATCCTCAGTATCACCTCCAGCGATAAGTGTTTTTGTTTTAGTCGATTCTCGTACAATTACACCACCTTCAGGCATGAAAATTTTACCCTCACTGAGGAGACAGGTAAACTGTCCACCTCCGTTGTAAGTAATTGTTTTAGTTCCTTCAATCAGGACACCATTGACAGTGAAGTCTTCAAATGTTACGATTCTTTGCGATCCTTCCTCAGATGGATGTCCTGTTAGTGTAATGATGATTTTGCCACTTTTAACGACACCCAATGCCGAAGTGCAGCTTTCATCATATTCTATGGTGATGACCTTTGGATAATCTGCATCCTCGGGTGTTTCAACTGTTCTTGTCATGCAGTTGCCAAAACCAAAGCCAAATCCACTGAAACCCTGCCTTCCATCGCTTACTGCTTCGAATGGAATGGCATCTTCAACATCTGTAGTCAGCTGCGCAAAAACGTTTTCTGCAAAAGCAGTTTCCTCCAATACCTGTTCCTGGCTCAATGTTGCATCCTCCTGATCACAACTTGACAATAGTCCTAAAAATAAAAGTGCGGTTAAAATGCCAGGGATCCCAATTTTCATAATTTTTCTCATAGTCATAAAATATTTTTGCTCTTTAGATGCATGGTTCTGATAAAGGTTTAATGAGACGATAATTTTTTTTAGATTTATTTAAGATTAATATCAATTTATGTCCGTAAGCAAGAAAACAATATCGATAATAGGTTGTGGATGGCTTGGTTTACCGCTGGCAAAAAGAGCTTTAGTAGATGGGTATAATGTGAAAGGCTCCACTACAAATCCTAATAAAGTACAGAGTTTATTAAACGCAGGAATTGAACCTTACTTGGTTAAATTTCCAACTGATACAAATCTTAATAATGAATTATTTAACTGTGATTATATTGTAATTAACATCCCTCCCGGGCGAAGGAATCCATTAGTACTTCATGATTATCCGTTATCAGTTTCACAACTTATGGCTTCTGCCAAATCTGTTGGTAAGGCAATCAGGATTATTTTTATCAGTTCAACGTCGGTATATGGTAGTGATATTGATTTGATTGATGAGGAAACCAGCGAAACTCCAGAAACTGATTCGGGAAAAGCGCTTTTGCGAGCTGAAGAAATAATTAAGAATAGTGGTATTAACTTTAATATTCTCAGGTTTGGGGGTTTAGCAGGACCGGGGAGGCATCCTGGTAGGTTTTTAGCGGGAAGAAAAAATATGCCTAACGGACATCAGGCAATTAATTACCTGCATTTGAGTGATGCTATTGGTTCTATTATACATTTATTAAATAGTAACCTGATAAACACTATTTACAGCGTAGTATCTCCAATTCATCCAGTGAAATCAGATTTTTATTTAAGGTGGGCGAATGACCTAGGGTTGGAACCTCCAACTTTCAGCGAGTCAGCAATATCTTTTAAACGTGAAATTTCAAGTCAGAAATTTGTAAAGGAGACAGGTTATGTATTTGATTATCAGGATCCTATGGAATATAAATTTTAGATTTAGGGGCAGTTTTGTATAAATAGTATTTATAATAAATTCCATAAATAGTTACCTCTACTATAAGCTATGGTGCAAATGAAAACTTCCTTTTTTGTGGCATTTGGACGAATTTGATACTAAAAAACTCCCATTTACGCATTTAATCTTTCCCGATTAATCTTTTCTTTAAAATTATCTGGATTTTAATGCTTTTTTTATTGATACTTGAATACTTTTTTAAATCACAATTTTTGAACTTAATACCCTTATCATGAAAGTAAAAGGAACGATTCTCTCCTCCGCACAAGCTTTTGTAAAAGACAACTTTCCAAACCGATTTGATGAATGGTTAAACAGTCTTTCGCCAGAATCCAGAGCACTTTTTACAAATCCAATAATGGCTTCTGAATGGTATGATATTCAGAAAGGACTTTTTGATCCGACAGAAAAAATTGCAGAAATGTTTTATAGCAAGGATGTAAATAAAGTTGCCTGGGAAATGGGCAGATATAGTGCAGAGGTAGGATTGACAGGAATCTATAAAGTATTTGTTTTAATTGCTACGCCACAATTTATCATGAAAAGGGGAGGTAAAATTCTATCTTCCTTTTATGATCCATGCATTCTGACAACTGGAGAAATAAGGCCTAAAGGTGTTGATATTGTTATCAAAGAATTCCCAGGATCATCTGAGATCACTGAGAGTAGGATAGGAGGGTGGATGGAAAAAGCGCTTGAAATCACTAATGTGAAGAATATTACCATAGAAAAAACCAAGTCTCTTGCTAAAGGAGATGATGAAACACTTTATGTGGTTAATTGGGAGTAAAACACTCCCTTTTTTATATTATTAGAAAAGAAATCCTACAGAAAAATTGACCCTGCGCAATAATCGTTTTTCTGTTACCTCCACGCCATCTGAAGCCCAATACAAATAGGTGTAATCTGCCCTGGAGTCTTGATTAACATAACCCAGAGTTAGAACAAGTGAACTTTTGTAAAAGTTGAACTGATATCCAGCACCAAGCTGCCAGTAAAGTCCACCTTTCACATTATCTATCAAAAAGCCATCTCCTTCCATATTATTTCGCCAGGCGAAACCATAACCAATATCACCAAAATAAAACGGACACACTTTCTGATCAAGAAGATACCCTTTGACCGTGGCGTATATGGGTAGTGAAATGTAATTGCCAAATTTATTCATTCCGATGCCAAGCCCGGTGCCCAGGTATTTATTGAACTGGTATCCATTAATTGTATGCACAGACCCTGATGTGTTTTCATCGCCAAATAATAATCCACCTCTGAATTCATGGTAAAAAGATTGCAGTGTT
>JBNLGO010000218.1:0-4783 GCA_050306095.1 Cyclobacteriaceae bacterium
GGTAATTGGCAGATACGAGCCGGTCGTCATCGAATCAACTGGGGGCAAAATCTTGTCTGGAATCCCAACGATGTATTTAATGCTTATTCATATTTTGATTTTGATTATGAAGAAAGACCGGGGACCGATGCGGTGAGAGTACAGTATTTTACCGGGTTTACTTCTGCTGCTGAATTTGTTTATCAGCTTGGTGATAATATGGATGATATGTCGTTTATGGGATTATACAAATTCAGCAAATGGAATTACGATATCCAGTTTCTTGCTGGCAAAGTTAAGAGAGATATTGTTGTGGGAACGGGATGGTCCGGCGATATCAAAGGAGGAGGTTTTCGTGGAGAAATCACCTATTTTCATGAGAAAGATAGCATTGGAGAGAGCGAAGGGCAGCTGGTAGCTTCGATTTCCGGAGATTATACATTCCCGAATAGCCTTTACCTTCATGCTTCATTAATTTATAATAGCCTGGGTAGTACAGGAAAGGTGGGGATATTAAATCCCGCCATATTACTTCGTGAAACTTCGGCTAAATACCTTACGCTATCCAGAATGGATCTTTTCGGGCAGATCTCATATCAGATTTCACCACTTTGGCGTGGTGATTTTGCGGCTATTGTCAATCCTTATGATGGTTCATATTTTGTTGGCCCTGGGGCGGGTTATTCGCTTTCAGATAATATGGAATTACTCTTGTTTGGACAACTTTTCGTAGGGGATACGGGCACTGAATTTGGCGGCATAGGTAAGCTTTTCTATTTCAGGTATAAGTGGGCGTTTTAACTTCATTTTTTATGTGAACGGTCTGCATGTTATTAACTCATTAAAACTATTTAATAAATTTTTCAACATATAATCGATTCCAATTTTCAAAGCTTATTTCAATCAATTTTCATAAAAACTATTGTAGAATTACTCAAATATTGGTCGATCTTGATTTGTTTGTAGCTACAATAGAAAAAAGTTCACTTTTTTTCCAACCTTTTTAAACCTTTCTCAAATATCGGTGTCTCTATTAAAAATGGCATACTTATTGATCAATAACTAAATCTAAAAAACCAAACAAAACAGATGATAACAAGAGTAGCACTTTTTATAACTCTGTTAGCCGTATTTTATTTTTACTGTAAAGAAGACTCAAAGTCTAATCAGTTTCGAGGGCCGAATGACATTAACATGATAGAGATTCCACAGGAGATTTCTCCTTCATTTATGGAAAATTCAAACACTAATTTTAGTGTTCTAAGTGATAGTATTTATTTTCTTTCTTCAGAATACTTGTCAACCATCAAACCAATTATTGATTAGAACACCCTGGCTTTAAAAAATATTAAAATCCCTTTCTCAAAAGTCCCCATTTTTAGCTATATTATAATTGTATAATCAGCTACTCAAATAGTTGAATTAAAAGCGATTAGATAATACAAGTGTGACGTGCCTGTGATACATATTTCTGGTAAATATGTAGATAAAACCATTATTTATGTTTGGTTAATTCTTAAATTTTAAAGTATTTAGAAATATCCAATTATTATAATTTAACACTACAAAGATAATGCAAGAATACTCCTGGGTAAAAAACTACCCCAAAGGTATACCGGCGGAGATTAATCCGGATAGCTATACATCTCTAATTGACCTGTTGGAGTCATCTTTTAAGAAATTTGGTAATAAGGTTGCTTATGAAAACATGGGTAAGACTTTATCCTTTAATGAAGTAGATAAGTACTCCAAGCAGTTTGCAGATTATTTACAAAACCATACCAATCTTAAAAAAGGGGATAGAATTGCGATACAGATGCCCAACCTTCTTCAATGGGTTGTAGCAATGTTTGGTTCTGTTAGAGCAGGATTGATTGTAGTCAACACTAACCCTCTTTATACAGCCAGGGAAATGGCACATCAATTTAAGGACTCTGGGGCTAAGGGTGTTGTCATCCTCGCAAATTTCGCTCATAACCTTGAAAAGATAATTGGTGAAACATCTATCGAGACTGTTATTATCACTGAGATTGGCGACATGCTGGGTGGATTTAAGAAAACCCTTGTAAACTTTGTTGTGAAAAATGTGAAAAAGATGGTACCGCCCTATAAAGTGAGTGGTGCAGTCAAATTCTCGGAAGCTATGAAGTTGGGTAATCCTCAAAATTATATCACGCCTGAAATAGATAGTGAGGATGTTGCTTACTTGCAGTATACTGGAGGAACTACTGGAGTCTCTAAAGGAGCAATGCTTACCCATCGCAATATTATTGCAAATATGGAGCAAATAAGCTACTGGATGCTGCCCAAGCTAAAGGAAGGTGTTGAAATAATTATCACTGCACTTCCCATGTATCACATATTCGCCTTGACTGTCAATTGTTTGGCATTCTTGAAGATTGGGGCACAAAATGTACTCATCACCAATCCAAGGGATATGCCAGCTTTCATAAAGACTTTAAAGAAATTTAAGTTTACAGTAGTGACAGGGGTAAATACCCTATTTAATGGATTACTGAACCAGGAGGAGTTTAAAAATGTAGATTTCTCTAAATTTAAAATTGCCGTTGGCGGAGGAATGGCTGTACAGGATGCAGTCGCTACCAAATGGAAACAAATTACTGGCGTTCCATTGGCTGAAGGTTATGGATTAACAGAAACATCACCAGTATTGTGCTGTAATCCAATAGATGGTACGGAAAGGATAGGAACGATAGGATTGCCTGTGCCTAGTACCGAAATACGCATTTTGGATGAAATGGGTAAAGAAGTTCCGGTAGGAGAAGCCGGTGAGATTTGCGCAAAAGGGCCACAGGTCATGAAGGGATATTGGGAGCGACCTGATGAAACAGAAAATGTGTTTATCAGGGAGTGGTTCAAAACGGGTGATATTGGATTTATCAATGAAGATGGCTTTGTGAAAATTGTTGATCGCAAGAAAGAAATGATAAATGTGTCCGGATTCAACGTTTTTCCAAATGAAATTGAAAATGTCATTTCTGCTCATCCAAAAGTTCTTGAGGTTGGGGCAATCGGTATCAACGATCCAAAATCAACAGAAAAAGTGAAGGTTTTCATTGTGAAAAAAGATGAATCCCTTACTGAGGAAGAGATTATTGGATACTGTAAAGAAAATATGACCAGCTATAAGGTGCCCAAGCAGGTTGAGTTCAGGAAGGAACTTCCAAAATCAAATGTTGGTAAGATACTCCGCCGCATTTTAAAAGAAGAAGAGGAGGGTAAAAGTAATTAATCACGTTCTAGAGAATACATGGAGGTAGTTTTTGTGTTGGTGGAACCTGCAGTTCCCGAAAATATCGGTGCTGCTGCGCGTTCTCTCAAAACAATGGGCTTCACTAAATTACGTCTTGTCAAACCTACAGATCATCTAGCTGACGAAGCGCGTTGGTTGGCCCATGGATCAAATGATGTTTTAGAATCAGCATTTGTCTATGATACATTTTCCAATGCCATAAGCGACCTGGATTTTATTATAGGAACAACTGCAAAAAAACGAAGTGCCAAAGAAGATTATTACACTCCCGAAGAGGCAAAGGAAATTGTAAATAAAAAAAGTGATACTGTTTCCAGTATTGGAATAGTTTTCGGCAGAGAAGAAAGTGGCCTAACCAACCAGGAAGTAAAAAAGTGCGATATAGTATCATCTATCCCTCTCAATAATCCTTATCCATCCATAAACCTGGCACAATCTATTATGATCTATGCTTATATATTTAGTGATTTGAAAAAAGATGATTTACCGGAAGCAGCTGATAATTTTGGGGACACTCGACTTTATTCTGAGCTTAGATCAGCTGCAACCAACATTTTCGATCAATTAGAGTTAATGAATAATGAAAATCTTTATCACAGAATGATGGAACGGATTGCCTCTGTTTCCTCTGATGATGCTAGGCTATTGCTTTCTTTTGCCAAAAAATTCAGACAGAAATTTGATAAAAATTGATTTTAAGGTAATTTTCAATTTGCTCAAGAACCTATTAACATGAAAACAAATCATAACAGCTTATTCCTATTATTTTTTACCATTATAATAATTTCCTGTTCTCCGGAAAGAAAAAAGAGTACTCTCATTGATCCGGATGTAGAGAATGGGGGTATTTTACTTCCTGATAAATTTGCCGCATTTGTAGTGGCAGATTCTCTTGGTCGAGGCCGACATCTCGCTGTTAATAACAATGGAGATATCTATGTACATTTAAGAAGATTGACAGATGATGGCCATGCTATCATTGCCTTACGAGATACAACTGGTGATGGCCGTGCTGATATTCAGGAGGGATTTTCAGAAGTGACAGGAACAGGAATTGAAATTTATAATAACTATCTGTATTATGCGTCAAGGACAGAAATATTCCGATCCCCTATGGATCCAAATGGATTATTGCCTTTGTCAAATGTTGATACACTAGTCCATATGGTTGATGGCTCAGGTCACATGGAGAAAACATTTGCATTTGATGGTGAGGGGAATATGTTGGTGAATATTGGATCACAGTCCAATGCATGTCAGGAAGTGCAAAGGACCGAAGGATCTCCTGGTGTAGATCCTTGTATTGAACTTGAAACAAGAGCTGGTATCTGGAAGTTCAGTGATAATAAGCTACATCAGGACCAGGAGCTCGGAAAGAGATATGCCACAGGAATCCGCAATGCTGTGGCGGTGAGTTGGAATACAGATGTAAATAAACTGTATGGATTGCAGCATGGCAGGGATGATTTGCATAGATTCTGGCCCGATTACTTTACGGAAGAACAAAACGTTGATTTGCCGGCAGAAGAG
>JBNLGO010000219.1:0-4755 GCA_050306095.1 Cyclobacteriaceae bacterium
ATGCTTTGGGGTATGAAAATGATGAGCGTATGGCGCCTATTGCTGAAATCTGCACCCTTGATCCAGCATACCCAGAGACCAAGACCGTAGATGATCTCCCTGGTGATGGCTGGGTAAAAATAGCGCGCGACTTGAACGAAGGGGCAAGTGGCCACTACATTTACCTGGCATACCGGCGTCGATCAAGCGATGATGATCATTTGCTGACCGGGCTTCGAGTAGAGCTAAACAACGATCCCACCTCTAGCAAATTTTCACAATATACTGATATCAATAATACCTGGAATGCAGTAACACAAGGGTATGAAGGTGTCACCAAAAAAGATCTAAACGAAGGTGCAAAAGGCGCCTTTATATACCTTTATTACACACGGGATAAATTGGTTACTAATTAAATGACCTCTCTCCTGTCTGGCAAGGCATATGTGTTTCAAACATTAAATTAAGTGCTGCTTGCATTTGTCGGACCATATAAACTTTAACACCTCGGGTGTAGCTTAGCGGTTGCACCCATTTTATTTTTTAAAAGGTTTTAAAATTGACTTGATTTTCAAATTATAAATCCCACCTAATATTTACTGCTTTTATAATATTTTAAAACAGGTTTTTTTTGATCTAATTACTAAACACCTCATTTCCTGAAGTTTGTCACCTATCATTATCCATTGTTTATTTATATTTATACTACTCTTCAATCGTCGCTGATATGAAATTTTTTTTATGTTTTTTGATCCTATTTACCACTCTTCAAAATATATATGGCGATGAATTAACTCTCGAATTTAATGTGATGATTTACCCAGATTCAACTGGTGAAATGCATGTCACAGATCTGGCCAAAATGATCAACCAGAATGATCTTTCCTTATTTTCACAGATAGTTGAGAAGAGGGAATTAAATTCAACAATTACTTACTGGCTTTATTTACAAAAAATACCATCCGTTACTACCCAAGATTATGTGTTTACACTAAATGACCGATTGTCAAGTGTAGAAGTATATAATCGTCCATTTTTAGAACCTACAGCCATTGCTGGAATGTTAATTCCTGGTAATAAAAAAAGCTTAATCGGAGATAAATTAATATTGCAAAGTGAAAGCGAATCCTATCTTATAAAAATTGAAAATAAACTGCATGCCCTCACAGACTTCAGTTCCTTAAAAATAATTCCTTATCCTGAATACTTAGTTATACAAAACAAGAACGATTTTATCCACGGAATTTTACAGGGGGCATTTTTGCTTATTCTTATTTACAATATCATTCTTTATATCCTGGTCAAAAGGAGAATTCACCTATATTACGTAATTCACATTTTCCTGAATGCCCTCACACTCTCCGCTATTCATCAGCTTAGCGAAAGATATTTGTTTCCGCATCATCCTGAATTAAATCTGGTATTACTAAGTTTTCAGATAATTGGCATGTTCTTTTACTTGCAATTTTTAAGAAGCGCAATGTTACGACATTGTACTGCCTACACTCGCGAAAAAGACAAATACAGATTATTACCTTTCTCTATATTTATATTGATTGCCAACGTGTTAATAAGCGGTACTATAATATTTAGGTTAGATTTATTTACCATTGCTTCACGATTGAGCAACGTGGTCGTTTCCGCTTATTGCATCGCCATGTTTATTTCCTATTTCAATAAGTCAGATAGATTTCTTCGAATTATAATTATTGGTTCGATGATACTTGTGGCAATGGGTTGTACTACCATTTACATTTCGACATTCCATGTACGGACTGATATTTATTATTCATTAGGTCTATTGATCGAGCTATTGTTATTGACCTATGCTCTGAATTCATATTATTTTAAGGAAAAAAATAAAGTGGATATCCGAAATCGATACCTGGAATTTCAGACAGAAATAAAAGACCGTGAACTTCTGAATAAAGCCTTACAACTACAATCAAAAGAACAAGTCATCTCATCAGTAAAAGAAAAACTTAAACATCCTGATACGGCAGAAAATGGACGTTCACACATTTTTTCGGAGCTGGAAGTATCTGATAAAATTGAAAAGGTGCTTTGGAGTGAATTTGAGAAACACTTTATTTCTATTTATCCGGAATTCTACAAAAACATCACCTCATCTTTTCCTCAATTATCTCAAAGTGAAATTAGGCTTTGTGCTTTCTTAAGATTAAACCTGAATACTAAAGAAATTGCCACCATCACTCAAAAATCGGCACATAGTATCGAAACCATGCGGAGCCGCATACGCCAAAAATTAAACCTGGAACGTCAGATCAGTCTTAGCAGTTTTTTAATGCAGGAGTTTTAATCCACTTTTTATCTTGGACGTCCGGGCTCATGGAATTTTCAAAATAATTTTCCATTTTTAAGACACCTTTTCATAACCCCTCCCGGAATATCTGTTTTACCTTAAAGACAATTCACATGAACTTATTTTATGGATCTACGAGGCTTCTCAACCTTTTCAGCTTATTGGTACTATTATTCAATATTGGCCAGACCGCTTTTGCTCAACCCGATGTAAAGTCCTGGGGAAATATGGATGGCATTCGTGTGGAGGGACAATTGATGAAATTTCACTCAAGCCTTGTGGTCGTATCTGAAGATTGGTCGAATATGATTGAATCCTATAAGGAACAACAAAGACCAAAATATACCCGACAAGGAAAAGATCAAATTATCGAATCCACTTTAGGGAATTTGGATTTTAAAGAGGTGATTTCAGAATCAGGAAAAGGATCAGCGACGGTAAAAATTGATTTTACAGCCAAAATAGACACTGCCATTGCCGGGGCTTTTTTAAAAATAGAATTGCCTTTTGATGATTTTCTGGGTGGAAAAATAGTTGCCGATCAAGAAAACGCATCGCCTTTAACCCTCGAGGAATTTGATGTGGAAAATAATTACAAATCTTATAGTGCGAATAGTGTGAAATTGGAAGGCAACCAGAGAAGTATTCAGCTTGATTTCAAAGAACATTCGAAAATTTATGTCTCTGTTTTTGAGCAAAAAGGTCAACGAGGTATGGTAGTATATGTTCCGGTGATGGAGGGGCAAGTTATTTCTGGAAATACCTATTCCTTAGAAGTAGCTATCTCTGCAAAGGGAGAAATTGACACAAAACCAATCCTATTAACCGTTGATCCTGAAAAACAAGGCCGGACATTCGATGGCATAGGAGGAAATTTCCGTATTCAAAACCCAAAGTTGGATCCACAAGTGATTCAATATTGTTTAGATAACCTGAATGTTACCTGGGCCAGGGTGGAGATGCCCTGGAGGTTTTGGCATCCGGATGAAAATGTTGATCCATTATCGGAAGCCCGAAAAGGAAATGTTCACCAACGGGTAAAAGCGGCCATGGAAATGGCTAAAAAGGTATATGATATGGGAATTCCGGTAATCTTGTCGGACTGGTCAGCTCCTGATTGGGCGATTATTGGGGAATACACCCCTAACCCCCACTCTGATGGTCAATGGGGAAATTCATTAGATCAAACAAAAAATCAAAGAATATACACCTCGATTTCATCTTACCTTATATACTTGAAAGAAGCCTATGGAGTAGAGGTTGAAATGTTCTCATTCAACGAGTCGGATCTGGGCATTTATGTGAAACAAGCACCTGAAGAACACACTAGGTTGATCAAAGAATTAGGTGCTTTCCTTAAATCAAAAGGTCTGAAGACAAAAATGCTGATGGGTGATACCTCGGATGCCTATGGCTATGCTTTTGTTGATAATGCTATGAATGATCCAGCTACAAAGCCCTATACGGGAGCCATTTCATTTCATTCCTGGAGAGGATGGGAAGATGAAACATTAAAGAAGTGGTACCTTGCAGCGCATAAAATAGATGCTCCTTTGATCGTAGGAGAAGGCAGTATCGATGCCTCTGCATGGAGGGTACCACAGATTTTCGAAGAACCCTCGTATGCCTTAGCAGAAATAGATCTATACGTACGGATATTACAAATTTGCCAGCCTAGATCTATACTTCAATGGCAGCTTACAGCAGACTATTCTGTCTTATCAGGTGGTGGAGTATTTAAGAATGATTCGGTTCCACTGCACCCAACACAACGATTCTGGAATTTAAAACAATTGGGCACCCCCGTCGGATTAAAGGCATGGCAGGTTATAAGCGATAGTCCTGATATTTCATTTGCCGCATTGGGAGATTTGGAAAATGAAAAATGTGTTATTCATTTGGTAAATAAAGGTGCTACACGAGAGGTCGTGATTAGTGGTTTACCAAAAAATTTTAAAAAGTTGAGATTGTACCGTACCAACGAAAATTCAGATATGGAGATGGTACAAACCGTAAAAGTAAAAAAAGGCAAAGCCAGCTTCCTTGCAGATGCAGTAAGCTTTATGACATTGATAGAGGAATAACCTATTAAAAGAGTGCTAAATTGTAAATATATAAAAGTTGATACAGTTAATACTTACCAGACATCAGTGATTCGGATTTGTGAAAATGATTTAATCCATTTGGACAATGAGGAAGTTAGTTTAGAGGAGCTTTCAAAATAACTTATATCCCTACATGCATTCTTCCACCAAATAATTTTTTAACCTGCCTTATAAACTACCAGCCATCCTATTTCCTATTCCAGGGATTTATCATTCTTGTATATATTTTTCGTAAATTCAAGCACCTTAATTTGACTTAACTATATATGCTTATATAAATGGAGTCATCTTTTTATTTTAGATCTCAATTACTATACGAATGAACAAAATCACCATTGTAATTTACTT
>JBNLGO010000220.1:0-4727 GCA_050306095.1 Cyclobacteriaceae bacterium
TGTTTAACTTAATCTCCACCATCTTGTTTTCATTCTGGACATCATTTTCCAATCTCAGAAAAACTTCTCCATCAATAATTCTATCAAAAATAGTGTCTAATTTGTTTGCCTTCTTTTGAATAAAGTCTAACAATTTCACATCGGCATCAAATCGGATAGAATGCATATTTAATTTCATAATAATAAAAGTTTATAGATTAAACCATTAAGCTTTAGGATGCGCTTGTTCAAATATTTTTTTGATTTTATCAAGTGTATTGTGTGTATATACCTGTGTGGAGGCTAAACTCTGATGACCGAGGAGGTCTTTAACTGCATTGAGATCTGCTCCTTTGTTGAGAAGATGCGTCGCAAAAGTATGACGCAATACGTGAGGGCTAGTTTTTTCAACATTTGTAAATGATTTAAGGTATTTGTTCACAATCCGATAGATAAACATCGGGTAAGTTTTTTTTCCTTTATTAGTAACGATTAAAAATTGCGAAGCGTTACTTCCAAATGATTCTTTTTTCTTCACCAAGTAATTTTTAATCGCATTTATTAATGGTGAAGACAACGGAATAATTCTTTCTTTATTTCTTTTACCTAACACCTTTACGTTTCCTCCAATAAAATCAACTTCAATTTCTTCTAAATTTATTAATTCTGCTTCCCGCATACCCGTGCTATAAAACAACTCCAGGATCAGCTTATCACGTAGTCCTGCAAAGTCACCTTCAAATTCAAAATGATCCAACATGGTTAATATTTCATCCTGACGGACGAAATAGGGAATATTCTTTGGGGTTTTAAGAAGCCGTAATTTACTGGAAGGATTTACTTTTATATGGCCTGATTGTAATAGGAATTTATAAAACGACCGTATGGATATAATTTTCCTGTTGATGGATTTCGCACTTAATCCGTTCTCAGACAGGCTCACCACCCAACTCCTTAAAAGTGAGTGATTTGCATTTTCAAGATTATTGGTAGAAAACTGATCTTTAAGAAATGTGTCCAGTTGGACAAGATCAGTTTGATAGGAATTGATTGTATGATTACTATACCTCTTCTCGTACCTTAAAAATCTCAGAAACCTTTCAATCATGCGAATAACCACGGGGGATTAACCATGGTTAATAAACATAATCAAAAGTAAAGAGAAAAGGTAGTCTGAGATAAAATTAATTCAGATCGTCGATGAACTTTTGTCGATAAGCCGCCTTAATCTTTTCAGTTCTTCTTGAAATAGAAGGCTTTTCAAAGAAACTTCTTCTTCTGATTTCTTTTAAAACACCAGTTCTTTCAAATTTCTTCTTGAATCTTTTAAGCGCTTTATCGATTGATTCGTTCTCTTTTACATTTACAACTATCATACAACATTTTTTATTGGGCTGCAAAAGTACGGAAAATGATAATTATCACCAAACAATGCATTTATATTTTGTGCATTTTGATGAATAAAATTTACAGATAACCCATTAATTTATCGGTCTTTGCTTAGTTTTGCGAGATTATTGAACATTTTAAATAATGAGCAAGCAAAATACTTCTATCCCAAAAGGCACCCGGGATTTTGGCCCGGAACAAATGGCCAAAAGAAATTATATTTTTAGCACAATTAAAGAAGTGTTTCAAAAATTTGGCTTCTTACCCATTGAGACTCCAGCCATGGAAAACCTAAGTGTGCTGACAGGAAAATATGGCGATGAAGGAGATAAGCTGTTATTTAAAATATTGAATTCAGGTGATTACTTAAAAAAAGCTACCCTTAGCCCGGAAACTTCCAGCAAAGATTTATTACCCATTATTTCAGAGAAAGGCCTGCGTTATGACCTCACTGTTCCCTTTGCTCGGTATGTTGTCATGAACCAAGGCACTATTGGCTTTCCATTTAAAAGATACCAGATACAACCTGTTTGGCGAGCTGACCGGCCTCAAAAAGGAAGATACCGTGAATTTTATCAATGTGATGCTGATGTGGTTGGCACGAGCTCCCTATTATGTGAAGCTGAAAATATCCTGATGATCAATGAGGTTTTGCAAAATTTAGGCATCGAAAAATTTACCATTAAGCTTAATCACCGAAAAATACTTGAAGGCATTACAGAAGTAATTGATGCTAAAGGGCAAGAAGCTACCTTTTGTGTGGCTATCGACAAGTTAGATAAAATTGGCAAAGAAAAGGTGATCGAAGAGCTTAAAGAAAATGGTTTTAGCGATTCGAGCATTGATAAAATTGATCCTTTCTTTGAGCTAAATGGAGCAAATTCTGACACTTTATCCCAATTAAAAAACCTCTTGTCTGGTTCAGAAACCGGATTAGCAGGGGTTGGGGAAATAGAAAAAATATTTAAATATGTAGAAGGCTTTGGGGTTGCCGATCATCATGTGCAAGTGGAAATCACACTTGCAAGGGGGCTCTCTTATTATACAGGAGCCATCATAGAAGTAGGAGCACAAGATACTTCTATTACGAGTAGTATTATCGGTGGCGGTCGATATGATAATTTGACCGGTGTATTTGGTCTACAAGGTGTTTCGGGAGTTGGTTTTAGTTTTGGAATAGAGCGAATATTTGATATCCTGGAAGAAAAAGGGTTATTCCCTCAAGAAACATTGACTTCCACAAAAGTTCTTCTTGTTAATTTTGATGAAGAATCGGAAATAGATTATTTAAAAATTCTTAAATCACTCAGAGATGAAGGTATCGCAAGTGAGTTATATCCGGATCCAAGCAAGTTGAAGAAGCAATTTTCTTATGCCGACAGAAAAAATATTCCATTTGTTTTAATTGCAGGTCCTGAAGAAATTCAAAAAGGAAAATATGCACTTAAAAACATGCAAACAGGTGAGCAGCAAGAGTTACCATTAGAAGAAATCATCCATCAACTATCATAATCAGGAATTTAATTATCATATTCAAATGTTTTTTGTTTGTAAAAATTAATTGATCAGGTATTCGTTATAGGGATATTTGAATTTTTTACTTTGAAAATAAATAGCGGTTATATCATCCTATTTTCCCTCTTTTTCACCCTCAATTCTTATGCGCAATTTGGGGCAAAGTTTTATGTAGTATCTGATATAGGATGTGCTCCTTTTACCGTGTCTGTGATCGATAGCTCTGGAGCTCCAGCAAATAATGTCAATGTTTATAATTATGGAGAAAACGCCACTTTCGTTCAGGATACCTTTTACACCTATACTGATCCTGGTATTTATTTAATTACCCAGGTAGTTGCAAATGGAGATCCAAGAGATGACTCCTTATATATTGAAGTGGTCGCTCCGCAAACTCCTACTTTTAATCTTTCTAATTGCAAAGGTACAGAAGCTTTCTTCCATGGTGATGACACCTTATATAATGCTTTTTATGTCGATTGGGGAGATGGAAATTCTGAAATCATTTTAAATAAGCAGATCCAACAACATTTGTATGGTGCACTTGGCGTATATAGTATAACTGTGCATGGTATGATGGATCCCAACCAAAGTGAGACTTATCTAGCGAACGTCAATTGCAATACAGTTTTTACCACTTTAAATCTTGTCGCTGATATTGTACCTGGCACCATTGATCGGATTGAAGTTTTAAATGCGGATTCAATTTTATTGAATTTTAGTTTAGACCCAAATACTTCTTATTACTTGGAACAAAGTCAGAATGGCTCCTCCTCATTTAATATTATTGACACATTATCTGTTAACAGCCTGCCAGCTAATTATATTATAAACAACCTGGATACCGATCAAAATTATTACTGTTTTCGGCTTACTGCTTTTGATCCATGCGATGGAGCGACCACTCCTTCTCAAACAGCCTGCAGCGTAAATCTTGAAAGCACTGCCAACAACAATGAAAACTTTTTGAATTGGTCCACAGAAACAAATGATCTTAACACCTATAATATAGAAAGAGATGGAAATATTATTACTTCCACCACTTCAACCAATTACACCGATGCATCAGTTCAATGTGGTGTTGAATATTGTTATCAAGTGGTTTTAAATGAAAATAATGGTTTACAAAGCATCAGCAATATTTCCTGCATTACAGCAATTTCTTTAGACCAACCTCCCACAATTGGGGAGATTAATACCACCATTAATAATGACATTCCTGTATTAACCTGGGATATTCCACCAACACCACCTTCTGTTTATCATATTAGGAGATATGATGCTGACGGTAGCAACCCAACTAATTTTACTACCTTATCCAATAATTTCTCCGACAGCTCAGCAAGTCCATCTTCTAAGCAATATTTTTATGAAATCACCTATGAAGATCTTTGCGGTAACATTTCTCCACCAACAATTACAAGTCCGGTATTTCTCAGCGCCTATTTGACACCCACGATAATATGGACCAATTATATTGGATGGCAAAGTGGTGTAAACAGTTATTATCTGGAGATATACGACCAGCAACAACAGTTAATAGATGAGATTGAAATAGGGCTGGACACCACTTACACGGAAACCGATTTTGAAAACCTCCCCCAGGAAATAATTTATAGAATCAGAATACTACCATCTGTATCAGGACTGCCTCAACTTCAAAGCAACTACTTAAAAACAACATTCCCATCAAATGTCGTTTTTCCCAATGCATTTACACCAAATAATGATGGATTAAATGACGTATTTACTTTTAAAGGCTTATATGTTTCATCCTTTGAAATGACCATTTTTAATAAATGGGGTGAATTAATCTGTCACACACAAAATCCGGATACAGGGTG
>JBNLGO010000221.1:0-4724 GCA_050306095.1 Cyclobacteriaceae bacterium
ATAAAAGCTCTTTGAATTTGATTTCTACAAGCTCTTGAGGGATCTCACGACCTTCTTTTAAGTAATTGCTAACACTGTAAATAATGGATCGAAGGGATTCATCGATATCTATTTCATAGATCCCATTTAGCTTCCTTTCATCGGGAACAGGTAGTGTAATAGCTGGATATTCCTGGAGAAATCGGCGGATAAATTCGTCATTGAGCATGAAGTTAATGACGCAATGATCTACTTCGAAATATTGTTTGGTAGAATACACTCCTTTTCGAATAAATGCTGCTTTTCCGGCTTCTATAATGTGTTTTTGACCATTTACAAACCAATCTTTGCGTCCGGAGACAGCGTAGGTGATCAAGTGCATTTCATTCCAAAAAGTAAAGTTTTCCACGTCGATCGGGCAGTTATATTCTGCCGCCAGGTAATCTGCCCCGATTATCCGTTTTTTTACGACCGGTGTATTTGTGAAATATGCATGTAGATCAACGAGCATTTCGAATTGTGTTAAATAATGATTTCTCCAGATTCCTATTGTATTGGTAATGTACCCAATATCGGTATTTTCTGTTTCAGAAAAAGAATTAAAATTCCAGATATTGAGATTAAAAGTAGGGAAAAACGGTTTATTTCTGATACGAGAAATCTCTTTTTTGTGAACGTATAGCGATTTATTAATATTCACTCTCTTCTCTCGTATACTGCCATCGCTTATGTGTCCATAGCCAGGTGCTGGGATATTTTTGAATATAGCGTTCTAGATGTTCAGCATATTTTTCAATAATAAAATGTGGATTTTTATGAAATGGTGGCTCATCTAATAAGGTTAATTCTACTTCGTAATACCCTCTTTTTATCCTTCGCATGCCAAAGAATATGACAGCGCTATTTGTTTTTTGTGCAAGTACTTCTGCACCGATAAAAAAGCTGGTTTCCACTCCTAAAAATGTAGTCCAATATTTGGCCTGGGAGATGGAAGGCATCTGGTCGGCTACCAACGCGAATGCCCTTGGACCTGTTTTACTTCCCGATATGATCCTTCGTGCAGCTTTGTCCATGGGGATCGGGGTTCCCCCAAATCGCGAACGCACCTTGAAAAGGAGCTTTTCAGACCATCCAAATGACAAAGGTAAATAAATGGCATCGATTGGATTTGGGAAATAGGCATGAAACCCGGGAAGCATCCATTCCCAATTACAGAGGTGACCAGCCATGCAAAATACTGACCTGTTTTGGTCAAACTGAGATTGAAGGACTTCAGGATTGTTAAAAACCACTCGCTTCCTGAATTCATCTTTTTTCAAGTGAGAAGATTTAACTAGCTCCACAACCCCATCTGCCAGGTTGGTGTAGAAATCTCGGGCCAGGTTTCTAATTTCCTTTTCCTCTTTTTCAGGAAAACATCTTCGAAGGTTTTGAAGGATGGTTTTCTTTCGATACCCGATTACATAATACGTCGTAAAACTTAAAAAATCAGATATCAGGTAAAGAATAAAAAAAGGTAAATAGGAGAGTAGTTTTATAAACATTCAGGTTATTTAAGTTGTCATTTGTTTCAATCAACTCGTCGTCTATACAGTTTTGTTAATATTGCCTCAATTTTCTATAAGAAAATTGCGAATGAAGTGATGAATTAACGTCTTTTTTTGATAGTCGAGGTTTATTAGTGAAAATAATCTTTATGATGGTGATTATACAGTTTCAGTATTATCGAAATTACTTCAAAATAGGACTTTATTTATATAAGTGGTGCAATGCTTTCACCTTTTTGCTTAAAAATTAATTATTGAAATTATATTGATTATAATGTCCTTAACCATTTTGGTGGATAATGCAGATAAAGAAGAAAATGTAACTCATAAAGTTCCAATACATAATGTGGGTTCAAGGGTTTCATAAGCATTTCATGTAACTTTTGGTTATGATTGCCATTTTCAGCAACACGATTCCCTATTTATAAGGATAATGTTTGATATTCGTATTGCCAATACGGTAGGATGTTCCAATAGAAAATACTCCACTCATTTTTCCAAGTCCAAGCCGTGGTTCAAATACAAAACGTTCCTCGATAGGTATGTATCCGGACAGGTAAAAACCAGGTGTGCCATATGATTGGCTACCAAATAAAACACCACCTTTTAAAAACAATCCATTACTAAATCCAAATCCTGAACCCAGGGTCAGTTCATGGGTATATGCAGGCAGAGGTGAAGGAAAATGATTGGCGAAATTATATTCCATAAACATATATTTTTTAGGCCCGATCCGAAGATATGCGGAAGGGAGAAACGGAAAATTAGAAAGGCCCTCATCAGGTATGCCTGTTCTTATAAAAACTGTTTTAGGAGTTGCGTAATATTGCTTCCCGATATGCAATCCGAAACCCACACCCATCCATCTGCCATCATAAGATACTTTTGGATTTATCGAATACATCGAATATCGATTAACTTCATTATTAGAAAGATTTGTTTCTTCTATAGTGCCTATCGTAGCATCAATTCCAAATTCTACATGCGCTTTTCCATCAATTTTAGTAGTCAGATATCCTATGGTTATTACTGAAAATTTTTGTTGAAAGTCTGTTGAATTAATTACTCCGGCACAATCATCAGGATCAGAGTCATATTTAATTTCATTATTGAAATTTCCACCACCATATCCGATTCTGAAGGTTTTCAACGTTTCTTTCTTTTCTTTTTCAGGCATGACCGTTTGGCTCATTAACAATAAAGGCAACAATAAAAATCCAAGTGAAACCCATTTGAATTTAGTTTGGGTTATTTGAATAAAAACCTCCTGTACGAATAACCCAATGGCCGGAATTAAAGAAAGATTAATCGCATAAATTTCAGATCGATATAATTGCTGATGAAACACGTAAAAAACGGACGTCACTATTAAAAGAATTAACATATTTAATAGTAATGGATTTGCATGTTCTGGTAAATGAATATTTGTAAATCCTTTTTTAAAGAAGGAAATCAGCATAGCACTTCCTAATCCAAGGTAAATCCATTGAAGTAATGAGATTGTTAACAGCTTCTGATGAAATACCAATATGTAATTCGGATCCCTGACAAATTCAGCTAAGAATTGCACAATGCAGAAGAGA
Organism: Cyclobacteriaceae bacterium; assembly: GCA_050306095.1. Taxonomy (GTDB): domain Bacteria; phylum Bacteroidota; class Bacteroidia; order Cytophagales; family Cyclobacteriaceae; genus CAJXNP01. Next base: position 3,110 of record JBNLGO010000221.1, read on the forward strand.
AAAACAGCTATGAAAAACTTTGAAAGTTTATGTTTTGCAGGTAACCGTGTGTATATAAAAAGAGCCAGTGAATAAGCCAGGCATTCGTATAATTGCAATGGGTGGCGAAAAATATCCTCACCGTAAGAAATGCCCCAAAGACCAGTTTCAATTCCTCTGCAACATCCAGCAAGTAAGCAACCTGGCTTTTGTATAATCAATCCCAACATGAGCGCATATCCTAAAGAAGAGTAGAATTTTTCTGGTAGCTTTACTAGTAAATTGACAAGAAAAACAGTTAATAAACTAAGAAAAACACCTCCTAACGCCACTTGTTTACCGTGATGAACTACTGTTGATGCATCAACAACAAATAATTGTTCCCAGTATCCGGTTAATTTGCAACCAATAATAAAGGAAAGAAAGATAAGGCATGTTACAACCGCCAATCTTGCTCTAGAATCAGGAATTCTGATGAAATAGTAAAATAAAACAAGGTAGGAAGCTGTAAATCCAGCTAGATAAAATATCAGATAGATATTTATAGTTGAAGGGAGGTTAACAACAGTATTCATGGTAAAATGTTTGATGATTTAAGAATAGATCCCCATCAATTTGCCAACTACCACATATTTAAATTAGTTAATTAAGATAATTCATCCTAAAATAAGGCATTATCATTTTCCTTCCTTTCTCTAGAAATCCAAACTTATAGTTCAAAGGTTAGAATCAATGCTTTCCCAACACATAGAATAAATGTAAAAAAGTAATGTGTATTTGAATTCAAATAATGAAATTCAAATTTGTGCTATGACAATATCAAATGATTGTTTTTGAGGGTGTTATGGGTGTTCAAGTATCTGTTTTGCTTGATTTAAATGCCCAAAAAAAGTAAATTATTAATCCTTTTATCAACTCCCTAACCATTTATGCTATGAATAAGATTACTCTGACTCTTTCACTCCTATTGCTCGTTCTTCACGTAGGAACAGCTCAAAAGAAAATAAAAGTAGAATCTGAAGAAGACCTTCCCAAACATTCCTATAAACTGCCTACCAATGTGGCGATAGATCTGGTGCAAGATCGTCAAATGATTCTTGATTTAGCTGAATTAATGAAAAAAGACATTCTAAATGATTTAGACAAGTATGATATCCAAGACAAGGCTACTTTAAGAAGTTTGTATAGCGCCCTAAGTATAATTTCAACTCTTAATGGGGAATATGATAAAGCGTTGGAATATCTTGAATTACAAACCTCAAATAATGATAAGGAATCTGAAAAAGCCATTGAAGATGTTTTTTATGGAACCCTTCTCAGAACATTTAGAGACAATAACTCGCAGAACCCAAAAATCATAGGGCCAATTATAGAAACAAATATTCAAAATGAATTTGGAAAAATTGACTTTAATATGGTGCAGGAAAGTGTAAAAGGTGTTAAAGGCATGATGGAAATTATTAATGAAAACTACTATTTAGGAAGAGCGCAAGGTAGTGTTCAATCAGTAATTGATAATAATAAAGATCGAATTCCTGGGAATACTGCTTTCAGTCTTGTCCAACTTCACTATTATATGAATTTCCTTTTACCATATAAGGATTATATCTATGAAGGAGTCGTTTATTCTATGGAG